>NZ_NOZC01000008.1:0-89464 GCF_002258545.1 Rhodococcus sp. 05-2255-3B1 | reverse complement strand
CATCGTGGGGGTGTCCGTCCGGACTCTCGTAGCGTCCTGGCAGGTCGCGTCCCGCTTCTTCTAGCTTTGCTCGTTGGCCTGCGGTGGCTCCGGTGAGCGCTGCGCGCCCACCGCCAGAAGCCGGCCGCCAAGGCGGCCTAGTGCGGACTTTCCTTGCCGGGCGCTGCGCGCCAACGGCCAACGAATCACCTATCTTGATTGTCTGACAATATCTTTCGTATCGGTACAACCTTCGGACCGCTGCGCGCCCCGGCCGATCAACCGCTACCGCAGTGGGGCACGCTGCGCGCACCCCACTGTGGTACGGCTACTACTCCCCCACAGTGAAATTCACATCGAGATACGAGAAATTGTCCCGTAGATGCTGCCGTACATCGTCCAGATCTACGGACTCGTCCGCATCTTCTTGGCTACGCGCCGATCGCGTCATTGTTAATGAAACTGTGACATCCACTTCTACATCGAAATCACGTTCTCGGCCTTCGAACCCCCACTGTTCGCAGAACCTCTCGAACTCGCTGCACAGACTGTTCTCGTCCGCCCATTCGCATGCAGACTCATTCAGCCGCCTGATCCACTCGTGATGGTTCGCACGCTCGGTATTGGCGCTCTCGCGTACGGCCTGCAAGGTCCGTTCGACGGCGGCCCGTTCGTGGATCGGCCGCACGTACTCACCGAACCATGCGGGAGCGACCCCAGGTGACACAGTGACCGGTGAGATGTCACGTGGACGCACCAACCCCGTCCAGCTCTTGTAGGTGTGCTCCACGGCCATCAACGGCTCACGCCACACGACAGCAACGCTTGCATGGGTCTCGGTGGCATTGCGCTCATCGACCGAGAACCATCCTGACGCGGCGATACCGCCGCGTCCATCACTTATCTGCACATAGGTCCCCTCTGCGGGGTATCCCGCAACCAGGGGCTTTGGCAAGGCCTCGAGCACGACGGCCCGGTTCGACCAGTCGGCACCCCCTAGAGACCCATTGTCGAAGGCCACCTCGAGCACGGACGCAACTGGTAACACTGAATCGACGATCGATGTCATGGCAGATTTCAGCCTCTCAATTCGGGTGACGGATGGTCAGTCCGCCGATCAACAGAACGCCTCTGAATCTACCATCGAAACACTTGCACTGGAAGACGTAAGAGTCATCGAAACATGTTGATAAACAGAGCGTTTGGGATCACAACTATCAGCAGGACGCAACCCGGCAGCAGCCGCAATTGTCCCCGACGCACTCGGTGCCGGGGACCGAGTGCGCAGGCGATTTTACCGAGCCTGACAGAATAGGACTGCTCAACTTTCCCTACAGGAGATCGACTGACATGGCACCGAAAAGGCCCGATGAAACGCTGCACCGACTCCGCGACTGGACGCACGGACAACTGTCGGAGCGCCTCGCTGCCCAGATCCTTCTCGCAGACGACTTCAAAAACCTCGACCCCTCTCAGCCGATGGGCGGTCCCGACAATGCCCACGACGCAATAGCCCACCGCGACGGCAAGAAATGGGTCATGGCGGCCTATTTTCCGAACACCAGAAAAACTTTCAGCGCAGTCAAGAAGAAATTTCTGGGAGACGTTGCCGGCGTGGCCACCAACGGTGCCAACGGCATTGTCTTTGTAACCAACCAAGCTCTGACGGTCGGAGAGCGAACCAAACTTTCCAACCTTGCGTCTTGCGATGTCGAGCTCTACCACCTCGAACGGTGCGTAGCGATCCTTGACATGCCCCGCATGGGCCCTGTACGCCGCCAGTTCTATCTCGAAGACGAGAACTCAGACGATCGAGTTAACGGCAACCAGACCGGCGGCGACACCACCGCCCGTTTCATGCTTTCTACCTATGACATGAAGGCAGGCACCGCTCAACACGCCGCAGTTCTCAAGGACGGTCAGTATCCCCTCTACGACCTATCGCTGAGAATCGTCGACATGAATGTCAGTCCCGGCACCGATCTACACCGCCTCGACTGGGGGAACCTCGTCGCGCCGGCCGAGTACTACAACGTGAATATCAGCCTCCCGGACTCGGCGTACTGGAGGATCTTTTTCACCGCACGCAATGGCCAGTGGCATCAAGATCTGATTCTCAAGCGATCGGACCCGGACAGCTGTTGGCTTGCAGCCACCCGCGTCATCGGCCTCCAACAAGCACCCCATCTGCAGCAGCTGGACCTGGAATTCATTCATCGCTTCGGAGCTCCAGAATGGCTCCCTTAATGGCCAACTCGCGCGGTCTGCACCCGCCCGGCCAGCTGTTGAACCGCCAGGGATCGACATTCTGTCGGTCGGTAAAGGACAGGCCGGGGGCCGCCCGATCGCTTCGCACGCCCGTTTTCGTCGGGCTGCACCAGATTCTGCCTTGGGTGCGCCTCCACTCAAATACACAGGGCCGGACAAGCCATAGAGGGCATGATTGATCCTGTGCCGGACTACGACATCAATCAGCTGGGAAGCCGGCCCTTCGAGCAGCTCGTCGTTGCGCTGTGCGTCCGAGCAATCGGGGCCGGGATAGAAGCCTTCGGCGACGGCCCCGACGGAGGCCGCGAAGCGACCTACGCCGGCACGATTGACTGGTCCGCCGGCACAGACGATCACGTGCACGAACACTGGACCGGGTACACCGTATTCCAAGCAAAGTTCCACTACGACCAGGGTGACCCGGCATCGAACCTCGTCTGGTTCAAGAAGCAAATTGACGCCGAATTGCTCCGGTGGGTCGAAGCCATGGACAAAGGGTCGCGTATGCGTCCACCTGACTACATGGTGTTCGCCTCAAATGTCAGATTGTCGAGCAATGGAGTCTCCGGTGGCATCGATCAACTGAACAACTACCTGCTCGGCAGGCTCCACGATGACAAGGACCCCATTCACGGCCTCGGGATTCGCGCCATCCGCATCTGGCACCATGCGCAGATCACCGCGCTAATCGACGGGCACCCGAGTGTCCGCTATGCATTCCCTGCCCTTCTAACGATCGGGGATGTTCTCGCCTGTATCGGTGCCAACACTGCACCAGGAAGCAGTTCTTCCGATCTCGGACCCGCTATGAGACTTCATGCGGCACAATGCCTCCGAAACGAGCACTGGGTTCGATTCTCGGAATCTGGAGCAACAGCAGGCCAACGAGCAAAGCTAGAAGAAGCGGGACGCGACCTGCCAGGACGCTACGAGAGTCCGGACGGACACCCCCACGATGTGCAGACAATTGCGCACATCATCGAGCACGCCGATCAAGTCCTCCGCAGCGGCCTCCAAGACCGCGTACGACGACCGCACTGGGTCATCATCGGCGGACCCGGACAGGGCAAAACAACACTCAGCGCACTGATCGCACAGATCTACCGCAGCGGCCTTCTGTCCCGCGGTGACATGACACCCGAAGTTGCCACAATCACCTCGGCCACGCAGAGCGCGATGGAACGCTCAGGAATCACAAAGCCACGAAACCTCCGTTGGCCCATCCGCATCGACCTCGCACTGTACGCAGACGAACTGTCGTCGGTCCCGGATTTGAGTGTCCTCGGATACCTCTCAAAAGTCATCGGCAACCGCGCCGGTCGCACTCTCAGTCCCGGCGATCTTGAAGGGTGGTTACGCATATGGCCGTGGATCGTCGTACTCGACGGTCTCGACGAGGTGAGCGCAGCTTCCATGCGTCGACTCCTGATCGAACGGATCACCGATTTCATGGAAGCTGCGGACCAGCTCGACGCAGACCTACTGCTGGTCTCCACAACTCGGCCTTTGGGCTACGACGAACGCTTCGATAGCGACTTGTTCACCGAGCTCACGTTGAGTCGCCTCAATTCCACGCAATCGCAACGATTCGGAACCGACCTCGTTCGGTTGAGGCTGGCTGACGACGCCGAAAGACGCGACACCGTCCTACGCAGGCTACGAACCGCGGCCAAAGACCCGAACACAGCACGGCTGATGGAAACCCCACTGCAAGTGACGATCATGTCGTTCATTGTCGAAAGCTTCGGGACCCTACCGCTCGACCGCTACAGCCTCTTCGAGCTGTATTACCGAACCGTCTATCAACGGGAAATTGACAAGCCTGGGGTCCATGGCCTGTCCGCACTGCTCAACGAACATCGACCCGATGTCTTCCATTTGCACTGCCAAGTCGCGCTCGAACTGCACGTGGCCGCCGAAAGCAGCAGCCGCTCGGAAGCAACAATGCCTGCGTCGAGACTCGACGAGATAGTGCGGACCCGACTCATCACCCAGGAGTTCGGTCCCCGAGACGTGAGCTCTATAGCGAGCAGACTGGTCAGGGCTGCCACGCACCGACTGGTTCTACTCGTCCCTACTGACGACCGAGTAGGATTCGAAGTTCGCAGTATGCAAGAACTGATGGGAGCAAACGCGCTGACGATGGGACAAGACACGAAAGTCCTCGCCCTGCTTCAACTCACCGCCCACCACCCCCATTGGCGAAACACATGGCTTTTGGCCGCCGGCCGAATCTTCAAAGAACGCGAACATCTACAAAATGATCTGGTGCAGCTAGTCACCGCCTGCGATCGCCGAAGTGGCGGCCTCCACGAGACGGTCCCAACAGCCCCTATGCTGGCCTGCAACGTCCTCGATGACGGCTTCGCTTCCAGAGCACCCAGTTCCCGAAGGGCCTACATAAGCGCAGCGATAAGTTGCCTCGACAGCTACCCCGGACAGGACTTCAATGGTCTTGCAATAGCACTGTCACACGCGTGCAACAGCGATGACCTGACTCCTGTGTTCACCGAACTGACTGCCGCACTTCGCGGACGGGGCATCCGACAGATCAATGCCTACTTTCTCCTCAGAGCACTTCGGAATAGCAAACAGACTTTTCACAAAGCTGACTTCATCCTTAGAAACAACGAATTACCACCCCAAACGATGCAAGCGGTCACTAAGTGGGCCACCCCCGTCTCGGATAAACGCGCGGCGCACCGAGCTGATGGACCACCCCTAAACGGAATAGCGATCTATGATATCTTGACCGCGGAGCTGGAGACCCAAGATCGATTCGGGCTCAACGACGCTCAGTACCAAAAATTCGACACATTCCTCGTCTCTTTTTCCACTGTAGAAACGTTCGTGGACCACGAGTTCGGAACACTGACCATTTTGATCGACCGAACTACGCCCATAATCCTCAACGGGCTATCCGCCGTCATGGACGACCCAGACACAGAAACCGCCGTGACCCTACTGCTCGACTCGCTACCAGTCGAGCACTGGCCGATCACGGCCACCATTCAACAATTGCTGCGTCCCCTTGTCGCTCGCAGACCTGTCGGTCCTGCCGTTATCGACGAGTTCGGGGCCGATTTCCCAGCAGCCACACAGATATGAACATCGACAGCACGTGCGACATACACTTCGACTCGTATCCACGAGGTACTCTCTCGATCATGACACTCATCCAGTCACTGGATCAGGCCAACTCCAAAACTGAGGTCGATAGCGGACTCACTGCAGGAGAACGCCGTCGAGCTCATGCATAAGGATCGGTGAAGCGCGTGGGCATAGAGGACAATATCCATGGTCTCGATGACGCCGAGCGGGCCCGCTTGAAGATGGTTCGCGAGCGGGAGTCTCGAGAAGAAGCCGAGGGCTGGCTGGCTGTCACTGAGTTCGTGAGATTGGCACAGGAGTACGGGGTTTCGCCTCGCCCGGTGCCGGCCCTAGGCCCCTATATCGATGCTGATTTCTTGAATCGGACGTGCTGGAACGGTCGCCAGATCTTCGAGTCATCGGTCATCGGTTGGTCGTTCATGCAGATGCGCGATCCGCACGCAGTCGGTGTCGACGGCACCCTCTACCGGGTTCGTCAGGACGTTCGACGCAGGCGGATGGCCCTATTCGGCGTGGGGTCGATTCGACCCGCTGAGATCGCACCGATTGCGGTCGAGTCGTATCCGCTCGGACATCTGTCCAGCAGCAACTCATATGACGAGTCCGGGGGTTGGACGTTGATCGAGTACATGACAGGTTTCCTGCGCACCAGTCGCAACCTCTCGACTTAGTCTTGAAACCCGTACGCGCAGCCACCCGGCTCGCCCAGTTTCCTTCTCTGGGCGGGCCGGGTGGGTGTCCGTGTTCACGATGCGCGTTGCGGCGACCTCCGATGCAGGACAATGCATGTGATAGCAGTGACGGCCATGACCGTGGCTCCGATCCACGCCGCGACGGTATACGCGCCGTCGTTGGGGAACTCACCGGTCGTGCCGGCCGCGAGCATGAGTCCGCCGGTAGCGCTGCCGAGGGAGAATCCGACGCTGCGAACGACTTGGTTGACGCTCATTGCACTCGATGTCTCGTCTTTAGGGGTGACAGCGAGGATGACGCCGGGCATCGCCGAGGAGAAGCTACCCACGCCGAAGCCCAGGATGGCCATTGCAACCAATAGCTCGACGATGTTCGTGCGTGCCGTCGCAAAGATCACGAACGATATGAGAACAATCACCGCGCTGGCCGCGAGAACCAAAGGGGCACCGATGCGTTCACGTGCCCGCGGTGTCACTTTGCCCGCGACGAATCCGAGCGCGGAAAATGGCACGAGGACGAGTCCGGCGACGAAAGTGGTCAGGCCGAATCCGTATCCAGTGCTGCTGGGGGTTTGTGCGTAGCGAGTGATCAGGGTGAGCAAGAGGTACATGCCGATGCCGCCGATGAACATTGCGACGTTCGCTCCCGCGACTGCCGGGTGCCGTAGCAATCGAATGTCGACCAGGGGTTCTCTGGTGCGACGTTCGATCAGTGTCCATCCGGCGAGGAGCACGATTGCCATCACTGCGAGTACCAGGGCACCGGTGAGGTGACTTTCCCACAGGCTGGTCTCGCTGGCGAGAAACAGCACCAGAAACAGCGCTGCGGCCAGCAGTGCTGCGCCGGGCAGGTCCACGTGAGCCGACCGGCCAGCGGGTGAGGCCGGGATGCTGCGATAGGCAGCCAGGAACGCGATCACGGTCACGACCACCCCGAGTCCGTATGCAGCTCGAAGGCCGCCGACCTCGACGAGAAGGCCGGCCAGTGGATAACCGATGCCGATGCCGATGGTCGACGCGACGGAGACCAAGGCGATGGTGGAGGCCGATTTTTCTTTGGGGAGGTGATCGCGGGCGACGCCCATCATGAGGGCGGTCAGGCCGAGACCGACTCCCTGTGCGGTGCGTCCGACGAGCAGCCATGCGAACGGCAGTGGGATCACGGTGAGGACACTGCCGGTCACCACGACGGCGAGGGTCGCGAGGATGGTTGCTCGTCTGTGGGGGCCTGCACCGAGTCGTCCGAGGACAGGGGTCGCGATGGCTCCGGCCAGCAACGTGATGGTCAGAGTCCACTGGGCGCTGGCAAGTGATACGTGCAGTGTGGTGGCGACACTGGTGATCAGTGGTGCCCCGAGGCTTCCTACCGCGGCGACCACGAGCGCTATGAACACCAACGATGGAACCAGCAGCTTCGGCGGTTGGGACTCGTGAGTGACCGCGTCGGCGCTCATCGGTTGGTCTCGCTGGTGATGTGATCGAACAGACCGGACTGAATGCGTGTTCGCACGCCTTCGGACCATGGCTCCTCCAATTCGGATACCTGCAGGGCAGCGGCATTGTTCAGGAGCATCCCGAAGGCCAGGAAGGCCTTGATGGTGACGGCGTCGAGCCCGGTGATGTCGGCGACGGTCTTCCACATGCGCCCGAAACTGTTCCGGACCGCGTCGCGGACTTCGGGGTCGCCGCACGCGGCGAACCCCTGTAGCTGGAGCAGCAGCGCGCTGCGATCGGTCAGCATGTCGTTGTATCGGGCACCCATCAGGGCCAGTGCGTCCTGCCCGGTCGCGTCGCCGGCGGCTTCGCGCATGCCCTCGGTGAGCCGTTCGAACGACGCGGTCATGACCTCGAGGAACAGTGCTTTCTTGGTGCCGAATATTCGGAAGATGTAGGCCTGGGTGATTCCGGCCCGCCGGGCGATCGACTCTGTCGATGCTCCGTGTAGTCCACCGTTTGCGAATTCGTCTGCGGCCATCTGCAGAACCTGCTGTCTCCGGTCCGCGCCGCTCATTTTCCGCTGTTGGTCCATGCCACCGATCCTAACTTTTACAAATTAGTAATGACTAACTACTTACACTTAGCCGGAGTAACTTGTACAGTGCCATTGATCACACAGCCTCGCTTCCCGAATCGCTCGACATCCACGCCCTGGAGCTGGTACTCGGCTTCAGGCCTGATTTGGTCGGAGACACACCTTGAGCAGTAGCGACTCATCGATGCAGCCTGGATCGCAATGCCCGTACACCGGAACTGAGCAAACGCACGACGGCCCGCCCACCCGAGCGGTACCGGTCGCACCCGGTAAGTGGCCCATGCTCGGCCACATATTTCCGCTGATGCGCAACCCCTTCGACTTCTTCGCCGACCTGCGCGCGCAAAGCGACATGGTTCAGATTTTCATCGGCAAGCGTCCGATCTACTTCTTCACCACCGCACGGCTGGCCCACCACGTCCTCGTGAAAGACGCCCGCTCGTTCGGCAAAGGAATGGTGTGGGAAGCCGTACATCCATTGAGCGGCAACGGTTTACTGGCCTCTGACCGCGCGCTACACCGGCGGCAGCGTCGCTTGATCCAGCCCCTGTTCCACAAGCAGATGATTGCCTCGTACGCCAAGATCATGACCGCCGAATCCCATGCCCTCGCCGAATCCTGGGTTCCCGGACAGCGAGTCATCGTGCAAAAAGCAATGGTAGAGCTCACGCTGACCACCATCGCGCGATCGATGTTCACCGGAAGCCTACCCAAAGACGTTGTGCAAGAGATTATTCGATCGTTACCGATCTTCACCTACGGCATGGTCGCCCGCACAGTCCTGCCGTCCTGGTTGTGCAAGGCGTCGGGATTCGACAGGCGATTCATGGGCGCAGCCGACCGCCTGCGCGGAGCAGTCGATCACGTCGTGCGCACCGACCAGAGCGGAGACGGCGCAGATCTGCTCTCCCACCTTCGCGCTGCCCGAGATCCCGACACCGGCGAGGCGATGAGCGAAGACCTCATCCGAGACGAACTGGTGTCGATCATGATGGCGGGCACGGAAACAACCGCAGCGACGCTGACGTGGGCATTCCATGAGATTGCCCAACACCCGGACGTCGAACGCACACTCCGTACCGAGTTGCGCACAGTGCTCGACGGCCGGCCGGCCGAGTTCACCGACATCGACGACCTCACCTACACCCGCGCCGTGGTGAACGAAGTGCTTCGTCGATATTCACTGCTGATGCTCTTCCGCCGCGCCGAGACCGATGTCGTCATCGACGGGGTCGAGCTCCCCGCAGGCGCGGACATCATGTTCAGCCAGATCGACCTGCACCGCGACGGATCCGCCTTCACCGACCCGGATTCCTTTCGTCCGGAGCGGTGGCTCGTCGACCGCGACCAGCTACCCGACCGCACCGCCTTCCTCCCGTTCGGCGAGGGCAATCGCCGGTGCATAGGCGAGTCCTACGCCCAGGCCAAAGCGGTCATTGCACTGGCAACGATCCTCGGACGGTGGCGACTGATTCCGGCTCCCCGCCACACCGTGCGCCGCGTCGCGGCGGCGATGCCACGCCCGAACAGCCTCCCCATGATCGTCACCCCCGTCACCTCGGACAGAAGCGAGCTCAACCATGTCTGATCTCACCGTGCAGCACGCTACCAACAGCCCCGACCGACACGCAGCCACCGTAGACCCCATCGCCATTGTCGGAATCGGCTGCCGGTTCCCCGGCGGTGTCGATTCCCCCGACGCACTGTGGAATCTTCTGGCCAGTGGCGGCGATGCCGTGAGCGAGGTCCCGCCCGAACGCTGGGCCGCCGACGACGTCTACGACGCGCAGCCCGGCGTCCTCGGTCGCACCGTCTCTCGATGGGGCGGCTTTCTCGACAACATCGGTGGCTTCGATACCACGGCCTTCGGCATCACCGAATACGAAGCCGAAGCGATGGACCCGCAGCACCGTCTACTGACCCAAATGTCCTGGGAAGCACTCGAACACGCAGGCATCGCTCCGGGCTCACTCAAAGACTCGCAGACCGGTGTCTTTTTCGGTCTCGCCCACCACGACTATCTATTGCGCACCTTCGACGATTCGTTGGTCGACAACCCGTACGTCATGACCGGCAATGCCCATTCTGTGGGAGCAGGTCGCGTGTCCTACCTCCTCGGGCTTCACGGCCCCTCGGTTGCGGTGGACACCGCATGCTCATCGGGGCTGCTGTCGGTGCACCTGGGATGCCAGAGCCTGCGTTCTGGAGAAACCGATCTCGTCCTGGCCGGCGCGGCCATGCTGCAGCTCGGTCCCGAGGTCGGCGTGCTGTTTTCGCAGTGGTCGATGCTCTCACCCAACGGACGATGCGCGGCATTCGACGCTGCGGCAGACGGATTCGTACGCAGCGAAGGGTGCGCGGTGATCGCCCTCAAACGCCTCGACGACGCCGAGCGCGACGGTGACCGTGTCCTGGCGGTCATACGTGGGTCGGCGGCGAACTCCGATGGCCGATCCGACAACATCGTCGTCCCATCCGCCTCAGCTCAAGAAGCCGTGCAGCGCAGTGCACTCCGTGTGGCGGGCGTAGACCCGTCAGATGTCGAGTTCGTCGAAGCGCACGGCCCGGGAACCCCCACGGGCGATCCGGTCGAATTCCAAGCCTTGTCTGCCGTCTACGGAAACGGCGACACACCATGCGCTCTCGGGTCGGTGAAGACCAATATCGGGCACACCGAGTCGGTATCGGGTCTCGCAGGGCTGATCAAGACCGTGATGTCGTTGCGCAACAAGCAGATTCCAGGAAATCTGCACTTCACGTCATGGAATCCCGACATATCCTCCGAAGACACCCGCTTGTACGTTCCGACCGAGCTGACAGAATGGGACAACCCGGGATCACCTCGGCTGGCCGCAGTCTCGTCATACGGGTTCAGCGGAACCAACGTTCACGTCGTTGTCGGAGAAGCTGCAGCGACGGCACCCAGCGCAGACGAACCCGCAGACAGTACGACAGCCCAGCCGATCTTGCTCTCGGCCAGCACACCCCAGGCCCTGGCACAGACAGCCGGCCGCGTGGCGCAGTGGTTGACGGGCCCCGGCGCTCACGCTTCGCTCACCGACATCGGCACCACGCTCGCACGCCACCGCGAACATCGCACCGAACGTCTTGTCGCACTTGCGGCCTCACATGAGGAACTGACCGACCAACTGCGCAGCATTGCAGCCTTGCAACCCGCGACGGGTGTGGTCAGTGCTGCCATCGGCAGCCACGGCGGCGCACCGGTGTGGGTGTTCTCCGGGCAAGGGTCTCAATGGGCGGGAATGGGGCGCGAACTGCTCTCCACCGAACCGGCGTTCGCAGCCATGATCGATGAACTCGAGCCGCTCATCGCGCGCGAAGCAGGGTTTTCGGTACGTGGTGAACTCGTGGCCGACGAGACCGTGACCGGGATCGAGAAGATCCAGCCGACCATCTTCGCCGTGCAAGTTGCTCTCGCGGCGGCGTGGCGCTCACGTGGCGTGGAGCCAGCCGCGGTCATCGGCCACTCGCTCGGCGAAGCCGCGGCTTCCGTTGTCGCCGGCGCGCTCACCCTCGACGACGGCGTCAAGGTGATCTGCCGGCGTTCCCAATTGGTCACCCGGATCGCCGGCGGCGGCGCGATGGCCACAATCGAGCTACCCCACCTGCAGGTCGCCGCTGAGCTCGAGGCCGCCGGAATCGACGACGTCACCGTCGCGGTCATCGTGTCCCCCACTTCCACCGTGGTTGCGGGAGACCCCGCCCGGGTCAAGCAATTGGTCACCGAGTGGGACGCGCGCGATCTTCATGCGCGAACCATTGCCGTCGACTATGCATCCCACTCACCGCACGTGGACTCGATTCTCGACGATGTCGCGCTACAGCTCGAATGCCTCGCCCCCGACGCCGCGAAGATTCCGGTCTACAGCACTGTGCTCGAAGATCCGAGAAAACCCGCGGCCTTCGATGCCGGGTACTGGGTCGACAACCTCAGGCGGCCGGTGCGTTTCGCAGATGCCGTGACTGCCGCGGTGCTGGACGGGCACCGAATTTTCGTCGAGCTCTCACCACATCCACTCCTGACCTACGCCATCACCGAGACCGCGACATCGATCGGTCGAGATGCCACCGCTATCGGAACGCTGCGCCGCGACGGAGACCAGTCACTGGGCCTGCTCCCCCAGTTGTCGGACCTGCACTGCAGCGGCGTCACCGTCGACTGGGAGCGCGTATACCCCTCTGGTCAGCTGGTCGACGTTCCACTTCCCACCTGGGCAGGAGAAGATCTCGGCGTCCTGGCCCTGCACGTGAAAAAGCCCGGAGCCAGCGTCGACGCTCATCCGCTGCTCGGCGTCCACATGACACCGATAGACGCCGATGACGAGCACCGATGGCAGGCCACCATGAGTGGCCGCGATCTGCAGTACCTCGACGATCATCAGGTCCATGATCAGCCAGCACTGCCCGGTGCGAGCTACTGCGAGATGGGGCTTGTCGCCGCACAGTCGGTCTTCGCAGCCGACCTGGGCAGCGTCGAGATAACCGATCTCGTCATCCACGAGATGCTTCACCTCCACGAGAACACTGTGGTGTCCTCTCGCACCCGGCCCGAGGGACACGAATCGGTTCGGTTCGAGTCACTGACCCGCCACGACGGCGATGCATCGACCCTCCTTGCCAGCGGCACACTCCGAATCAGGCCACCCGTCGAACCCGAGCGTCTCGACGTTGCCGAGTTGTTGGCCTCCCATCCGACGCCTCTGGACACCAAAGACGCCTACGCCAAGTTCCACGGGGCTGGCGTACACCACGGAGCCGCGTTCGCAGCGATGACCGCGCTGCACCTGTCCGACGACACCGGTACAGCGCAGACCGTCTTCGCTGAAGTGTCGCTTCCCGCCACCGCGCGAAGCCAAGTCGACGCGTACTCCCTACACCCCGTTCTGATGGATGGCTGCCTTCAGACCTTGGCGTCTCACCCGGCCCTCATCCGCGACGCCTTCCCCACCGGAGTTGGTTCGCTGCGGGTACACCGCAACCCCCACCACGCTCGCTACTGCCTTGCTCAACTGCACCATCTCGACGAACAGCTCGCGATCGGCGGCATAACACTGCTCGACGAGGACGGCACCGTCGTCGCCGAAGCCACCGGCGTGCGGCTGGCCACCGCAGACCGGCGACTGGCCGAACGACTCCTCACCGTCGAGTGGGAACGCGCCGACCTCCCCGCGCCCCAAACACAGGCCGGGCGATGGCTCGTCCTCACCGAAGCAAGCACCACTGACCCACTGACCGTCGACCTCGCAGCCGCGCTGGGCAACGACATCGATATTCGCGCCTTTCACACCGACTCCGACGCACTCGACGCCGACCTAGCGGCGCATCCTCCGCATCAGGTGGTGGTGCTCTGCGCCCCACCGACCAACACCGCAGACCACGACACTGCGCAGCGCGCCCAAGACCGCATCCGACAGCTCATCGAGCTCGTTCGCGTCCTCGTCGAACGTACCGACACACACCGGCCGCGATTGTGGGTGGTGACCCATGATGCTCAGAGGGTCGGCTCCGGCGACGGCCGCAACCTCGAGCAGACTGCGGTACGCGGCCTGTGCCGAGTGATCGGTCACGAACACCCCGAGCTCGGTATCCGTCACCTCGATGTGTCATCCCCTGCCGAGCCCACACTGGTGGCCCAGATCCTCCTCGCCGACGACGACGCAGACGAGATCGCATTACGCGACGGCGAACTCTTCCTGGCGCGGCTGAAAGTGGCCCCGCTGCGCGATAACGAGCGCCGACACCGCCCCATTCGTTTCGGGCGTGATCGCTACGCGCTCGCTCCCCAACACGCCGGCGACCTCGGCAGCCTCGAACTGGTCGCAACCACCGCCCGTCCGCCCGCGGCCGACGAGATCGAGATCGCAGTCGAGGCACTCGGCGTGAACTACGCCGACGTCCTCAACGCGATGGGTCTGTACAAGACCGTCGACGGCGCACCGATGCCCTTCGGATTCGACTGCGCCGGAACAGTTGTCTCCACCGGATCATCGGTCACCACATTCCGACCCGGCGATCGCGTGGCCGCAATGCATCCAGGCGTCTTCGAGTCTTTCGCAGTGGTCCCCGCATGCAAAGTCAACCGACTTCCCGACGACGTCACGTTCGCTGCTGCAGCTGCGCGGCCCAGCGTGTTCGCCACTGCGTGGTACGGGCTTCATCGGCTGAGCAGGATTCGTCCCGGTGAGCGGGTATTGATCCACTCGGCGACCGGCGGAGTGGGGCTCGCAGCGATCGCGGTTGCTCGACACCTCGGCGCAACCATCTATGCCACCGCAGGTACCGCCGCCAAGCGGCAGTACCTGCGCGACATGGGCATCGAACGTGTCTTCAATTCTCGATCGACCGCGTTCGCCGAGCAGATCCGAGACGTCACCGGCGGCGAGGGCGTCGACGTTGTACTCAACTCGCTCACCGGCGCCGCGCAACGAGCTGGTTTGGACCTGCTGCGCATCGGCGGCCGATTCGTCGAGCTCGGCAAGAAGGACATCTACGCCGACTCCAAGATCGGGCTGTTCCCGTTCCGTCGCAACATCTCTCTGCACAGTGTCGACTTGGGCGTTCTGCCCTACGACGAACTCGGCGATGTCCTCCGCGAAGTACACGAACTGCTCGCCTCGGGCGCTCTCACCCCGACCCCGCACACCACCTATCCGCTCAGCGATGCCAGCACCGCGTTCCGCACCCTGGCTGCGGGAGATCACATCGGCAAGCTCGTTCTGACCGTTCCACAGGACGGTGAGGGGCACGCAGCGATCCGCCCCGACGACGTACCGGTGATCCGCGCCGACGGCTCCTACGTGGTCACCGGCGGTTTGGGCGGTCTCGGCCTCATCCTTGCGCGGTGGTTCGCCGAACACGGTGCCGGACGGGTCGTCTTGAACGGCCGATCCGCGCCCTCGGTCGAGGCGATGGCACTCATCGACGAGTTGCGTTCGGGTGGAACCGATATCGAGATCGTTCGCGGAGACATCGCGATCGGGGACACGGCCACGGACCTGGTCCGTGCTGCCACCGCCACCGGACTGCCGCTGCGAGGGGTCATTCATGCAGCAGCAGTTGTCGACGACGCCGCGATCACCACGGTCGACGATGCGTTGATGGAGCGCGTGTGGGCACCGAAGGTGCACGGCGCGTTGAAGATGCACGAGGCGTGTGCGCACAGTGAACTCGACTGGTGGTTCGGATTCTCCTCGGCCTCGGCACTCGTGGGTTTCGCGGGTCAGGCATGCTATGCCTCGGCGAACGCACTGCTCGACGGCCTCACGATGTGGCGGCGGGACCACGGCTTGCCAGCTCTGAGTGTCAACTGGGGAGCGTGGGCCGAGTACGGGCGCGGCACGATGTTCGCCGACCGCGGGAACGCCATGATCGACCCCGACGAGGGCCTCCACGCGTGCGATGCGCTCCTACGCTACGACCGGCCGCGCGCGGGTTACCTCCCGATCCTCGACCCCGGGTGGCAGTCGATGCTCGCAGACAAACTTCGCACCTCGTCGTTCTTCGCGGCCATCCCTGCCGATCGAGGCGCAGAACGCGGGATCGACCTGACCGCATCTACCTCGTTGGCAGAACTGCAGAATCTCGAACCCCCAGCGCAGCAACGATTTTTGGAGAGCATCCTCACCGCACACGCCGCGGAGATTCTGCGCGTCGACGCTGCTGCACTCGACCCGGACCGATCTCTGGGCGACCACGGCCTCGACTCTCTGATGGCGCTCGAACTCAGCACCCGGATCAACCGGGAATTCGACATTCGGGTCACACCCAAACAGATGCGCCAAGACTCCAGCCCCGCGGCGCTCGCCCTGCACATCGCAGCACAACTCAACCTCGAGGCGGTGCAGTAATGGACACTCCACAATCCCAACGCGACACCGATCGCACCCGCCCCCACATCGTGCACGCCGCAAGTGGGATCATCAGCCTGCTGGTGTTGGCGTCGACGATCTTCGTGTTGGCACCGATCCCGCCTTTCGGCTCACCGGAGGACGAGGTGGTGACTTTCTACGCCACCCACACCACCAGCGGATACATCTACCAGTTCGTCGCAGGCATCGCGTTGATGGCCGCCCTGTGGTTCCTGTGCTATCTGTACGTGCGGTTTCGGCGGGAAGTACCGCACAGTCCGCTGCCGATGCTGATGATGGCGGCCGGCACGGCGTGGGTGGGGTTCGCCACGGTCTATCTCGGTCTGTTCCAAATCTTCTCGGGCTGGGCCGCCGACCCGGACTCCCACGCACTACTGCACGCATTTTCCGATGCCTACGTACTGGGCTTCATGTTCAGTGCCGTCCCGGCCGCTGTCATCGTCGTGTCCGCAGCCCTGTGCACCACCGCCGCCGCAGGATGGCCCGGATTTCTCAAACCACTCTCGGCGATCGTCGTCGTGGTGCAGATTTTGGGCTGCGTTCCGCTCCTGGCACCCGAGAGCCCCATCAAGGCGGGAGGTTTCATCACCTATGCCAGTGTGTTCGCTGTCATTGTCTGGATTGCTGCGGCGAGCGTCGCGGCAGTTCGCAGCGAACGCGCGCCGTCATCGGAGATGCCATATCAGCAGACCGTGAACACGAGCACGGAGCGATGACATGGACGAGCATGTCGATGTTCTGATCGTGGGTGCGGGGCTCGCAGGACTGCAGATGTTGCACGAAGTACGCACGATCGGCCTGACCGTCCGCGTGTACGAGGCAGGAGGTGATGCCGGCGGCACCTGGTATTGGAACCGATATCCCGGTGCGCGCTGCGATGTGGAGAGCCTGGAGTACTCGTATCAATTCTCCGATGAGCTGCAACAAGATTGGGAATGGACACGGCGATACGCCGACCAAGCTGAAATCATGCGCTACATCGAGCACGTGATGGATCGCTTCGACCTCGAACGCGACATCGAGTTCCACACGCGCGTACAACAAATGGTCTACTCCGACGCCACCGCCTCCTGGACCGTCCGGACCGATACCGGACACGAAATCATCGCCCGGTACGTCATCACCGCGACAGGTTGCCTGTCCGAACCCAACGTGCCCGAGATCCCCGGCCTGGACTCATTCGCAGGCGACATCCTGCACACCGGACGGTGGCCCCACCATCACGTGGCACTCGGAGGCAAACGAGTCGGTGTGATCGGGACCGGTTCGTCTGGGGTACAAGCCATCCCCCTGATCGCCCGAGACGCTCGTCAGCTCACCGTCTTTCAACGCACCCCTGCTTACACCTTGCCCGCAGGCGACGAACCGCTCGACCCTCAGCTCCAAGCCGCAATCAAGGCCGACTACGCGGGATTTCGTGCACGCAACAACACAGTTCCCACAGCCGGATTGTCCCGGTTTCCTACCAACCCGAACTCGGTGTTCCATTTCTCGAAGACAGAGCGTGAAGCACAGTTCGAGCACCTGTGGAACAGGGGTGGGCCGCTGCTCCTACGCTCCTTCGGAGATCTCCTCGTCGACCCTGCGGCAAACGAGGTCGTCGCCGACTTCGTCCGCACCAAGATCCGCTCGACCGTGGCCGATCCTGCAGTCTCTGCAACCCTCACCCCTCGCCACGTCATGGGATGCAAACGAATCTGCCTCGGCGACGGCTACTACGAAACGTTCAACCGTCCCAATGTCGACCTCGTCGACATTGCATCCCACCCGATCACCGAGATCACACCGACCGCCTTACGGACGACACACAGTTCGCACGACTTGGACATCCTCGTGTTCGCCACCGGCTACGACGCCATCACCGGCGCTCTCACACGCATAGACATCCGCGGCCGCGGCGGTCGAACGCTGCGCCAGGCGTGGTCGGAGGGCCCCCGCAGCTACCTGGGCCTGGCCACCTCCGGCTTTCCCAACCTGTTCACCATGACCGGCCCCGGTAGCCCGTCCGTCCTGGCCAACGTGCTGGTGGCAATTCATCAACACGCAACCTGGATCAGAACCTGTCTGCAACACCTCACCGACCATCACATCCACAGCATCGAAGCCACACCACAGGCCGAACACGACTGGGGTCGACACGTCACCGACGTCGCCGCCGGAACTCTCCTCTCCTCGTGTGGCTCGTGGTACCTCGGGGCGAACATCCCCGGCAAGAAAAGGGTCTTCATGCCCCTCATCGGGTTCCCCGATTACGCCGCCCGCTGCGAGCAAGTAACCGCAGACGGTTACCCCGGCTTTCAACTTCTCCCACAACCGGTCTCGGCCGCCACACGCCCCTAGGAGCCCCCGTCATGCCGAACAGCACCGTCCCAAACATCGACTTCGACCACCACTCACCCGAATACTCAGCAGACCCGTGGGCAGTCAACACCGCCATGACCCAAAAGTGCCCGGTAGCCCACAGCTCCCACTACGGTGGCTTCTACGTGGTCAGCGGCTACGAGCAGGTCGCCTCAGTCGCACGTCGACCGGAAGTGTTCTCCTCGGCCCACGAGCTACCCAACACGCCAGGGCGACCGCAAGGAACGATCATCCCCGCGTCGACGTTTCGTGCCCTACCACTGGAAATGGACCCACCCGAGTATCTGGACTGGCGAAAAGCACTGAACACCTACTTTTCTCCCACCTCTGCAAAACGGCTCCGCCCACGGATCGAGGCCTACACGACGTGGTGCATCGACCAAGCCATCGAATCAGGCGAGATCGACCTCGTGATGGATCTCGCCAATGCCGTGCCGGCTCTGCTCACCCTCGACATCGTGGGCCTGTCGATGGACAACTGGCGCATCTACGCCGAGGCCGTGCATGCCCTGGCCTACACCCCATCCGACACCCCGGAATACAAGACGGTCGAAACCGGCTTCGCGATGCTCATCGGCGAAGTAATCAAGACCATTCCCCTCCGCCGTGCCCATCCCCGCAACGACCTCATCAGCTTCCTGACCCAGATGGAGATCGGCGGTGAGAACATCAGCGACGCAGACATCATCGCCGTCTGCAACGCCATGATCGCCGGCGGTATGGACACCACCACCGCCCTGCTCTCGTCGACGTTCGAGTACCTGGACCGCAACACCGATGATCGAGCACGACTGATCGATCACCCGGACGACCTACCGAAAGCATGCGGAGAGCTCCTGCGCTATTTCACCCCTGTTGTCTGTGTCGGACGAACAGCCACCGAAGAGGCACAGATCGACGGAGCCACCGTCGAACCCGGCGAACGAGTCCTGATCTCCTGGGCAGCAGCCAACCTCGACGAAAAGGTCTTCCCCGACCCCCTCACCATCGACTTCGACCGTGACACACGCAAACATGCAGCGTTCGGACTCGGACTGCACCGATGCATCGGCCGCCACATCGCGCAAATCGACTTCGAGGTCGTCGTCGGCCAAGTTCTCGACCGACTCCCCGGCTACCGCCTTGTCGACAATGCCGCCGTTCGATACCCCACGGTCGGTCAGATCAACGGTTTCGTGACAATGCCCGCACAGTTTGCCCCAGGGCCGCGAAAAGGCCCGCGATTCGACACCGCGAACGAACTGTTCGACAGCTTCGGAGACCAGTGATGCGCGCCCCGCACCGCCCAGAAGGGGACGCGACCGACAACGCACCGCACGACGCGAAGCGCACAGACACCCTGCCCACCTACCCCGCCCCCCGAAACCCCAAGTGCCCCTTCGACCCGTCACCGGAACTGCGTGCAGTACAGAATGACTCACCGATCACACGCGCGCAGATCTGGGACGGCAGCACCCCCTGGCTGATCAGCGGGTACGACGAAGCACGGACACTGCTGCGCGACCCACGCCTCAGCGCCGTACCCGAGCACCCCAACTATCCCCACTCCACCCCCAGTAAATTCATGCACCGCTTGGGATTTCTGACCATGGACGCCCCCGAGCACACCCGTCAACGCCACTTCGTGGCCAAACCGTTCTCCGCCAAACGCATCGAGGCGATGCGCACTCCGATCGAAGATCTCGTCAACGACCTCATCGACCGAATGCTTGCCGGGCCGCGACCTGTCGACCTCCTCGAAGCTTTCGCGCTACCCGCGCCGTGCACCGTGATCTGCCATCTGCTGGGCGTGCCCTACGCGGACCACCAGTTCTTCACAACGAGCGCCAAATCCCTGATCGATCCCCACGCCACCGCAGAGGACGCCGAAACCGCCCGCCAAGGCCTGATCGACTACATCTACCAGCTACTGACCGTCAAACGCACAGACCCCGGCGATGACATGCTCTCCGAACTCGCCCACGAACACGTCGCCACCGGTGACATCTCCCAACACGACGCAGCCATGACCGGGATGCTGATGCTCCTCGGAGGATTCGACACCACTTCCAACACCATTTCCCTCAGTGCGCTGGCCCTGACAGAAAACCCCGAACAGCGCGACACCCTCCTGTCGATGCGCACACACGACGAAATCGCCGGAGCCATCGAAGAACTCCTCCGCTACACCGCCGTCCCCCAAGGCGGACGACGCCGAGTCGCAACAGAAGACATCGACATCAACGGGATCACCATCCCCGCCGGCGACGGCCTCATCATCGCCGGCGACCTCGCCAACCGCGACGCATCAGCGATCACCGACCCGGATCGCCTCGACCTACGCCGGCCAGTGCACCGACATCTGACCTTCGGATACGGCCCGCACCAATGCCTGGGCATGCCCCTCGCACGACTCGAACTCCAAATCGCCATCCCCACCCTGCTCCGGCGCATCCCAACCCTCCACCGTGCTGTACCCCTGCAAGACATCAAGTTCCGAGAACACGCCATCGGCATCTATGGGGTGGACGAACTCCCCATGACCTGGTCATGACACCAGAACCATCAGGGCAATCAGCCCTGCGCAACACCATCTCCACGATCCTGACCACAGCGGTGCACGACCGAGTGGTCACCGGCCTCTACGTCATGACAGCCGACCGCGATGGCATCACGTACTCCGGCGGAGCGGGAACACGTGATGGCACAAACCCATGGACCGACGACACCATCGCTTGGCTGGCATCGATGACCAAACCGATCGTCGCCGTCGCCGCACTGCAACTCGTCGAGCGCGGTCTCATCGAACTCGACACTCCCACTACCGATCTGTTGCCCGAACTCGCCGCGGCGTACGTCCTCGAGGGATACGACGAGGATCAGCCCCGGCTCGTCCGCGCACGAGGACCCATCACACTACGAATGCTGCTCTCGCACACAGCCGGAACCGGCTACTCGTTCCTACACGCCGATCTCGCGCGCTATCTTCACGACAAGAAGGTGCCATCGAGCCTCGAACTCAAACTCGCCTCGATCGTCGACGCCCCGCTCGTCTACCACCCAGGCACCAACGCCATGTACGGCACCGGCCTGGAATGGGTGGGACTTGCCATCACCCGCCTGACCGGACACGACCTGGCAACCCACCTCCACGAGACGATCTTCTCCCCATTGGGTATGCGCGACACAACGTTCGGAATCACCGATCGCACTCGCTTGGCGGATGTACACACGAAAACACCTCACGGCCTGGTACCCACACCATTCGAGCTGCCCACCGATCCAGAATTCCACTCAGGCGGCGGCGGGCTGTACGGAACACCCCAGGACTACCTGACGTTCCTTCGCATGCTCAGTGCCGGCGGAGCCTGGAACGGTGTGCAGTACCTACAGCCGGATACCCTCGTCGACGCACAACGAAGCCACTCAGCATCTTTCGGGACCATCGAATCCGCTGATTACGCAACGTCGCACGACATCGACCTGATCCCAGGAATCAACACATCGTGGTCGTTGCTCGGCATGCGAAACGAGCAAGTCACACCCGCAGGCCGCCCAGTCGGAACCATGGCATGGGCCGGGGGCGCGAACACCTACTACTGGGCCGACACCGACAACGATAGATCGTCAGCAGGAGTGTTGTTCACCCAGCTCATACCATTCGCCGATCCACAGGTAATACGAGCATTCAATAACGTCGAAGGAGCAGTTCGTACCCGGACCGTACGTCGGCATACGAACTGATCAGCTGTTGCCGAAACCGTTCTCTGTCCGGTTTCGGCAACAGGGGCGGTACGATCCGGTCACAACCGTCCACTTGCTACATTTCAGACGGTACGTGCTGAACTAATCGAACGGCCCGGACGGACGCACGTCCGCCAACGTATATCGCGCAGGCTGTCAAGTGGGTCAACACCAACTAGCTATAACAGTTACTCATTCGGTGCGATGCAGGAATGAATATTGTTACTGGTTTCCTCGTTCGTCCTGGACTAGACCGTGATGTGACCGTTTTCGACATAGCCACAACCGACGGTCATCAGACACCAGAGGAAGTACTCCACGCACTCCGCGCTACCGCTGCCCGCAGCCGGATCGTGCGTACCGACGTCGCCGCCGCCACGGTGTGGACCAGCGACGACTGCCGAGCCGACCACAGCCCCAACCCATGGTCGGCGATGGTACTTGCCCGGGCACTGAACCTGATGCCCGATCTTTCACCCGACGACGTCATAGCTCACCCTGCGTTGACCTTTCGAGGGCTCGTTGTCGTCACCGGCCGCTGCCCTCTGACGGGCGCGCTGAGCGCGCTACGTCCGGCCCCTGACCCACTGGCTGACGCATCGTGAAACCTGGGGGTACCCACTTGAGATGTGACGAATTCCAGACTTCACTTGACCCCGGGCTCTGTCGAGGTTCTAGTCCACGACTTTCGCTCCTTGTCAACCCCATTCAGGGTTGGACTTGACCAACCTTCCGGACTCTGTTCATCCACCTCTGTGCGCCTTAAGTTCTCCCCTAGGAGAGTCCCCACCTGTCACAGCGAATGGAGTACCCGGAGATGACCGATCTGATCCGCGTAGCCTCCGATGAGCTGCGCGCCACGTCCGTCGCAGTCCTGCAATGGATCCGCGCATGGACACCCCACTCTCGAGCGGTAACCACCGTGTTCGGCATAGCGTGGCTGATCTTCGTGATTGTGTGCGGTTTCACCGGCGGAACCGTGTTGTTCGTGATGACCGCCGTCGTCGCTATCGCCGCTGTGCATCTCGTGCGCGGGGAATGGCGACGACCAGGTCGCAGCAATCCAGTTGCATTGTGCGACAACGCCCGCGAACACATTTGCACCCTCGTCTTCCGTCACTCCGACGGGCGCTGGTATCTACCCGACTGCATTACCGTCGGTCTGAATCCCGCCGACTTCACCGACCTCAGCGATCACTTCGATATCAACGACGTCATCACCCATCTCACCGCCGAAGCCGTCGATGTCACGCGCCGCTACTCCGCGGACACTCCGAGCGGAATGCTGCCCCTGGTCGAGATCGTCTCCAACCCGAAGGTCCGCGCTCGCCACTACGCCCTGCGTGGCTCCACGCATCCGATGTCCGACCACCCAGTGGAACCCACACGCGCCTACGGCGACCAAACCGACCTCCACCCCAGCGACAGTCAGGTGGCAACAACTCTCATCCCGGACTCACCCGGGCGTGGACCGACCTTGGTCGGTCCCGATAGTCGAGCGCACCGCGTCGTCGGTACCGAGATAACCGTCGGGCGGGGCACCTACTGCGACATCACCATCAGCGCCGACACCAGCATCTCGCGACATCACCTCACCCTGCGTTCCAACGATGGCGTGTGGTGGTGTGCCGACAACAGCAAGACCGGTACCTGGATCAACGGAGTGCGTGTAACCCCCGGCAGATGGACCGAACTCGCCGACGGCGACCGCATCGCGTTCGGCACCACATCAGGCACGAACACCGCCACGTTCTACCGAACGGGTGCCCATGCTGCCCGCTGACCGGAACCTGCTGTTCTCGCCACGCCGAACCGCCGACCCTGTGCGACACTTCTTAGCCCAATACACTCGGAGGAGAACCGCCTTGAGCAGTGACGTCCCCGCTCACGCGTCGACTCCGCCGACCCCGATGATCCGATGAGCGGCGGCGCGCCTCCACCCGACAATTCGGCCAAGGAAGACGACGGCATGGACCCCCCTGGGCCCGATGGTCGTCAGAAGCCGAAGTTCGACGTCGACAACAACTGCGGTTGGCTCACCAGAATGTTGCTGCGGATCGGCGGCTTCCACCGCCCGTGGATCGACAACAATTCCGACGCCTCCAAACTTGCCGCCCAAGCCGGGATCCTGATTCTGGTGCCTACCATCGCCTTCGGCGGCGTTCTGGCCAGTGCCTGGGCAGTCAACGTCGGGCACCGCTTCAACTACTGGTTCATCTGGGTCCTTGCCGCCGTGTGGGCACTGTTCGTATTCTGCGTCGACCGATGGATCATGACCTCGATCGACTACGGCGACCTATTGGTCGGACCCCAAAACTGGCTTCGGCGAGCATGGCGTTCGGCATGGTTCTACCTCGCACGCATCGGGATGGCGGTCGTCGTCGGTTACGTCATCTCCGAATCGGTCGCTCTCGGCATGTTCAACACCGCAATCGAACGGGAGCTGCCGAGCATCCAGTCCGACAACCTCACCGACTACAAAGCATCCATAGGCGCAGAGTACGACACAGCAATCGCCGATGCGAAAGATGCGCGCACAGCCGCCGAAAACGCTCGAGATATAGCCAATAGCACCCGGGAGACTGCCCAGGCTGATTGGCAGGATGAACGTCGGGGGACTGGAGGCACGCTTGACGCCGGCGACAGTCCCCCCAGCGCGAACTGTCTACTTCCGAGCGACCCGCGGGAGATCTGCGCGGAAAGCAACAGAAGATACGTGTACAACCAAGCCGACACGACTGCAATTACCAGCCAGCAGAAGGCCCTAGAGGCGCAGGACCTCGTTCGTACGCTGGAGAGCACCCGCCAGACTCGAATCGACGAGAAGGCCGCCAAATACGAAGCGGTCAACGCCGCCGACACCAATGCTGTGACTCGCCACAGAGCCCTTGTCCGACTCATCGGCGACGACCTCGGATACAGATGGTTCTACATCGTCATCATCGTCACGCTACTTGTCGTCGACCTCACCCCACTGCTGCTCAAACTATTCGGCCCTCACACTCCCTACCTGGAAAATGCGCGACGGGACGCAGCTCGTCTGCGCGCCCGCACCACTGTCCAAGTAATCGAAGGCGCGAAGGGCGAAGCGGACGCCCAATACGACTTGGACGACCGCAAGCACCGCAACCGGGCGAACACTGTGGCCCATGCCGGTGACCTCGACGAACGCGAGCACCGCAACCGGATGGACTCGCTGACCCGAGAACACGAGCACACCCTGGCCGACGCTGCCGCGAAGCACGCCGTCGCACAGACCCGTGAAGCGCTGCACAAACTGTCGGACGACTCCGCCGCCGCAAAGGATCTGGCCGACCACTATCTCAAGACCGCGTTTGCACACCTGAAAGAGCGCCGCCACCGTCCGCGCGCAACCCCCACCCAGCCATACACACAACAACACCCGCGCAACGCACAGCAAGGTGAACAACAACCCGACGACCTCAGCGGCGAGACCCCAACTCCGACACCGCAACCCCCACAGACACCGCAACCGCAACCCCCACCGGCGCCGGCACCGGCACCGCGCGCAAGCAACCACAGACCTCCTGCTGCTTCGCCGCGCGATGAGTACGGACTCGAGATCGGCAATGTGTTTCCCGACGACACAGTCGACAACCCGCTCGACAGGCACTGGCGAATCACAAAGTTCTGGCGACACGTCAACGGCGGTTCTCTTCTACTCGCCGTCGACGAGGACAGTCCCGACAACGGAATCGAATACGTGATCAAGGTCTACCTCCCCGACCGCTCCTGGAAGCTCCGAAAGCGTGATCGGGCCCAAGGCCTCGCCGAACTCGATGCTGTTCCCGCACTGGGCGTGTCGATAAACGACGCCGTCGCAGACGTCTACTTTTCGGACATCTACCAAGACCAGATGGTGATCGTCACCCGACGATATCCCCACACCCTGAATACATTTCAAGACGCCCGAATCAACGGCAACGAGCCCGGGGGCTTCGACCTTGCCCTGGTACTGCAGATCGCCGAACGACTACTCAGCGCACTGGCCTGGTCGTGGACGAAAAGAGAGAAGGGGGCTCGCGCGTACCTGGATATGAAGCCCCCCAACATCTGCATCGACAACGACGGCACCCCGAAGATCATCGACTGGGCACTTTCTCGCAGTCTCGATGAGGCCGCACACACCAGCTCACGGCTGCGGTTGCAAAGCCTCTTCTACTCGCCACCAGAGCAAGGCTCAGCAGGGCAGCTGTGGCCGACCCACCTCGTTGCCGCCGACATCTACGCCTGGGCCGCAACTCTGTACGAGATGATCACCGGGAAGCCGCCGTATCTGTACGAGGCCGAACAGCAAGGAATCACCCTCAACGACTTCCAAAACGGCAACCCTCGTGCCGAAAGGGCCTTGGACTCATATCGCAGACTGCGCAGTGGGCCTCTCACCCCGGTTTCGAAGTTCGCACCGTTTGTACCCGAAGGTCTCGACAACTTGCTGCGTCGATGCCTCGACCCTGCACCCGAAAGACGCCACGTAGTGCCGACGGACAACAGTTTCGACGCACGTGTGAAAGCAGCTGAACGTAGCGCGGACCAGCTCATTCGATGGCTACGACTCGTCAAACAAGATGCTCTGCACGTAGACGCAGGCGGCGCGATACCGGCAGCCCAACAGGTCGGTAACTTCACGCGTTTCAAGAAACCTCCCAAGCAACAACAGCAACAGGACGTCATCGGCAATGCTGGCCATCTGGTTCAACAGCAGCACCAGCCGCGAACACCGCACCCCGACAGTGTGCCGACCGACGACCCCCCTTACCTGCCACCGGACAACGATCCGGACGCGCCGCGCTCACCCGCCATCAATCGCTAACGGAGTTCCGATGCCCATCAAGTCAACAGGCCGGCGGTTTCCACGGCCACGCGTGTCGAAGCGTTCGCTGCGGCGACGTCTCGACCGACTTCGGCACTGCCCACTGATCGGACGAGTCGGGACCATCGCGGTGGGTGCTCTCATCGCGGCCGGATTGTGGATGATCGATTGGCGGATGGGCATGGCGATCATTACCGCGCTGTTGGCCGGCTGCGGACTGTGGTGGTTGGCGTCTCGACGCGGCACACGAAACGGTGCTGCCCGAACCGTCGAACTGAGACCCGTCTCGCACACGCCCACCACCGACCGCCTCGGCAAGGCGTCGCTCGACAACACGCAGCGCGTCTTTCTACATGATCTGCGCGGCACGAGCGATATTCCACCCATCGAGTTGCGAGGCGAAACAGTGACGTTGGGGCGCGCACGAGGTAAAACAGCGGTCGTCACCGATAGAAAAACAAGACGCCAGCGTGCGCACTTCGTCCGTCACCCACAGACGCGTCGGTGGTGGGTGACAGCGTTGTCCGGCGCGCCCATCACCGTCGATGGGCATCGCCTGTACGCAGGCCAACCGCCGTTCGAGATACACGACGGCGCGGTCCTGATTGTGGGGGCTTCGGTGTATCGCGTCACGTACGTCGGCGAGCAACATTTCCCGCCGACCATCCCCGTCGGACAGGTACACACCGAGCGTGCTGCGCCCGCCGTGCGACAAAGCCTGCCCCACACACTCGGACGACCTATTCCCCAACCAGCCGGTGACGAGTCACCCACGCAGGCAATGGCACCCGCAGCAGCAGCGCCTCTCAAACTCCAAGCAGCCGGGGAGACCTCGGCGGGCGACCGCCGTCACAACAACGACGTTTTCCTGATTCGAGGACACACATCAGCGATTGCCGATGCCGCGGGCGGCGGCGAAGACGGCGTCCTCACAGCCCGAACCGTACGCGCGACACTACGAACCCTTCTGCCCACCTCGCCTATCGACGACGTCTTCGCCGCCACTGATCAAGCACTTCGAGGACTCCGCGGACGCTCGGTTCTCGCCGCGCCTTCCACGCTCGACGTCCTGACACTCGACACCTCCACTTTCACTGTCTCCGGCGGGCACGTGGGAGACAGTCAGGTGTTTCGTGCCCACACCGACACAGCCGACGACACCGTTCACGTCACAGCGATGACACCAGCCCTGCATCAGCACGCTGCCCTGGACAACGCAATCGGGTTCTTCTCCGACGCCCCAGCGGGCTACACCTACAAGTTGTCTCGATGGCACCAGCCAGCAGTAGCCAATGACCGCTACATCATGGTCACAGACGGCTTCCTCAACGCCTGGTCCGGCCCGCACACCCAAATGGACACCACACCTGATCGAGACCCTGAAGACGCCATACGTGAGGTTCTCGGATCCCAGCCACCGGATGCCAGTCCCGCTCGACTAGCAGAAGCACTCGTTCGTGCGGCCCTTTCTGAGCACAAACGCCACGGCACAATCGCCGACAACATCACCGTGGTCGTGGCGCATCTGTCACCCAGTGCTGAACCGGAACAAGGAGGATCCCGTTGAAAGCGCCCTATGTCCTTCCACCTCTCGAGACTGGACAGCACGGATTCCACGTCGAATCGATCTACACGCCATTCACAAGATACATACTCAACAATTTCGAGGGCGACCCAAGACTGAGCAACAACTGGTGCCCCGCAGTTGTCCGGGACACGGAGACGGGCGCATATCACGTGGTCAACCACAGCGAGTACCCCGTATACGTCGCGATGAGCGTACCGCTTAAGTCATCCAGTTTGTCATACAGGCAGGTGAAACTTGATGCAGCAGAACCTGAACACAGACTGGGTAGCCACACCTACGGCGCAGTACTCGAACAATTACCCAGAGAAGCACGCGAATCAGGAGACGCCCGCGATGAGCGCAAAGGCAATCGCTTTGCACTGTCAGAACCTGGTGCCCGTTACCGCATAGCGGTTGGACCACCTCCAGCGTTTGCAGTCCACGCCATCCGCCGCCAGCGCGAGTACGTTGTACTGGTCGACACGCCCGAAGCAGGCCCCGACACATCGAATTCGGATCTTATCCCGACTTTCGTACCGAACGAGCATATCGAACAGCTTTCATCCAACGAACACATTGCTCGGGCGCTGCGCGAATGGCTACACGACGACAAGCACAAAAGCACTCTTTTCTGGTTGACCTTTCGTGAATATGAATTCATTATCGGCGGGTTCTCGAATCCCAAAATCGTCAGAAAAGGCAAGATAGAAGAGTGGCTTGGAAGCTACTCGATCAGCGAGACAGGCGTATTCAAGAATCTCCACAGAGTCATGGATAAGCATTTCGACGATATCAACAAGCTGTCATGGGCAAGCGAAGATGGCCTCAATCCAGGGATGAGTCGTTGGCTGGTTGACCACCACGTACTCACTGTCTCGGACGTCACCGACTTCGACAACGAGATGAAGAAGGTACACGGTTCGGGATGGACGTCGCTGTTCGGTTGACACAAAGAAGCTGCTGAAGCAGAAAGTGAGCGGTGTTCACGAACAGTCGGCCTCTAGACTCCGAATACCAATTCCCACTAGGTCTCGCGAGGTCGGCGGTGTCACAGCGTTACCGCACATCCGGACGTCTCGTTGCTTGGTTCCCCCGCGTAGAACGTACGAGGACGGAAATCCCATTGCGCCTTTGAGTTCCGGTACGTCGAGCATTCTGAAGGACAGGTCTTCGACGGCGATCGGTCGGCGTGTGGACTTTCGATGGTGAGCGGCAGCGGGCACGACCAAGCCATGGTGGTTACCCGATGCCGTCACGGTGCAGAGAGCGTCGCTGACCGATCGCGCAGTCGAACCTCCACCTCGCAGCTCTGCGATGAACGGGGTGATCACCGCATGATGGCGGCCGCCCGCGGATACGGTCGACAGCGCCTCCGAGGTTCGATGATTCTTCGACTGGCCCCGCAGCACCGACACGAACGGCTCGAACACCGGGGCCCGCCCCTCAGACGGCCGTGATCTTGCCTGCCGATACTCGAACAGCGTGCCCGCGGCTTCTCTCGCGTCCTCGGCATGCGGAGCTGCCCAATACCGGTCGATGCCGGCCTGGATTCGTGCGATCGTTTTCGGCTTCAACGGACGAGTGCGGTCCCCTATCCGCTGGCCGGTCTTGGTCCAGTCGATGATGGTCGAGGCAGGGAGCCAGTCGGGCTCGAGCACGGTGTCCGCACACGCACGTGCGGGGCACCGGTAGGAGTACTGGCTACGGTACTTACCCACAGCCACCCCTGGGTTCTTCCAGGCCTGCAACGCACGCACGGGCCCGCAGCGAGAGCAGGTTGCCGGCGGACGGACCACGGTCTCGAAGTCAGGTGCCCGGTTGCCGGCCTTCCAGAAGCACACATAGAGGCGATCGCGGGACTGCGGCGCTGGTGTCCCAAAAGTCCATGAGTGCATCGAATTCAGGCAGATAAGGCGATGTTCGTAAACGAGGGCGTGCATCGCCGCGATCCATGGCCTGTAGAGAGGCCATGAGTAGATCTCGACGACGTTCTCGACGAAAACCAATTCGTATCGGTGATACTCGGTGAACCGAACGACGTCCCACATCGTCGCCCTCGATCGCTCGGCGGCCTCGGACGGTAGGTCGTCGGACAGTAACGAGATCTGCGCGGCGAGGCGCTTGGCCCCGCGAGCATTCGAGTGCCAGGTGCATTCGGGGCTGAACCATCCGATTGTCGTGCGAGGAAACAGCTTCGGAGTGATCTGAGAGAGGTCCGCGAGGATGTGCTCGGTGTGCTGGTGGTTGTACTGGTGCGTCTCGATTGCCTTGTCCCAGTGGTTCGACGCTGCCGATACCCTCACCCCGGGGATGGCGATCATTCCGGTCGTGGATCCGCCGGCACCGCAGAAGAAGTCCGATGCCGTGATGTCGAGCGATCCACTCATCGTCCGGCTCCGTCGGGCACGCTGTCCCACACCCGTCGGTCGAGGATCCGGCCGGCGGCCTTACGGCCGACTCGTCGAACTTCGGTGCCGTCGTCGAAGTGGTGGTAGTCACGGAATCTGGCGATCACCTCCGCTGGTGCCCACTCGCCCCACTGCTTGAACAGAAAGGGCACATCGGCAGCGGTGCACTGGTCCCGGATCTCTCGTACCCATCGCGGATGCATAGGCCGTGCCCCGCGGCCGGACTCACCGCCGACGATCACCCAGTCAAGCGCTGGTTCGCGCTCGCCGCCGCATTTCGAGTCTTCGACCGAACGGAGCCCGTCGCGAGTCAGCGCTCCTCCGATTCTGCTGGGTCGTAGGCGCGTGAAGTCGATCGGTCCGAGGAGCGGTTCGGCAGAGACGAACCGAAGAGCTGCAGGCGTGTCCAGCAGCGCCCATACTCGCAAGGTCTGCAGTCTTCTGGTCTTCGGCCGAGACGCCGATCCACAGGTTCGGCAGCGGCCAGCTCTGGTACCAGACATCGGCGGGGCGGAAGGCTGCGACGACGCCAGCGATGGCGTCGTCGACGGCGCGGCGGAAGGCATCGGACTGGAGCAGTGCCCGCATCCGAGCGGGTCTCTTGGTAAGCAATTGAAAGGTGTGCTGGCGGGCGAGCGCGATCACCGCGAACACCCGGGCGATGTAGTCGTCCGGGATTGCTGGATGGAAGAGGTCGCTCATCGAATTCACGAAAATCCGGCGTGGCCGGCTCCATCGCAGCGGCTGGTCGAGCTTGCCGGGGCGCATCTCGACGTCGAATCCGTGCTCGAAGTAGTGCCCCGGTGTGCCGCGGAACCGCTCAGCGAGGGTTTGGGCGTAGCAATGATCGCAGCCCGACGAGACTGCGGTGCAGCCGGTGACCGGGTTCCAGGTTGCGTCGGTCCATTCGATGGCCGTGGCGTCGCCCATCATCGCTCTTCCGGGTCGTGGAGGGCATCGAGGAGCTGGAATCGTAGATCGGCGTCAATCGCGAACGAGATCCCCCTGCTGGGCAATTCGATCGTGTAGCTGTTTCGATCAGGTGCGGTCGTGATGATCCATGGGTTGGGGTGGAGCGGGACAGCGTTTGTGTCGGTGGTGGGGTCGGTTTCGGTCATGGCGTCCTCCGAACGTTGGGTCATTGGCTGCAGACGCTCGACGCTGTTTGCGCATCGGCGCTGGTGATGTCGAGGTCGTATTTCGCGGCCACGGTGAGATACGAAGTGACGTAACGGCATTGGTATGGCGCGTTGGGTGGCAGCCAGGTGTCGATTCCCTTGTCCGACTTCTGCTGATTCGTACGTCCGTCCACCGCGAGCAAGTTGATGTCGACGGCGTTGGCGAAGGCGGTTCGCTGGTCGATCGACCAGGCCCACGCCCCTGCGTCCCACGCCCTCGCCAACGGGTACACGTGATCGATCTGAATCTTCCCGAGGTCGTCGATCGTCGATCCTGTGTAGGGGTCGTGGAGTATCCCTGCTGCGACTTTGCAGTCGCGGGTTCCGGGCTTGAACTCGACGTCGATCAGTTGGGTTGCCAGGACGTCGTTTCGAGTGTCACAGCCGTTGTGCGATCCAGGGGCGGACGAGTCATCGGTCCACGCCGGGCCGAACACGCACCCTGAGCCCTTCTTGCAGGATCGGTCGTATCCATCGACGTCTGCGAGCGAGTCCACCGTTTCGAGCTGAGCGAGGAGCTGCGCGATGGGTACAGGCGTGCTCGCCGCGGCTGGGTCTGGGGTGTCGACCACCGCTGGTCGTGAGAGCGGATCGGCGTGCGTTCCGAACGTGTACGTCCCGACCGCGAGTACGGCCATCACGATGGGCACCGCGATGCGGAGTCGTCCGCGCGCGCTCATCGAACCGCCTCCGCCGGCAAGTCGGCATGCCCGCAGCTTCCGCGCCGCCTACGGTCCGAACGGTCTGACCAACGATGCAGTAGTGCCAGAGTCAGAGCCGAGAAGGCAGCGAGCAACGTGCCGGCCAAGGAGATGACCAAACTGACGGTGACCAGATCCTTCACGATCGGCAGAGCCCCGTTGAAGATCGCGAGCATGCCGACGACGTAGCCGACACATGCAAGCGCAACAGTGCGAGCCTCGCGGCGGCCATCTTCGGCCGCGAGGTGGCGCTCTACGTCGTGGATGAGGCCGTCTCGGCCGGATTGTGGGTCCATCAGGGAGTCCTTTCGTAGTGAGCGCGATAGCAAACGCAGTCCTGCACGGGGTAGATAGCGTCGCGGTGAGGTCTGTGACAGCCGGCCACTGAATCGCACCCCAGGAGCGTTCTCCTGTGGCCGCACCGGGCGGGCAATATGCGCCCGGGTGTCACAAGCGTTGCGAGTTCGGGGCCGTCGGGTACTGGTCTAGTGGCCGGTCGCCGGGATGGACCGGGCCGACGTTGCGACGCCACGGCCCGGTCAGGTAGTCGTAGTGCTCTTGAGTGAAATCGGAACCGATCAGATCTCGTACGACCAAGCCTCGGCCGACATCGCGGGCAGCGACTCTGGCAGCCCCGCATCCGAGGACGCCGAGCAGGTTCATGGTCGCTGTGAGTTCGTGACGCCGATTGTCGCCGCAGGCCGCCGTGTGGGCAGCGTGTGTCGCTTTCCGCCAGCCGGGTGCGCACCACCACGCGGCGCTGACCGTCTCCGGTGCGGTTTCCAGCAGATCGGACTCGACGTCGAGGGTGCGCGCCAAGTCGAACACCTGCCGCCACCGCAATCCGAAAACCACCTCGAAAACGTGGTCCGTCAGCTCATGGTCAGGAACGGTTGGTCGGAAGCGGTCGGCGGCGTTCGGAGTAGCAGCAAAGTACCTCTCAGACAGGCCGTGTTGCATCCGGCGATGGACTTCGCTGGCGATGGCGCTGTGCGCCTTACTGTTCGAGCTGCAGCCGGTACTGCCGGCAGCTCGTGCGTGCGGTGAGAGGTCGACCGAGGGCGGCCGCGTTGTCGAGATCGAGGATTGCATGGGTACTCCCGTTTCTGTGGGACAGATGGTCGGTCTGTCGATCAATTTCTGACTGGTCTCTGTGCCGCTATGCGACCAACAACGCGGCGCGATATCACTCTGCTGCTTAATTTTCCGATCTTTCAGCGCCGTCCAGCCAGTCACCGATCCTGCCGCGGACGGCGTCACCACCGGGGGGATCGTCGTAGGCGTCTTCGAGCGCTCCCCGCGCTCCGGATGAGATGACCGCGAGATCGCAGTCTCGTGTGTCGGCCCAGTCGCCCCACGTCCATCCCCTTCCTGCGTCGATGTGAAATTGTGTTGCTGCAGCCGGAACACCGTCGACGAAGACTTGGATGTGGGTAGGACCATCTGGATCGCGGACGACGATCACCTCGATCCGAAGTGCGGGGGCGAATTTTCTCGTCACGATGTCGCACCGGCCAGACGCTCCGGTCTGTCGAACTCCCCTGCCGCCCGACTGTTCGAGTTCACAGTCCGGTGGCGCTGCGACGAAGCCTCTCTCGGTGGTCGCACACCCTGGACGGGATCGGTATCCATTGCGCCACTGCGGCGTCGAAGCAGCCACTCGATCCCAGTTGCTACAGCACACGCCGAGCAAGAAGCGGCGAACACCATCGCTACACGGCGCGGATCTCCGTCGATGGCGGCATGGTCGGTCCGGCGTAGCAGTGCAGCCCAGGCCAATCCGGCAAATGCAGCAAAAACCGCCAACACTGCCGCCACACCACGCGCTACGGCCAGCGCGCAGTCTCGCGGCGAACCCGAACTGCTCGCAGGTCCATGATTCCTACCGTCGATCCGGACGAGGACTCTCATATTCGACACACCTCTGCTCTTCTCGGAAGTCGGATGGTCAGTCCGCTCATCTGGTGAAAACGGCGACAACAACGAAATGGTCGACGCCGCGGCTTCGTGGAACCACCCACCAAGCCGATACGCCAGGACACTACCCACCGGACCCGGAGTTCGCTAGGGCTCAGCAGCGAAAACGTCCCCGGCGCACCCAGTGCCGGGGACGGGCCTGGGGCGAGCAGCGACCCGGCGCACCGAACCGCCGCTCACTCCTCTCCCCAAGGCGTCCCCTACTCGGTCCCGTACAGCTCGCAGCGGTAGTGGTCTTGACCGCGTTCGTCCACGGCGTCCCAATCGACGCCGACGGCGTCGGCAAGGTGCCGCAGGTCGCCCAGAAAGTCTCCGAACACCGTTGTCAGCTCCTCGGTTTCGAGGCCGATCGGCCTGGCGTATGCGATCAGCCCTTCGGCAGCGTTGGCCGCTCGAACACCGTTGTCCCGGCTTCGGGTATCGAGGGTGTAGCCGATGCGCGGACGCTCGCGTCCCTCGACCGATGCGCGGAGTTCTTTCGACGTCTCGATGCCAGGTAGTCGCTCGGCCTTGTACTCGATAGATGCGTCGGACATGTTGTGTGCCTTTCTTTTTGTGGGAATCGCTACACGATGGGCGTGCAGTGCAGTGCGGCCATCAGGCCGGTATGGATGGCGTGAGCCGGGGATGGTTCGGCGTGTTGGAGGACGTGGGCGGTGGCGTCATCGATGACCACGGTCATGTGGGCTCGGTGGCGGGTGAGCATCACGCACGCTCTGCCGGAGTCGAGATTGAACGGCTCGGCTGTCCGGTACCCGGCAAGCGGGTGCAACACGACAACGGCGGCGCGTTCGAGGCCTTGCAGAGAGTTTGCGGTGCCGACAAGTACGTCGGGGTGATCCGAGAGCAAGGCCCGGACAGCGGCAGCCTGCGTGACATGAGGGACGACGACAGCCAGGTCCGCCGCTGTCATGGCCCGCTGCCCGTCCGGTGTGGTCACATCGGCGTCCAGCAGTTCTCGCGCGCGCAGGGCGCACTGTGTGGCCAGGACGGGGTCGGTTGGGCCTCCGATGACCCGCACTGGCCGATGCGCGAGTTCAGGCAGGTCGGGGCCGCTGGAATCGGTCAGATGCTCCGGTGGGCGACGGGAAGTAAAAGGCAGGCCGGGGTAGAACAGCGGTTGAATGAGGGCCGTTGTCCTCGCGCCGAGACGCCAGGTGTGTTGCAGACGGACCACGCCGACCGAATCGCCGTGAGCTGCTTGCAGAGCGAGGGGGGCAGGCAGGTTCGGTGCGGTCTCGCTGCCCTCCCACCGCGATACGTCTCCTGTGACCACCGGATCGATCTGTCCGGGGTCTCCGACGCAGACGACCTGTCGAGCCATCGCGCCGAGCGCCCCCAGATCGGCGTAGGTGCATTGCCATGCTTCGTCCACGATCAACACATCGGCACCGATTCGGTCCGGGTCCGAGAAGAGCCACCGCGCCGTGGTACCGATGAGAATTGCGCCAGTCTCATTCGACCACCGCACTTTTCGTCCTGCCACTACGGGAGTGTTTCCACTGTCGGGGAGGGGCGCTTTCGCTTTCCAGATCAACGCTGCTCGATCTGTCAGCGCGCCGAGCCGACGTGCGATTTCCACGGCTTGTTCTCGGGTTTGCGCCGCGATACCCACCCGTAGGTCTGCGCGATGGGCCAAGGCGGCGGCGAGCAACGCGACCAGTCGAGTTTTTCCTGCGCCCGGTGGTGACGGGACGACGACGGCGGGGTCTCCGGACCACACAGAGAACAGCACGCGTGCAGTGATCGGGTCGGCCATGATCTGTGATCCGGGCCAGTGGGCGGGCGATGACGGTTCGGTTCCCGTGAAAGGTGTTGCGGCGGTTTTCGGGGTGTCCGTTCGGGGTGCGACGATACGCATTGTTGTGCCGTTCTTCTTCTAATGTGTTGTCAGTGAACATTTTTGATCCCCTAGTGATCCTGGACATCCTCTGCACCCGCTATCAGGACATCGAGCGGGACTTCGCGGCGCACGGCGCTCGGGGCTTGTCCGGTCGAAAGCCAGGAACGGCGAGCGCGGTACAGATTCCAGTACCTCGCCCGTCCTGCTCGCATCGTCGCCGGTGAAGGCGGTTGGGGCATCAAGGTCACCTGGTCTCCGTCGTTCGGTGCGTGCGCTCCGACCGAGCCGAGACCGAGCGTCAGTTTGCCGTTGACCACCTGTGCGGACGTGACGTCGGCAGAGAAGCGCTCGAAGAATTGATCGAGTGCTGATCCGACCCATCCCGTAACTGCCGAATCAACCCGCATCCTCGAGTCCAGCCGGTCGCAGGTCACCGACACCGAAACGTTGCGGCGGCGTGAACCTGTCGGCGGTGCCGCCACCGATGCGATGCCCTGGGCCACGTGTCCCGTGTGCAGCGCTCGTACTCGCCACAGTGGATCACTCAGCAACGCAGCGGCTTTGAGGTCGGCGGCATCGCATCGGGTCCGTAGTCCCATGGCTGCACTAGCTGAGTTGTCCGGCCGTGACCAGTCGTGGCCCGCAGTCGTGGCCGACAATGTCCGATCCCAGGAGTATCGGTCATCGTCGTGTATCGGATCGAGAAGCGGCAACAGCGGTCCCGTTGCGATGCACGCTGCCCACTCATGCAGGCCTGCGACGCTCTCGTCGGTAATGCCGAGCCAGGAACGCCATGTTCGGGCCGCTCGCTCGGCGTCGGGCGCAGTGCCGAGGACCAGACGCGAGGACGACGCAGCAACCAGATCGATCACCGCCGACGTTCCGGGATGGTCGGCCCGATCGGCCCACCATCCGATCATGGCGGCAGCCCCCGCTATGTCCGGATCAGGGTGGTGGGCGTGCGCACGCGCCAGGGCCAGCAGGCTCGGTATCGTCGCGGCGTCATCAGTGAGCAGCATGGCCGGTTCAGCCGTACCCACCGTCGTTGCCCCGTTGCGAGCGAGCAGGGCCAGAGCCTCGGTGTCGTGCGCGGACTCTTCGGTGCATCCATCTCGAGCGACGGACACGGCCAGCGTTGTTCCTCGCGTGACCGCACGCACGGCCACTGCGGTCGTGGACGGCTTGAAGGTTGCATGTGCCAGCCGAGGGACCGGTTGCATCTTCTCGGCGGCGTAGAGGCGTTGCGCGAGGTCGAACCACTCCACGCTCATCGCTCGTCACCGTCGACGAGGATCAGGGCGTTGCTCGCGCACTCCCACCCTGCGCGCAACGCCATTGTGGCGGCGTCGGCCGCTGCGCTGGCGACGACGATGCGGATATCGGCGGCGGCGATTCCAGTGCCGGTGAGCACCCTGTCTGCGTACTTGAGCAGTTCCACGGGTCCGCTTTCGTTCATCGCGTGGCCCCCGATCCGACTGGCACGTGCACCGTCGATGCCCATGCCGGTGTGACGCCCCTACCCTGGACGCCGCCGATGATTGCGCACACCAGGTGCGACCTCGTGGGCCGGTCGGGCCAGGGTGTATCGCCATCGGTCAGCACCACGACGACGTGGGGTGCAGGGCGCGCAGCGTTGGCTGCGGCGATTCCCACCCTCATATCGGTTCCGCCACCACCAACCAACGTCACATCAGCGACCGATCGTACGTGTTGTGCCGTAGTGGATTTGGCGTCACACGCCAGAATCCGAACCCGGTCGCGTGCGATGCCACCAGCTTTGAGAACTCCCGCCACTTCGCCCATCGCGGCATCGAGGTCTGCGCTCGTCATCGACCCGGACGTGTCGATGACGAGCGAAACCGTGATCGACGGCCCCCGCATAGCCGGGGCGACGATTCCAGGAATGCGACGACGGGAGGGACGGGAGTACGAATAGTTCGTCCTACCCGCCTGCTCTGCCAACGCACGCCGAATTACGGCCCGTAGCAGACGATCCCACGCCACAGTCGGCGGGGCGAGAACATCAGCTGCCCACCGGACCAGTCCCGCCGGGGCACTACCTCGACCGGTACCAGCTGCTTCGCGAACTGCCTGCGCGACAGATCGGCGCACCAGGTCCGCTTCCGCATTGTCCAGTCCCTCCGTGATCACTTCTCCCGAGCCGATGAGTTCGCCGGGGACCGCAGGGCACCCCGATCCTGATCCGCATCCCGGATCGCCTTCAGCGCCAGCGAGTTCGACGGCAATCGGTTGCACAACCGGGTCACGTAGGTAGTCGTAGTACTGCTCGGCTGTGTCTCCGGGAAGGCAGCCGAACGATTGAGGGGTGATCACCCCTTCGGGCAGGCCGACTCCCGCAGCCAACAGGTCGTCGTTGATTTCGGCGTCGGCCGCGAAGTTCCACACCAGGTGATCGATGGGCTTCCCCAGAGCGGCGGCGCGGTCAGCATGTGCCCGCAACAGATGCCCGACCTCGTGCAGTAGCACTGCACCGACCATCGGCACCGGCCATGCGCAAGGCCCGATCAACAGATCCGGGTCCAAGTACAGCCGCCACCGAGCATCCACCGCGAAGGTACCCAGGCCCGGTGCCGCCACGGGTTGGGCTGCGAACAGGGCGCGCATGAAGTAGGGCATGTGTTCGGCCGACACCAGCCGTGCGAGTCGGAACGCTCGCATTTCAGCCGGTTCGAGCGCGCGCACACCGCTCATGCCGCTGCCTCGACCAAGCCCGCTGCCACCAGCATCGGTGCAAATCGGCGCGCGCTGGCCGGAACGGAGGCCTTCGCCGGTCGCGCTTTCGCCAGGGTTCGTGCCGCAGCCCCGGCTACGTCGGGCGCTCCTGCCTCGGCGGCGGCAATCAGCGGACCCCAGGCGTTGCGCCACGCTTCGACAGTGCCGCGCGAGGCCGCCCACGCCGTCACACCGGACAGCACGGCCCACACCAGATCAGGACGCGAGCGCCAATCGAACGCTGTCTCGGGGTTTTCGACAACGGCTACGGGGTCGGGGAGGTCGGCGTTGCGACGCCATTCGAGGAACTCGACACCGGTGCCTTCCCCGATCAGGCCGAACACCACCGCGTTGGTCGCGGCGTTGTCATCGTCGCGAAGATGTGGCAACACCTTCGCGAGCATCGACCAGGTGCGCCGAGACGGCCATGCGCCACCTGTCTGCACTCCGACCTTCGGGAACGCATCGAGCGCCTCGGGTGCACGCTGGATGTACCCGATGATGGAACTGCGCACCAACGCCTCCCGCTGCTCGTCGCTGGTCACCGCACGCGAATAGGCTGTGCTTGCCCAACCCGTGGCCATGCCGTCGAGCCATTCATCGACAGACGGCGTGAACTCGATGTGGCAGAAGCGGTTTGCCAAGGGGGCCTCCAACTCGTACCCCCCTGCTGCGCAATCGGGCGGATTTGCACCTGCGATGACCCGAGTCTCCTTCGGCAGTTGCAGATCACCCACCTTCAAATCCAGTGCGACTGCCAGCATCGCAGCCTGAACGGCCGGTGGACTCGTGGTCAGCTCGTCCAGAAAGAGGTAGCCCCCGCCCTCTGCATGTAGCCGTCGCGCCCAATCCGGGGCCTCCAATCTCACTCCACTCTCACGGACTACCGGCAGGCCTGCGAAGTCGGCAGGCTCCCGCAAGGACCCCAAGACCGTTTCGCACAACACCCCTTCGGATGCAGCAAGTGCTCGAACCAGGCTCGACTTCCCCATACCCGGCCCCGAAATCAACAACGACGGGACACCAGCCCTTCCGCACGCATCCACAACAGTTACCGCAGTCGCCAAATCCGGCATTTGAAACTCCTCGAAAGATGGGCAAGATGGTCAGTCTCGCCAACAACAGAACGCCTCAATCATACCGCGCCAGAACGCTTTTCACCCAGTCACACCAACCGCCACTGTCCCCGGCGCACTCAGTGCCGGGGACAGTGGCGGTCCGGGCTCAAAAAGCACCGGACCGCCACGTGTGCTGGGTGAAGTGTCCGGGTCCCTCGATATCGTCGAACCCACTCGAAAAAGGCCGGGTCGCCCGAAAGAAAGGACCCAACACGTGACACCGCTCGAAACAGCCATCGCCGCGCCACTGCCCCCGCCCGCGGCGGCGGACATTTCGTCATGGCGCTCGGACGCATTGTGCGCACAGACAGACCCCGAGGAGTTCTTCCCGCCCCCGGGTGGAGCAACCAGCAGAGCAAAGTGGGTCTGCGCAGAATGCCCCGCCAGAGCTGCTTGCCTCGCCCATGCACTGACGTACAACGAACAGCACGGCATTTGGGGCGGAAAGACACCACGAGAGCGCCAAGAGCTTCAGCACACCACAGCCACAGAGAGCCGGCCTACCCGGCATCAACAACAGGCGCTCACGATAGCCACGCTTTCGGCCCAGAACGTCCCAGTCGAGTCCATCGCAAGCCAGCTCGGAATCACCACCCGGCAGGTGTACCGAATACGCTCCCGCACAGCGTGAATCAACGCGCGAGTCGCCGGTCAAACCTGCCCGGTGATGCCGACCCCGTTATAGTCGGCGCGGTCAACCGCGGTTGATTGTTGAAGCGTCTCGACTTGCGTCGCTCCTCGCTGAAAGCTTCTCGCCGCAGGAGATGTCTTGGCCGGCGAGAAGGTCCGCAAGAACGACCGCGCGCGCCGCATGGGCCAAGATTTCGGCAGGTAGCGGTGGACCATCGAGGGTTCGGATTCGCATAGTTGTCAGTATGGCGTTCGACTCCGACAAGTTGCTGTCCCGCAACGTTTCCGGTGCCGATTCACGGGTCACTGGGGTGTCCATGGCATGCATACCTCGCGCATTCTCGACCAGTGCATGTGCGGTGGCCGTATCGCGCCTCGGCCCAAACCGCCTGTTTCGACTGTTGGTTTGCCCTGCAGACAGATCCGTGGGCTCAGGCGACCGAGGTGGCCGTTCGGATGGAGGTGGCCGGCCGACCAGGCATCGATGTCGACGGGATGCACTTCCCATCTCAGCACCTGCCCCTCACCCTGGCTGCGCTTCTTCCCGATTGCATCGATCGATGCCAGGGTTGCGCTCACCCGGTCGATGTCGCCGACACCTCGCCAGAGCACAGTCCGCGTGGAGGTCAGTAGGAGCGGCATCTGGCGTGCGCGATATCGGCCCTGCCGGTCGGAGATGACCGATGGTCGGTACCTCGAGAGTTGCTCGAGCGCACGGTGGTCGGGGCGTCCGCTCCAGTGATGGATTTCCGGGGCGTCGACCGGGTCTTCGGGATAGGCGTATGTAGCGCACCAATGCCAGTCGTCGCCTCCCCCCAGAGTGCACCGAGCGAGTGGCAGATCCAGATCGGCGGGCACTTCGTCGGGGCCGGCGGCTTCGAGGTACTGTCCGCGGCCCCGAGCAGCGGCTTTCTCGTCTTCCCACATCTCGGATGCGAGCAAGCCATCGAGGCTCGTCGCCCATGGAGCTGCATGCGCAAGTCCGACCGCCAGGTGTGCTTTCACCTCAAACGGCCTCATCACGTCAGCGCCTCCATGACTTCCAGCGCCTCCTCACGGCGCTCTCGAAGATGGGTTCGCCAGTCGAGCTCCTTCGGGTCGTCGCCGGCGAGAAGGGTCCGCTCGAAGCTGGTGCGGACGAGACCGTGTCCGATAGCTGTACGCCCGCCGATGGTTCCGGACTCGACGAACCTGCCGACGACGTCGGAGAAGAAGGCCACGTCCAGATCGGTTGCGCGATCGAGACGCAAGAAGGACTCGAATCGTGTACCGGCAGGCAGTGTTTCGATCTCGTAACGCATCAGAGAGCTACCGTCGACGGTGGCTGCGTCGGTTCGGGCGACTGTGGGGAAGTCATGATCGGTGGAATCGTCGAACCGGCTGTATCGTTCGAGCGCCATGGTGTCGAATTGGCTCAAGACAGCACGGTCAGGTGCGGGACGGCTCATGAGGTGGTCGGTTTCGAGGACGTGCGGAATCACTTTGCCCACGCGGAGACAGCCGTCGATCATTCGACCGCCGCCGCTGCCGCCAAAGACGCTGACCTGTGGGTTCAATGTACGGAGCCGGTGGAGCCGTTCGCCGGACAGTGGCTCTCCGGTGACCTTGGTCAGGCTGCCCCCGTTCCGAAGTGTGTGAGCTGCAGACAAGCTGAGAAGCCCTTCGTATGCAAGGGCGTCCCGTAATAGCTCCTCTCCGATCCGCCGGAGCGCCCCTCGGAAGGAGTTGCCGGACACAATCGGAACCAAGGCTGCGGAACCGTTGGGCTGCAGTATTTTTTCGCGCCGGAACAAGGTCGTTGTGGTGGCGCTGTGTTCACCGCGGTGCGAGATCGCCGAGACCGCTGTGATGTCGAGCTGCCAGCGCAGGGTCGAGGTCACTTCTGCCTCCTGGGCGATGTAGCAGTCGCTGTGGTGGCCCGGCGCGCTTGAACAGCTTCGGCCACGATCCGTGTTCGGAGTACGAGGGCGGTGGTGTTTTCCCGTAAGAGGGTCAGGACCGGTATCGATTCCTCGCGTAGAAGGACCGATAGTTCGAGGCGTTGTTCTTTCGTCGACGGCGCTGACTCGAGATCGGTTGCCACGGTGCTCCACCATCGATCGAGGTCGGCTCCGCCGGTGTATGTCGCGACCCGGACTCGGTCTGGCAGGTGGTGGTCCCAGTACAGCTCTCTCCGGCGTCCCACCCACCCGGTGTCCCAGTTGATTCCGTAGTGCAGCAGCAGCAACAGTCGTTCGGCTATTGCTGCTGCACCGGTGACGGGCGGCAGGAAGCTGGCTGCGTCCAGCCAGGTTTGGGTCGGTGTCGTAGCTCTGATCGGGGTCATGCCGTGCCTCTGGTTGACGTTGAAGCCGTCGCTGCGAGGTCGAGGTACACAGGCCGCTCTCGCCACGGATCGAGGCTGTCCCAATCCGCGAACACAGACGTCCACGTTCGATGCGGAATGTTCTTGAGCGTGCTGAATGCCGGCGCTGCGCGCGCAAGGGCGGCCAGGGAGAACCCTCGCCGTCGCAATCGCACGACTGCGCTCAGGCGTTCCGCGTCGTGCTCTGTCCATGGAAGCGCGATGTCGTCGACGGCGACCCGACCCCACCGGGCATGAGGAAGAATGTGCTTGCGCCCAGGACGTAACGGAACGACGACGGCGGACGTCGGAGAGATCGCTTGTCCCAGAACGCGACGTAAGCGGGTCTTCGACAATTTCGTGGCACGCCGTGGATCGCTGGTGACCAGCAGGAGGTCCGAGCGAAGTGCCGTTGTCGTGTACACCCAAACGCAGACGCGACACATCGTAGGAGCCGCAACGTCTACCCACCCGTCGAACCCGGTGAACGTTCTCGACACAGTCTCACGCACTCGCCGTCCGGAACCTTCTGTCGCGCCACCGCACCGCGCGCACGCGGAGTCACCTGAAACTCCGGTTGGTGGCCACGAAACCGCAAATCCTGTCGCGGCCTCGTAGGCGGTCGTCACAACGTCGAGCGCTGCTCTGCCCCTTGATAGTTCGGCCATATCTGTACTCTAACGGCGCGCCCGGACACTACGGACAGGCCAACTTTCACCGGCACAGTCCAACTCACCAAGGACTCGGGCCGGGCGCTGGTGCGTGCCGGCCGACGTTGGCAGGAAAGTCGTCGGCGAGCAGAGCAGCCAGCTCAACGAACGCGCGTTGTGCAGGCTTGCCCAGTAACTCGAGATCGATGGTGTCGCCTTCGGCAAGGTGGTCGTCGTACGGGACGACCTGGACGGCGCGAGTGCGTTCTGCGAAGTAGGACTTGAGTTGCTCGACATCGAGGGCGGTCGAGCCCTTCCGTGATTCGTTGATGACGACGACGGTGCGTTTGACCAGGTCGTCGAAGCCGTGTCGCGACAGCCATTCGAGGGTCGCCCCAGCGCTGCGTGCTCCGTCCTTGGCTGCGGAGGAGACCAGGACCAGTGCGTCGGCTTCTTTGAGGACGCCTGCCATGGCCGAGTTCATGAGACCGGTGCCGCAATCGGTCAAGATGATGTTGTAGAACTGTTCGAGGATGCGCAGTGCGGCGGTGTAGTCGTGCTCGTTGAATGCTTCGGAAACGGACGGATCACGCTCGCTTGCAAGAACTTCGAGCCTGCTTCGCGCTTGCGAGGTGTAGCTCCGTACGTCGGAGTAGCTGTGTACTTCTTTGTCCGCGAGCAAGTCTCGCACTGTGCGGTCACTGTCTCGGTGAATGCGGTACGCGAGCGTCCCGAAATCTGGGTTGGCGTCATAGGCAATGACGCGGTCGCCCCGCAGTGCTGCGAAGGTCGATCCAAGCCCTGTTGTCGTGGTTGTTTTTCCGACCCCGCCCTTCATGGAGAGGACTGCGATCTTGTAGTTCCCTCGAACCGGTTGCCGTACGCGGCGCAGGAGCTGCTCGTACTCGAGTTCAGCCGGCGACTGGCCGGGATTGGCTGAACCGAAGGAGAGTCGGTAGAGCCATCGTCGCCAACCTTTGCTAGGTGGCAGTTGCGCACGGCGGATCAGCTCCAGTTCGTCGATCGACCGCGGAGGGGCAACAGCTGCTGTCGGCCTTGCTGTCGGAATTGCTGTGGGCACTGGTTCTACCAACTGAACGGGCTGCGAGGTGAAGGGGCGATGAGCTGTCACTGCCGGAGAGTCGGGGGCGCTTGTTGGCTCCGGGTGAGATGTCGGTGCTGAACTGCCGGCCGACTTGTTGGTGTGCCATTGCTCAACAGCGGGTGCGGAGCCGCCCTGCCCTGGCCAGGCCGAGGGCCGGTCCGGTATTGGTACCTGACCATCGTTGACGCGCGGCGGCCGTGGGGCCGGCTCCGAGGTGGGTCGATGAGCACCAGAATTGGGCTGGCTCGCCGAGGGGGAGCTGCTGGGTGCGGCGCTGGGCCGGTCTCTCGGCACGATTTCGGATGCGACTTTGGACCGGGCTTGGGGTACGTTTTTTGACACGTTTTCATCAGCGTTGTCGGCTGCGATTCTGGGTGCGTCGATTGGCACGAATTCGCTGGCTACAGGCTGTTCACGGGCGGGTTCTGGCTGACCTGCACCTGAGTCCTGGAGGAGGTCACTGTCCTGCCCATCGTGGCGATCTTCCGACCCCCCTTCTGGCTCGGAATCGTTCGACTGATCGGTCGCATTGTTCGCCGCCGACGGATCAACTACCCACCGGGGCAACGCGCTGCCTGGGTCGGACTCTGTGGGACTCATCGGTCGCCACCTCTTCCTCTTGCTCATTCAACGGACGATATCCGGGCGAACATAACACCGGCACCGGACACCTCGAACAACCCGAAAACTGCTGCCGAGCGACCACACGGACGCCCATTGTGTAACCGGTAATTCCGCCTGTTCGGGGTAGCAGCTTCTGCTTCGTCCAGTCTGAAGTGTCCGTGTCCCGACTATCGTTGTGGCGGTGCGTAGCAACGATTTCGACGGCCTCGATCTCACTCGCCTGCGGTCCCTTCGATCCTCGCGACATGACATTTCGACGATCGTCGATCGCGTGGCCGAACACCTCGACGAATTCGATGGGTACGTCGCATTCAGCGGTGGAAAGGATTCCGTCGTTGCTGTTGATCTCGCCCGTCAGGCGGACCCAGATGTCCCGGTAGCTTTTTTCGATTCCGGTCTCGAATACCCCGAGACCTACGCCTACGTCGAGCAGATTGCGACGAAGCTGGGACTGGACCTGCACATCATTCGCGCTGAACCAACGCTGTTGACTGTGATGGCCCGGACCGGGGAATGGGACCACGGCGGTAGCCCGTCGGCTCATGTACCCGCGCGAGGCTTCGAGACCTTGATTGCGCAGCCTGCCCGGGCTGCGCACACCAAATTCGGTGACGGGGAGGTCTGGGGCGTGCGGGCAGACGAATCCAGGAAAGGAACCGGCAGGTGGTCGATGTACTACTCCGCTCTCGCACGTGAGATCAACGAGCGCTGCCAAGGCGCGAGCTGCTGCAGCAACAAAGCGGAGCAGCGTCGACACCACGGGGGGACGGTTCGCCGCAACGATGGAACTGTGGCCTATGGTCCGGTGTGGGACTGGTCCGCGGACGATGTGCTGGCCTATTCCCATCAGCACGAGCTTCCGAGCAACCCTGTCTACGCCAAACTGGCCGCGCTGGGCGCACCTGCAGCGAATCTGCGGGTTTCACACATTCTCGACGGAAATTTTCTCGAATCGGGCAGGGTCACTCGTCTGCGTCGAGGTTGGCCGAGCCTGTTCGAGGAGATCGCCGCAGTGCTCCCTCGAATACGCGAGTTCGTGTAGATCGCCATATCGACTGTGCGCGTGTAGCATTCCTGGTACTGAGATTGCACAGGGTGAGTCGGAGGCACACCACACGGTGGCCTCCGACTACTTTTTCGTGTCGAACCAGGAGATCTCACATCCGGCGACCGCCGCTATCCCTGGCTCATGAAAAATGAGCTTTCAGGGTTGAGCTCCAACAACAGTCGATATCCCGGTCCTGTCCGCTCGGTCTCATCTGTCAGGTTCAGCATCCGACCCACGAGATCGTCTCTGCCGATCTCGCGAGCGAATTCCCTCGCGGTGACGAGACGTTCAGCATGGCGCGCTTCATCGACTGTGGTGAGAGATTTCCGGATCGAGAACCCGCCGTTGTAGGCGGCCTGCTCGGCTGCTCTTGACGGCAGAGGATGGGTCATTTCCTCGAAGGCGTCGTCGGTGAGCGGCGATCTGTTTCCCTCCATATGGTGAAGATTTTCGGCCACCTGTCGAATTGTGGGTGTCGCGCCTCCAGATCCGGAGTGCAGGAGGTATGCCCAGGGGGTCGAGTGCACGAGATAGCGGGGGATGTAGCGCTTGTTTTTGCGGCGTCTCCTGGGGATGAGAGCCGCCGGGAAGTCCGATACCGATGGATCGCCGTGGATCGCTTTGACTTTCTGCGCCGCGGCTATTGCACACCCCCAGTCCAACGAGCCCCACAACGGGTACGGAACGTGCCCACCGTGCACCGCTCTGAGGTTTTGTGCGATCGCATCGTGATAGTGGCCTCCCACGAGAAACCTGTCCTCGGGCCACCCGTTGAAAAAGACGTACAGCGGAATTGCATCTTCGGTCAGGCTCTTGAAGATCAGGTTGTCGTATTGCTTGACTCCCTTCACTGTGTGTCCGAGCTGCTCGTACATGTCGGCATCGTGACTTGCGCGTTTCGCTTGAATTCGGAGCTTGATCCACCGCTCCTCGGCCGAAGAACCGATCCACCACTCCCAATCTGCGCCGTTTCCCGCTTCGACAGCCTTGTCGAACTTCGTCACTCGCAACGACGGAATGTGAGTCTGCAACCGAATCAAATTGAGATCGGTGAGCGTCTCTTCTCCAGGTCCGATGCCGCCTGCAATTCCCGTCTCCATCAGGTCCCACGTGTCGGAAGCAGCGAAATTCATTGCATGGACCATATGGTTGGTCCGAGGGTGTCTACTCATTCCGTAGTCGATTTCAAGCGGTCCTGCGGTCGCGTCGCGATCGCAGTTCGTCGATCCCGGCGACCTTGCCGCTTCCCGCAGCGACTGCAGGGAGCGCACGGATATCGGCAGCCACGTCCGCGACTGTATGCCCGAGCGCGATGCCGAACACGCCCTGCCCACCGCGTAACAAGTCCACAATCTCGTCGTCAGATGTGCACTCGTACACCGAAATACCGTCGCAGAGCAGGGTCACAGATGCCAGACCCTGGGCGTCACGCGCACGCAGGCACTCGATCGCAATGCGTACATTTTGCAAAGACACTCCGGCCTCGAGCAGGCGACGAATCACTTTGACCACCACGATATCGGAGAAGGCATACATCCTTTGCGATCCCGAACCGGATGCAGCGCGGATCGACGGTGACACAAGCCCTGTACGGGCCCAGTAGTCGAGCTGGCGGTACGTTACCCCAGTCACTTGCTGGACCTGGGGCGATTTGTACCCCGGACACCCGTTCACGGCGTCGTCGGCGATGCCGTTCGAGGTCTTGAAAAGCCCCGGCACGATGTCCTCGAACGAACCCTGTTCGCTGCAGCTCACAACTCGCACCCACCCTTTAATCGATCGTTCGATGCACGATACCGCTCGACATCACTCTCCTTTCTCTCCCGGCCAGCGGGCCAGCTCTGCACGTTTGGCCCGCACCGTTACTCGGTGGACAAACCGAGCAGCCATCCGATGAACGGCGTAAGACGAGGAACACCGAACCTGAAGAGCAGAAACACCGCGAGGAAGACGGCTATCGTGACCCGCCTGGATCGGAACTCCGTGAAGGAACGGATCGCTATAACGGCAGTGACTGCCACTACCAGGGAGCAGAAGTTCAGCACGTCGTCGCCGCTCGTCCGAGCAAACCTGCCGATGCAATCGGGCTGAGTGGGGTCATTTCATGGGGCGTGATGCTGTTCATCGCCGCACCGTAACGATTGTGGCACCGATGGCGGAGGTCTTGAACGGAACGTAGAATTCCCCGAATAGGGGAATTCTACGAAGCTTGATCCCACGGGCGTGTCGGACAGTGTTCGGCCACCACCGTCGCCCTGCCGACGTTCAGCATTCGCGATCTCCCGCGCTTCCGGTGGCCGTGAACCCGGATCTAGCGCATACCTGCGCCCTGACAATCACTGCCATACAACCTGTTTCGCAGATGTCATATGCCTGCCCGTTACCTTTTGAGCAGTCCTGAGAACCGAGCGTTACGGGTGCAGGTCGGCCGCGGAATCAGCCTGCGAGAATCACGTTCATCGCATTCAGGAGCGCGCCGACAGCCGGGATTCGGGTCGAGCTCGCCGCACGCAACGAACGCGTCACGGCCGGCTCGGTCGGCAGATACCGCACCCCGGCCGTTCGGACTCGCGCGGTGTCCGGAACCAGCGCGACGGCCAGACCTGCTTCGACGAGGGCCAGTTGGGTCGAATAGTCGGACACCTCGTAGCGGATCGTCGGTTCGACTCCAGCTTCGCGCAATGCGTGCACGAGCGCGGAGTGCGCATCCGACCCTGATGGGCATACCGTCCAGATCGATTCCGTTTCGCCGGAGAGGGTTGCCATCTCACGGCTATCCTCGATCGGTACCGCGAGGTGTACATCCTCGGTGTGGAGGGTGTGGACGTCGATACCTGCGGGGACCGTCGCCGGCCGATGGTCCCAGGACTCGAAGACGACGAGATCGAGGGTGCGGTGCTGGAGGCGGTCGAGCAAATCGATTCCTTCTCCGTCGACGACCTCGGGGCGCAGCAGTGGATACGTGCGAGCGAGGTCTGCCAGAGCTGGGACCACCAGCCGACGTAATGCACTTGCGACCGCGCCTACTCTCAGCGCTCCGGCAACGTCGGTATCGATCGAGGCAAGGTCGTCTTCTGCGGCTTCGGCGAGAGCGGACATGGCGGCCGCACGTGTCGCCAGTGCGCGACCGGCGGGGGTCAGCCGTATCGACCTTCCCTCTCTCTCGACCAGGGTGGTGCCGGCTTCCTTCTCCAACTTGCGGATGTGTTGCGACACTCCAGGTCCGGTGAGGTGTAAAGATTCTGCAGCTCGAGTGACAGAACCTTGTTCGGCTACTGCGGCGAAAACTTTCATCCGATCCCACGACAACATATAAGTGATACTACTGTTTTAGCGGTAGAACTGGCTAGTAGACTTATCGGTTTGTAACTGGTTGCCTTGACCAGGTGACCAGAACCGCGATACCGAGAGCTGACGCCGCCGATCGGGGGGTGGGCGGGAATGCGGCGCTGGTCATCGCCGGTGCCGCGTCGCTGTCGCTGTCCGCCACCTTCGTCAAACTCGCCGATGTCACCTCGGGGACGGCGGCATTTCTACGATGTCTTATCGCGCTGGCGGCTCTCGTTCCGATGGCGCTGTGGGAACTTCACCGACGCGGCGCAATGCCGACGAGGTTGTATCCCATGGCCATTGGTGCCGGAGTCTTCCTCGGAGCGGACTACGTGATGTGGACCGCGAGCATCCTCGACGTCGGTGCCTCGATCGCCACCGTCCTTATCAATGTCCAGGTCGTCGTGCTGCCGCTGATCGCGCTCGTCGTCGATCGAACCGCAATCCCCCGACGATTCCTCATGGCGGTGCCTTGCATGCTGCTCGGCGTTGCACTCGCCGGCGGACTCATCGGCGGAACAGGAGCCGACAACGCGCTCCGCGGGTCCATCCTGGGAATCTCCGCCGGTGCCGCGTACGCGGCCTACCTGTTCCTGAACCGCCGCTCCACCCAGCGAAGCCCCAGCCATCTGGTCACCCCGATCTGTGTGGCCACCGCATCGGCAACGGTCACTGCCGGCATTGTCTCGGCAGGCCTCGGAGACCTCGATCTCGACATCTCCGCGGCCGCGTGGGGATGGATGATCGCGCTCGCTTTGCTCGGACAGGTTGCCGCCTGGCTGTTCATCAGTTCGGGATCCCGATCGCTGGCGGCTAATACCGTCGCGGCCTTACTCCTGCTGCAGCCTGTGCTGGCTATCGCGTTCGGATTCGTTGTCCTCAGCGAGCGACCCACCTGGATTCAACTGGCCGGAGCCGCCGTCGTCGTCGGAGCCGTCTGGACCGCAACCCGACACCCCCACCACCCTGACTCCACTTCAAGCCACGGAAGAGGCCTTCATGACCCCATCTCCGACGAGCATCGATCGAGTCGTCCTACCCACCGATAGCACCATCCCCGTCGCCCGCAGCGCCGAATACGACACCTACTTCAGGATCTCCCGCAGCGCCGACCCGCACGCGTGGGCGGTCAGCGCACTGACCGTCGTCACCGCCATCACCACAGATCTGCCGCAGTCCACTCTGGACAACGACTCACGACTCCGCCTACTCGACGCCCTGGCCGTAGTCGTCGGCGACGCCTCCGCCGCAGCAGCTGTGGCCGCACAGGGACGAGATCCTTCCCCGCTGGCAGCGCCGGCAGACCACAGCACGGACGATCGCACCCCGCAGGCTCCCAACGACGCTGCACGACAAGCGATCACACGCTGGAAGAAGGGCCACCACCTGTTCCACCTGTTCGTCATATCCATGAACAGCCGGCTCGCGGCAGTGCTGGAGTGCCTTGCAAACAAGCAGTGGCCCGCTCTCGCCCACCAACTCACCGAACTAGGGACTCTCTACGCCGGGGCGACCGAGAGCATGCGGTACGCGTCCGATTTCTCACCGGAGATCTACCGTGACTTCGTCCGGCCATCCATGGAACCGCCCTGGCTCGAACCCGGGTTCTCCGCCGTGTTCAACCGGGATCACGACGTGATGCTCACCCGCGCCAAGATCGTCCGTACAACACTCAAGACGGCTGAACTTCCCGGCGTCGCAGCAGATTCCGCACGACGGCTCTGGAAGAGCCAGGCCGAGAACCGGCGCGCCCACCAACTCATCTGCCAACGATTCGTCCCCGGCGGCGATTCACTGCTGCAAGAGCACTTCGACAGCACCGGTCAGAGCAACTGAAACAGAAAGGCTTCGCCCTCTCATGATCACCGTCATCGAAACCTGGCACCTGACCGCCGAAGCGGCCGAGAACGCCCTCTCGGTCCTGCAAGAAATGGACGAACTCCTCGACGACAACGCACACCACCACCCGGGGTGGGCGGGCCACGCGCGCTTCTTCCAGCACGCATCGGACCCCCAACGCGTAACGATGACCTACCCCTGGGAAAGCGCCGAGCACGCCACGCACCTCATCGAATCGGAGACGCCACTACTCGAAGATTTCTACCGCCGGTACTGCGAACGCCCCCGCGAGGTCGTCTTCGCCCACGAGCTGCCGGTCGACGTCGAATGACCCCCGACCCAACAAAGCCGACTGGCGACTGGACTCCCGAGCAGCTCAAAGCCTTCGGCACCGACACCCTCGATCGAATATGTCGACACTTCGCCGCGCTCGACGACGTGCCCGTCACGACGCCGGCCGATGCGGCCGATGTCGCCGACGCGATCGACAGCGAGCTGCCATCCGAGGCAACAGATTTCGCCGACATACTCGACGACACCTGGAACAACGTCGTTCCGCATTTGACGCACTGGAACCATCCACGATTCCACGCCTACTTCAGCAACAGTTCCTCCGGACCGGCCATCCTCGCCGAGATGACCGCTGCGGCATTGAACGTCAACGTCATGTTGTGGAAGAGCGCGCCCTCGGCTGCCGCCGTCGAAGACACCGTCACCAGATGGCTCGCCGAACTGCTCGACTACCCCGCCGCAGACGCACTGCTCGTCGACGGTGCATCACTGGGCACGTTCTACGCGTTGGCCGCCGCCCGCCACCGGGCACAGCCCGAGGTTCGACATCACGGAACATCCGGCCAGAAACCCGGCCGGATCTACACCTCCGACCAGGCCCACTCGTCGGTCGACAAAGCTGCGATCGCTCTCGGCATCGGGCTCGACAATGTCGTACGCCTACCCACCGACGCTAGCGGCCAACTCGATCCTGCTGCTCTGTCGACTCGCATTGGATCGGACGTCGCGGACGGTTACACACCGATCGCTGTTGTCGCCACCGTCGGTACGACCACTTCAGGTGCTCTCGACCCGGTCGAGGCGATTGCGGCCGTGTGCCGCGACCACCGAGTGTGGCTGCACGTCGACGCCGCGTACGGAGGCTTCTGGCGCATAGCCCCGGCCATCGCGCAGGTCCTTCCGTCACTCGCGGCCGCCGATTCTCTCGTCGCCAACCCACACAAAGTGCTCTTCACCCCTATGGAGTGCGGGGCACTGTTCTGCCGTCACCCCGGAGCACTCGAAGCCGCCTTCACACTGGTTCCCGAATACCTGCGTACCGACACCACCGGCGGTATCGACTACATGAATTACACCCTCAACCTTGGGCGACAATTCCGAGCTCTGAAACTGTGGTGGACCCTGCGCGCCTTCGGAATACGAGGCATCCGAACTCGACTCGAACACAGTCTCACCCTGGCGACGAGGCTGCGAGACGCCCTTGCCGCAGACCCGCGGTGGCATCTCGCGAACGATTCGCCGCTCCCCTTGCTCTGCCTCCGGATCTCCTCTGCCGACGGACAGGCGACGCGGAAGATCCTCGAGACCGTCAACAGCACCCACCGGACGCTGCTCTCCCACTCCGAGCTCAACGGCCACTACGTCATCCGAGTGTCCATCGGCAACATCCACACCACTGCCGACCACATCGACCAACTGGTTGCCGAGCTCACCGAGGCAGCCGACGCCGTCGTCGGCACACCCCGTCCACTCGCTTCAGTGACCGTCACCCAACAGGAGGTATCCGCGTCGTGACCACCACCATTTCCACCGAGGCCATGCTGCACGAGAAGGCGGCAGCAATATCCGCCATCGGGCGGTGGTCCGCGGCCAACGAGAACTTGCCGTGGGCCCCGGCCCCCGACTCCCATGCCGTGCACTGGAGTTATGCCGAGCTTCGACCGCTCGCGATCGCGGCAGCCGACATGGTCAAGGGCGACCGAGCAGCTCTACGGGTACTGACCCTCGCCAATCCGGGCCATGCCCGCGAGGCCGCCGTCGGATATCTCTATTCGGGGCTGCAGATCATCAACCGCGGTGAAGGTATGACCCCGCATCGGCACGCGCCGACGGCCCTGCGCTACATGCACGAGGGTGACGGGGCATGGACGGCCGTCGGTGGAACCAAGATGTATCTCGAGCCTCGCGACGTGGTGATCACCCCCGCCGGCGAATGGCATGAGCACGGCAACGACAGCCCCACCGACTCCCCCGCCATCTGGCAGGACTGCACCAACGACCCCCTCGTCGCCGCCCTCGCCGCGACACAGTTCGAGCTCCACACCGACAACACCCACCTCGAGCCCCACATTTTCGCGCAGGACAGACACCACCGAAACCTGAGCGAGCCGCTGCTCTACAAGTGGGACAACGTACTTCGCGCCCTCGGTGAGCAACAGCGGACCCACGAGGCCGACCCGCACCACGCATACCGACACACCCTGCACGCAGAAGGAACCCACGACCCTGTCACACCGGTCATCGATGCTGCATTCACACTCCTACCTGCAGGGATCCGAACACAACCGATGCGGCGCACCGCTTCCGCCGTCTTGATCGGGGCACAAGGGTTGTCCACCATCCACGTCGACGGAAAGCCGTTCCGGTGCAGCGAAGGAGACAGCATCGCCGTTCCATCGTGGTCGACTGTCAGCTACGTCAACGACACCGACATTCCAGCCGTGCTGTTCGAGTTCAACGACGCGCCCGCGATGACCGCCCTCGGTCTCTACCGCGAAGAGAAAGACGCACAACGGTGACACCAACGTCGACCATCACGATCCTGCTGTCCGAAGCCCACATCCTGACGCTCAATGACGGCTCCACTCGACCATGCGGCTTCTGGGCCGAAGAGTTCATCACAGCCCATCGAATCTTCACGGCCGCAAACATACGGACGATCATCGCGACACCCGGCGGCGGCGCTGCGCACGTCGAACCCGACAGCATGCACGCCCCTCACAGCCCAGACCCTGACGGGTACAGAACGTACCTATCCGGTCTGAGCGAGAATTTGCGCGCGCCGGCCGCGCTCGAAACGGTTGACCCCTCTACCGTCGACGGGATCTTTGTGCCCGGCGGCTACGGGCCAGTGGTGGACCTGCACAAGAACTCTCACGTTGGAGAGTTTCTCCGCGCGCTCCGACGGGAGGGGACCCCGATCGCGACGGTCTGCCATGGAACTGCGGCGTTGCTTGCCGACACCGCATCCGGAGCAACGTGGCCGTATGCAGCCCTGACGATGACGAGTTTCTCGGACCAAGAGGAAGCCGATGTAGGACTGCTCGGCACGCTCCCCTTCACCGTCGAGCAGGAAATCCGGCGCCGGGGCGGCACGTACACCGCAGGACACCCGTGGCAGCAGCACATCGAAATCACCGACACCCTCATCACCGGACAGAACCCCGCCTCCACCGAGGCGGTCGCAGAACAGCTGACCCAACGGATCGCAAACTACTCCAGTTCGACTACCCGTTCAGGAACTCGCTAGTTCACCGGCCGGTTGACCTCTCGGCTTTGTCCCTGGATGGAACTGCTCGGAACGCTGTAACGTGCGTGGGATTTAGAATTTTATAGGCCTATTCTGTCTGTCAGCACCTGATTGACGTCTTGGCCGAAGTCGCCACGACCAGCATTCTTAACCACTGACCGACCGAAACGAAAACACGACCATGACAACTGACATTACAGATACAGAAAACCCGCCACCTTAGGTCGAGTGACGGGTCTTTCCATCGATTAAAGCGCCGAAATAATGCAAATCAACATTAATATCGAAGGGATCAATGTAGACGCTGCTACAACCAATCCCGTTGTTGCCTTAATTACTTCTGTCACGGCAACAATGATCGCCGCTAAGGTGTATAATTTATCTATCACGATTCAAATAGGTCCTCCATTCAATAGATTTACCGATGCTTTTCCGGCATCCACCAATTATAGCAGGTAATTCACCTTTTCGCTTGAGCAACCCATTCCTCCAAACGATGATAACGAACTCTGCGAAGAGTAGAAGGCAGATACTTTAAGTAGTCCTATTGTCGCATCAATTCTGCCGCGCCGCTGCCCGGCAGACCTTACGGAATTGACCGCTTCGATACCTGCGATAGCACTTCCCGGATCACCGGCCAAAACGATTCAAGACCTCGCCTCAATCACCCCGGAGGCGTCGTGCATGCTGGGACCACTCTACAGCTGGCTGACTGCATTCGGCGACCTAGCATTGCTCGACCTCGTAGGCTGCACGAATGGACAGAGCAAGCATTCCGTCGCCTGGCGATATGGACCATCTGAGCAGCGCAGAACGCAAAGCGAAGCGCAAAGATGACCGTGGACGGCGAGTCGGCACCAACGTGCGCGATTACGAGCGCATGTGCGGATCTGGACCCGATCGATTGGCCGAGACTCTGATTGCGCGCCACAACGTCAGGATGAAGAACACGGAGAAGCTGCCGGATGGATTCCGATTCGAAGCAATCCTTTTTCTGGCACCGATAGCAATACTGGATATCGCGCATCGCAAGCTGAACCTTACTTTGGATCGCGCACCGTCAGCCTATTATGGCAAATGGCCTCACGACCTCGGCTGGGGAGTGGACAGCTGCGTCGCGGCCACCCGACTGCTTCTCGCAGGACAAGTGGTGGCCGCTGCCACGATCGCCCGACAACAACTCGAACGATGGACTGCGGTCATGGCACCTGTCGTCGGAGTCGAGCAACATCCGTCTGAAAAAGTGGAGGACTTCATTGCGCGTGCGTGGACCGCATACGCCGAGCGCATGCCAAATCCTGGCGCACCGCCGGAATCATCCAACATCGAGGGCGACGCAGACCCGACTACTGCGCAAGATATCGAGGGCGACGACAGCTCCGCAAGCACAGAGGAGCCAACCGCGCCTCATAAGCACGTCGTCCTGGCGAACGGACGTGAAGTATGCCCAGCCGTCGTCTACGGCGTTCTCAGCGAAATAATGCATGCGCGACTCTTCGAGGAAGCCATGTGGTGGGAGTCGGCCGCGCTCCTGAGCAGATTCGATGTACCAAGTGTCGTATACGGCGCGGTGGACTGCATAGCGGATGCGTTGAGCTTGAGCCTTACCCAGATTCAATACATGACGGCTGCTGGCCTGTATCGGCAGGGCGATCCCGAGGACGCCGTGACGTTGATAGCAAGTATCAACCTTGCCGTACGGCCTTCGGCTGACGTCGCGGGTGAAGAACCACCAGACGATGCCCTCCCGTATTCGTCATCGTTCGTACTGCCGAGATTGCCTACCGTCATGCCATTGTCGCCCGATGAAGGCCTCTTGCCGGTGTTTGTTCGCTACCTAGACGATCAACGATCCACGTACGAGTCGCTGGCCTGGAATCATCGGCCCGCAGGTCGCTTGTATCGGGACGACGAGCTTGCGACGTTAGCCTTCGGCGCTCATCGCCAGGCGAGTGCATCGTTTGCGCTACGAGCCCTCGCCGCCGAGCGAGACGAACTAGGCGACGATTTCAACATTGACTCGGTGGCCTCGCGCGGGACGAACTACATCGTGGTTGCCGAGTTGGCGGCTCTTGCTGCTCTGTGGACACGCAACGGTCCTCTGATACCAGCAGCATCGACTCCCCTGGCTCTGGTGTCGTCGACGTTGCGGTCCGCATACTGGTTGTGGTTGGAAGACGACGACCGGGCGATGGCTTCGCTTCGATGCACGCTAGAGCAAATCGCTCGATCCAGGGTCCACCGGACGAAACCGGCGAAAGCGGAGCGCCTTGAAGAATCCGTGCACAACAAGCCTCAGCGGTGGATAGAGGCCGCCGGGTGGGGTCGACTGTCGGCTTGGAATCGAGTGTTGGGCGCGTACGCGCACGCCCACAAAAAGCCTAATTGGGAAGGCGCTAGAGAGCTCCTGAAGGACTTGCAGCTCGACGCGGACGAGCCGTACGCCTTGCAGCGAGCGCGTGGTGACGCACTGAATGTGGTGACGACTCTGGTGGCGCACGAGTCAATCAGCATTCTGGCTCTCTTCTCACAGAAGGTGGCGGCTACCGCAGCTGAACTGCTGGAAAACCACTCAGGCTTGGACATGACACGGGAATGGATGGATGCGTTGATGAGTAACGCACTTGCCCATCGGAAAACACCGATTACAGAACAAGACTGATCGGCCAGCCCGAACACCCCGCTCCGGTAGCTACTCGACGGGCTGGGCGGCGTCGGCGGGGCACCATTGGTGATCGAGCTGAAGGTACCCCTTGCCGTTGCCGATCGGAATTTTGAAACTTAGGCAGCAAATCCACTGTCCCCGTCCAGTTTTCGCCCATGCGTGAAGAAGCCCAGGGGCCTTGACGTCCATCGCGAGACCTTCCGATCTCTCGCCTGTCCGTCGCTGTTGCTGAAGCGGGTCGAATAGAGCTAAGTGGCTCGAAGGTCACGGGCCAGTTCTCTCACAGTTCGCTGGTCAAATGCACGACCGCTCGCCTGTGCGGCCGGTGGGCGACAGACATGTCCGCGCCGGCGGGCCTGCAGCGCAGTAATCTGCTCGCCGAAACGTGGGTGCGCTGTGTGATGCCGCGTCCGTGAACGGTGGTTTCGATGGTAATCGACCAGATACGGCCCCTCCCTGCTCGATACCGCCGTGGCCGACGGCCTGAGAGAACCTCATCGACGTCGTTCAAGGTCACGGCGAACAGTATGCCGCGGTCGGAAAGGTGTTGTCGTATAACACGACATCTGCGGAGCTACCGGCTCCGACCTCACCCACTCTGCGTACGGTGACCAATGCTGCGCGCGCTTTCGCACCCAGAGGCAATGGGGCAGCTCTGATTTCGTACTTCTCGTAGTGGCCGGTTTCGTGGAGCAACCGAATTGTCTCTGGCGTTCGAGCAGTGGCCGCAGGTTGTTGTACGGCTGTCGCCAGAAGTCGTGCGCACGGCAGGTCTTCGGGGTGTATGACGGGCCGCGCTTTAGTGGCGATGCTTCTCCACGCCAGTCCGGGCGGCGGTGCGGTGTGCCAAACCAGCAACATCAGCGTGGCGGGATCGACGATCGCAAGGTGTTCTTGGGGACGTAAGAGCGAGTGAACGATGAGGTCCGACAAGTGAGTAGCGGCGCTCTGGGGTGGCAGCGGGGAGGGTCCGAGGTCGTGCGAGAGGCCGTGGAACACACGGTCTCCTGTCGCGCGGTCGAGGCGAATGCGACCGGTCACGTTCACTCGGCGCTGCGCATGGTCTGCAGTGGCCTTCACTGTGGTCAGTTGCACTGCTGTGTCGGCGTGTGCGGCCACGAGGTGTCCCAGAGCTGGGGCGGCGTCGACGCCGAGATCATGTGGCTCGATGGCGTCGGCAACAGTACGCTGTCGGCCGTGGTGGGGCGCTGCCATCGTGATTGCGGTTCCTCGCGTGAGATTCCATTCGAAGGCGTGAGCGGACGGCGGAGCTGCAGATGCCTCCTCGACAGGTGAAATGAGCAGCCACACAGCTCGTGTACGACCGCGGTGATCGAGGATCGGCTCGGCGGTCACCCTCTTGCGGCCGGCCGTGACGTCGTGACGTCGTCCCGTATCGGATGCCGAGCGGACCGCATCGAGTGCCGCGGTGCGGTGGGAACCGCGGAGAAACTTCTGTAGTGGAGTTGCCCGGCGTGAGGTGTCGCCCACTCCCACCACGGTGTGTTCGTGCGGTCCGAGGGTGTCGATCAACAGCCACTGATGGCGCGTGTCGCGGCTGGCGTGGTGAGTGGATTGGGTCGTCATCGCTCGTCCGACCCGATGGCTTCGGGAGGGCCCGCTGTAGCGGTGATGGGGTCTGTGACATCGGGGCGGCGGCTTCGGTCGCGATCGAGCTCGCTCACGTCGAGGGTTGATCGTGTGCCGTCCGTCGAGAATGTGGTGCGCCGGCGGGTGGGCATCGCGGCGATGATCGCGGATCCGATCATGATCGTGGAGAAGCTCCACAGTCCCATGGTCGCGATGATCCCGACGTGTAGCACGATGTCGAGTGTCAGGCCCACTTTGCGCCATCGTCTCGTGCCTAGAAACAGGATTCCGATCAGCAGTTCGATGACCAGTGCTCCCCAGGTCATCGAGATCACCAATGCCGGTATGTTCGAGGTCCAGATCAGCATCGGTTCGAGTGGGTAGCTTGCTCCGAATGCGTTGTCGCGCAGGAAATAGTACTCGGCGGTCCCGTTGACCCAGTCCGAGACACCGAACTTGCTGATCGCACTGTCGAAGTAGATGAAGGCCAGCTGCAGTCGCAGCGCGAGCAGGCATGCGTACGAGAGGGGTTGAATCCACCGGTTGGGTTCGGTGGTGGGGTGTTGCCAATGCCAGCCTCTGTCGTCGAGGAGGGCAAGGGGGACGATCAGGATGCAGACGATGCGCACGACCGATTCGCCACCGTCGGGCAGTGCGATGCTGCCGGCGATCGAGTAGGCGACCCAGGCATGTGGGAGTGCGGTCACTCGGGGACGCCACCCTGTGGCCACCAGCAGCAGGATTGCGGCCATGCCCCAGTGTCGCCACTCCAGTGGGATGGCGTCGTGTCCGAGGCAGTACAGAGATGCGCTCTGCACTCCGGCGCAATGCGGAGCATCGTTCTGTCCGATCACCGGCACCATCAACGCAGCTGGGGTGGTGAAGAGCAGGATCGACAGCTGAGCTAGCGCCAGGACGGTGCGGCCGGTCCCGAACCACCTGTTGCGAGGATCGTGCTCGGAGACTTTTCGGTAGACGTACTCCACTGTGTCGTTGATGGTGCCTGCGGTCTCGAGCCGAGCGGTGGTCATCATGAGCACTGCACATTCAGGTGCGCGGTTGCGGTGACTTTCCGATATTCGTCCGTGAGACGTCGGAAGCTCCAGGGTGTGGTGTGCTCTTCGGTCAGGACGACGTCTCCACAGACGGTCGGTATCGGTGAGTTGCTCGTCACCTCGTCCGGAACAGACTCGGCAGCGGTGACAATGCATGTGGCCGTTGGGTCGTCGCAGGGCAACCAGGTTCGGACGGCGGCGTTGAGGAACCCGAGTTCGGGGCCTTGCGCCCGTTGGGTGCGCGATAGCCCGTAGAGGTTGGTCACCGCTCCCTGTGGGGTCTTCATCAGGCTGTAGACAGCATCGGCACTGTCGACGGTGTAGGCACCGACCTGGGTTCCTTCCGGATCGCGGGTGAAGAATGCCCAGTCCTGTGGATCCAATGCGTTGAACGCCGTCCGGACGGGGTGATCGCCGTCGCGTGTGAACAAGACGTTGCTGGGCAGTGTGAAGACTATGGCGAAGGCGAAACCGCCGACTACTACTGCCGCGGCGACCACGAAGAGCAGAACAATCAGCACCTTCGGTGGCCGACGTTGCGCCCCAATAGAAGTCGAGTACTCGCCGCGACCGGCCTCGATTGTGCTCGCTGTTGCCTCGTCGATCTGGTGCAGCTCGGGTCGAACGTCTGTCATGGCGGGCTCTCATGCTCGGACGTGGCTGATCGGATGGGTCGACCACCCCTGGGTGCGGTGCACGGATCGAAGCGGGATCGAGGCAACGCACCCAGGGGCGAAAGCGTTGACGGGTCTCAGAGCGCTGAGGTCACCAACGCAGCAGTCTCGGTTCGCTCGAAGTCGCCCTTTCGATTCAGGTCGAAGCCGTAGGAGATCGCATCGGGGACGACGTAGAGCACGACCCCTACTTCGGTCGCAGCTGCGACGTTGGCGTACCCGACTGCGTTGAGGACGCCGGCCACATTGATCTCTACAGCGATGTTGGAGTCGTGGTAGAAAAATCCGTCGGTATGGACATCTCCGCCGGACTCACTCGCGCCACTTTGCGCGGCCAACGTCTTCAGATCAGCCGAGATGGTGTCGATACCCTTCTGAGCCTGGTAGGGATCGTTCGCCTGAACGGCGTGGGTCACCGAGGAGTGGAAGTTCGGATCGACAGAGACCAGGGCATCGGTGAGTTGGCCGATCTGTTCGTCAGTGGCGGTAGGTGCTCCTTCGACCTTGAATTTGGCGGCGACGTCCGGATGGTCCTGCGCCGCACGGCCGCTGGCGAGCGCGAGTAGCCCCACCACGTCCTGGTCGGTGTATTTATCCTGCTTCGGACCGGTCGCCGATGCGGCCTGCACCGGCGCGTCGTGAACGGTCAAGGCCTGAGCAGTCCCTACTGCCCCGAGACTCAGGACCACCAGCGGGGCGGCAATAGCGGCGGCGACTTTAACTTTACGTGGGAACACAATTCATCCTCGAAGGGTGTGTTTCGACGAGACCCCTATACCGGCGGGCGACGCCGAGGCGGCTTCGATCGACGGGTTCGCCGACTCGAGCGCTCGATTTGCCACGCCGATGACCGCGTGGACCACCCCAGACCGTGCCGACTACGCAGCTCCACGCAACTGCTATCGCGCACCGATTTCCCCACCATGCCTACGCAGCAACGGCACATGCGGGTCGCCTGGCCGGTTCGCCGATGGACAGTCCGTCGGCGAACAAAACAAACCGAACAAGCTGATACTAACGACGAGACAGGCGGGTGTAAACCTTTACGAAGGACTAATTAACGAGACAAACGATCCGAATGGGACGACTGACGTGAAACCTCGCTATTGGGATTTCTACGGCTCGATGATGTTGAACTGTGCAGAGTTTCGCACTCCCAGGCGTGCAGTGATGCGACTACCGATTCGATGGTCGAGTAGCTTTTCGCTCAATGCGAGGCGCTGCGCGGGCCGACCTCGGTAGTGAAAGTAGACGCCGATTCGGTTGGCGGTAGACGGGATCTCGACGTCGTTGGTGCCCCAGTTCAATTCGTGGCCGCGCCCATCGACTTCGAGGCCAGGTTTGGTGAACAACGCGTGAAACCACGTATTCACCCACGCTGGCTTCACAGAGACAGTTGCAGTAATGGTGTCGACGGGAGAAGTCATGTGGGTTGCTCACCTTCCGGTACGAACTTGATGATGTCCTGCAGGGCTTGCATGTGTTCACCGAGCGCGGTACGTCCGCGGTCGGTGGCCCGTATCCATGTGCGCGAGTACCGAGCGGTTCGACCCTTCTCTACCGCAACGTACCCGGCCGCTTCGAGAGCTGACACATGTTGAGAAAGTAGAGAATCACTGATCTGAAGTGCCGATGCGAGGATCTTGAACTCCACCGCAGCCACACCTTCCCTCGACGCAGCCGCCAGAATCGACAGTCGAATCGGCTGGGTCAGTGCTCGATCGAGTTGGTGCCGTGGATGATCGACCGTCACGACGTTCGCACTCCGCGCACCGACACCAACACCGGGACGACGGCGACGATACCTGCGCCGGCCAGTACCAACGCACCGGATGCGACCGCCAGTATCAAGCCATGGGGCGCTATACAAAGAGCGATCGTGGCGACGCCGATCAACACCGTTCCGACGGTGGTCGACCCGGAGGAGTCCCGTCCCGGTGGCAATGGGACACCAATCGACTTGCCTATCAACAGAATCGCGCATATCGCCAGAATCGCTACAGCGGCGGGCAACCAGACCCAGCCAGGCTCGACGAACCCCATTACTGCATAACCAGCCGCCGCGACCACCACTGCCACCGACGAGAGCGTAAGTGAACGCCCACGGGATGAGGCACTGCGGTGATGGCTGCCGATTCGGCGTGAAGCCTGCTCGGACTCGAACAGCGCTCGCGCTGAGTCGAATTGCTCGGACATTTTTGCCTCCCTAGCTGATCTCCCACGAGCCTAACCGCTACTTTAAGATTCGTAAAGTAGTAATCCTCAGGGGACAGCGGCGACCAGAAATCAATCAACTGATTGCAACAACACTTCACTGGCTAGAGAACTTCGGACCGGACTTTGAGCGGCACCCCGTCACGGAAGGATCCTCCAGACGAGCCAGCCACGGTGAGCGCGACGCTGACCAAGACTCTCTGAGGGGGATCGACAACGAGGCGTGTGGGCGGATCGAAAGTGACGGGCCAGTTCTCGTACATCTCGGGGCTCACTGCGCGACCGCCAGACCGTGTGGCCGGTGCAGGACGGCCGCGTCGACGCTGGTCGGGGTCCACCGCAGGCCCTGTTCGCCGAACGTGGGCGCGGTGAGGGTGTAGCGGCCGGTGCGCTCGGCGATACCGCGCCCGTGCACGGTGGTCTCGAGGGTGATCGACCGGATACGGCCCCTGCCCTGCTCGATTCCGCCGTACGCGACAGGCCGCGAGGAGATTGCCAGGTCGAGACCGGGCATGCGTCCGTTCGTGATCGCGAGAATTCCTGCGTGCGTACGGTTTCGGGCCAACAGGGCACGCGCCCGGGTTGGCGGAACATCGCGTCCGTGCACGGTCGTCACGACCAGATCGAGGCCCTCGATACAGATGCTCGCAGCGTCGAGGGGGTCTGCTTGGCCTGGGTCGATCAGGTGGATTTTCGACAGGTCGCCGCCCTGCTCGTGGACGGCGAGGAGTCCGAACTTCGACTGCCCGATCAATGCGACGTGGTGGCCGGCCGCGCTGGCTGTAGCGACGAGACCGACGAGGATCGATCCGGCACCGGTAATCGAGATGGCCGTTCCGCGGGCCAGCGCACCGCGTGGGAGGAGTTCCGACAGTGGCGTGGGCACGGGGATGGTGCGCAGGGTCTGTGAACGCACAGGGCCGCTGAGGGTCTGTTCGTCGGCGGGCGGGGCCGTTGGCTGAGATGGGGCGAACAGGGATGCGTCGACGGGCTCGATGGGTGCGTGGACACGTCGTCCGGGGATCGCGGCCATGCTGCGTCGGAGCGCGGCGAGCTGTTCGGCCTTGCCCAAGCCGGTGAGGTCCCCGATTGCGTCGACGGTGGCCATGTGGATCGACCTTTCGCGCGCCGGTAGGAACCACCACACCGTATCGAACGCATGTTCGATTGTCGAACGTGCAGGTGGGCGCGTTCAGCGGTGGAGGGTGTGAGTGTCGAGGTCGTCTGCCGTGAAGGTCCAGGCGAGATGCCGGTATAGGTGAAGCGTTCGTTTCACCTGGTCGAGGGCGCTTACGACGGCCGGGTCGCTGGGGTCGCGCCCCTCGTCACGGATGGCTGCGCACTCGTCGTCGTCCATGCTGTGTTGGACGCACAGCGCTGCTTTGTGGTTCCCAGGCAACAGTCATTCATGTGAATGACTGGACGAGCTGCGTCGTTCTTTCCGGCATGACGGTGCATCGGTCTTCTCGAGCCTGCGCCGCGGGGTTCCGATCTACGTCTAGTTCGACGCGTCGGCCTCGGGGGCGGTTGCTGCGTCGTAGATCAGGTCGTCCGAGCCGTGGTAGCGGTAAGCACGCTGTCCACTGGGCAGAGTCACCCAGCCCGCCTGGCCGTGATCGGCGTCCGGATCGAAACTACGGTCGTTGGTCATTCAACACTCTCATTCTCCGCAGGCGGGCGCACCACAGTCACCTTGCTCTTGACGACAATCGGGGCATCCGCGGGCCCCTGCAAATGCTCATCGATCCACATGGGTAGATGACGCTTCTGCGATGGATACCAATGCCGACGCCAATGCCCCCGAACGACGTGGCGGTGCGAGAGCTTGCCAGATCCTTCCGACGATGAAGCACTGGATGCAGGCCGCGGCTGCCGGTACGACAAATACGTCACCTCACGCATCCGCTTGACTACGCCGTCGTTGTCTCGCATGCGCGCCGACTGCTGGCGGGTGGACTCCACGAACTTGTTGCCTCGCAGCATGTTCACCATCGAGAAGAACGTTCGCGCAACGTAATCCAGGTCATTCATGGCGGTCACGGAATGCGCAGGTTCGTCGGGACCGACGTCCGTGAAACCCGCGCCTCCTGATCGGTTCGGTGCACTGGGCGCAGCATCGGATTCGGCTGGGCTGAGCTGGACCTCGGCGAAAGGAAACACCGGTAGGTAGTCGTTGACGACGCGGTACAACCGGTTTCCGTCAGTAGGAATTGCCCCGTCGGCCCGCGCCAACCACCACCGCAAAGCAGGAACGGTAAGCATGGCCATCAGGAGAACATCGGTTCCACTTCCACTGTCGCGACCTGTCTCGTTCCACACCAGGACCCGCCCGTGGTCGGGCACTCCATCCGCTGGAGCGAGATAGAGAACTCCTCTGCTCGAGGGAAGATCTGCCACGGTCACAGCAACATCATGGTCTCGATCGGCACTCTGGCCGGCCTCGATCAACGCAGTCATCTCCGGCGTCGCATAGTAGGCATACCGGTCCGCCGTCGACGCGCGCAGAAGGAAGTGGCTGTAGTAGAGCATCTGGAACCAACGGAAGGGCTGCAGGCCGACATCGTGCGATTCCGGTTCGTCATCGAGCCAGAAGGGCAAGTGCTTGTGGGGCTCCCGCGCGACAACTTCGACCGGCAGCTTCGTCATCCGGGACAACCTGTGGAGCATCTCGCCCACGTCGGTCGGGTCGGACCGAAACCGGATGACGTCGTAGCCGCCCTTAAGGAATTTTCCCAGGTAGGTCTCCACCGGCCAGGCTGCGGCCTCGATGGCCTCGAGCACAAGGGGCCACCGCGCCGCGGTGACCTTTGCTTCCAGGACCTCGGCGGCCTGCCGGCGGATACGCATGTCGACCGAAAATTGTTGCCCTGGAACGAACTCACCGTCGAATCCATCACGGCGAACCCGAGTGCCCTTCGCATTCCGAGGCTTCTGCCCTCTTCTATCCGAACGCCGCGCCAATTTTCCCATCCCGCCCCCTCGTCTACCACTCCATGGCACAAATCCGCATCAACACTCTGACGATATGGACCATCGCAACATTAACTGGCAGTTGTCATTCGGAGTCTGGTGTTGCGGCGGTGACGAGTTCAGTCAAGACCCCGTGGCAATCCTTTGGGTGCAGGAAGTTGATTCGGGACCCCATTGAACCTTGTCTCGGCTCGTCGTAGAGTGCCCGGACGCCCTTACTCCGTATGGCTTCTGTTTCGCCACTCACGTCGTTCGTGCCGAATGCGATGTGGTGGACGCCTTCTCCGTTCTTGGCCAGCCACTTGCCTACTACTGAGTCGTCCCGGGTCGAGCCCAGCAGCTGGAGGTACGAGGCGTAACCGTCCGGGGTCTCGTTGATCTTCAACATCGCTTCACGGATACCCTCCTCCTCGTTCGATTCCAGGTGAGTAACCTCGAATCCATAGGTGGCACTGTAGAATTCGACGGTTTTGTCGAGGTCGAAACAAACAATCCCGATATGGTCAATTCGAGTCAGCATGCCTACAGTCCACCGCATAACTGCTCGCTATGCAACATGCTGACATGACCGAATCCGCTTGTCTGACTGATATTTACAAGATCAGTCAATCTGAACTCTGCCAACAGTCCCTACTTTGCTTGGTTGCCTAGGTCGTCAAATTCAGCCCAACCCTTGACTCGGGCCCAGTTCAAGCCGCTGCGCAGGTGATTTCGTGCCATGCAGGTGTCCCCGTCGATGTCGCAGACTTCGATCACCTAACGGTGGCCCAAAGCTTCGCTGCTTTGCAAAGCGCGGCAGAGGTAATGACTGGAGGAACGATCTGCTCCAGCTCTACGTCATAGGAGATTTTCGCTTGGCCTCAAGGGCTCTAACTACCTCGGCGGCCCCTTCTTGACGGCTGGCGGTAGTCGTCACAATGGGGACGTCGCGTTGACCAAGCTCGATCACGGCCTGGAGTTCGCGAAGTACTGCGTGGACTCCGTTCTGATCTGCCTTGTTTACGACGTAGAGGTCGGCGATTTCCAGAACACCAGCCTTGGCCATTTGGATGCCGTCACCTGCTCCAGGCGCTAGAACAACGATGGTGTCGTCCGCGATTGATGCGATTTCCACCTCTGACTGCCCGGTTCCGACCGTCTCGATCAAGATCCTGTCAAATTCGATCTCAGACAGGATCGCGATCATTGTCCTGGCCGTGGCCGAAAGTCCTCCGAGATGGCCACGACTGGACACTGACCGAATGAAAACTCCGGGATCATCTGAGTGCTCCTGCATACGGATGCGGTCACCGAGGAGCGCACCGCCGGTTATCGGCGATGACGGATCAAAGCAGAGCACTGCCACGCGCTGACCCCGCTTGCGGTACTCGGCGATAAGACATGAAATCAACGTCGACTTTCCGACACCAGGAGGACCTGTCAAGCCAATCACCGTACAGGCGGTTCGGGGGTGGTCCGGTGCAGCCGGAGAGATGACGTCAACCTCAGTGATGGCGTAGTTCTCCGCGCGAGTCATTAGTTGCGCCAGCGCCCTGATATTGCCTTGCCGTGCAGACTCCAAGGTCTGACAGTTCTGGTGCCTCGTCACTCCGTCTCCTTGAGCGGATGTAGGTTCGTTTGTGCCCAACGGGTGATCTCCTGAAGGGAATCCCGAGAGGTAAAGACCCGGAGCACTCCCATTTCAGCGAGCTTGCGTGCGTCTCCAGGTGGAATGACGCCGCCACAGAAGATGGGTATCTCCATCGCGTTATTCTCGGCCAACAGCTCGATTACGCGGGGTACCAGTTCCATGTGAGCGCCCGATAGCAGTGACAGACCGACAGCGTCGGCACCCTCTTCCAAAGTGGTGCGGACGATTTGCTCGGGTGTCTGACGCAATCCGGTGTAGATAACTTCCATGCCGGCATCACGAAGTGCGCGCGCCACCACTTTGGCACCGCGATCGTGGCCATCCAGCCCAGGTTTGGCAACCACCACTCGGACACGATGCACGCGGCCTTCGGCCTTTCCTGCGTCGAAGCTCGGGTTCGGAGCTGTCATGCCGTCACCAGCGGTGTGATCCGCGCCTCGCCGATCCGGGAACGCAGGTCGACGTCGGTGACACCGAGCCCACTCGAGGGTGCTAGGCAAAGTATGCCAACTTTGCCGAGGTGCTCGTTTAGTTGAATCCTGCGTGCGGCTTCTGGTGTCTCTTGAAACGGGTGCACTTCAGACAACATAGGTTGCACTTGGCCGCGCTGGATGAGGCGGTTCGTCTGCCACTGCTCGTACAAATTCGCCCCGTGGCTGCCTACTATTCTTTTCAGGCGCATCCACAAGTAGCGGTTGTCGAACGTGTGTTGGTAACCCGTGCTCGATCCACAGGTGACGATTGTGCCGCCGCGGCGGGCCACGAATACCGAGAGGCCGAAGGTCTCGCGGCCAACGTGCTCGAAGACGATGTTCGGATCCTCTCCGATCTCTCGCCTGATGATCTTGCCCAGCAGTTTTCCTGCCGCGACGGTGGCGTCCGGGTCAGCGGAAATCTCACCGATCTCGCGCCGATCGATGACCAGCTCACAGCCAAGCTTGCGGGCGACCTCGGCTTTTGCGTCCGAGCTGACTATGCCGATTGGTATGCCGCCGCCGTTGCGGACGAATTGCACGGCGTAGCCACCGAGGCCACCCGCCGCGCCCCAAATGAGGACTACATCGCCTTGACGCATGTTGGCACCGCGCTCGCTGACGAGCATCCGGTAGGCCGTTCCCGCGCACAATGGGTTGCTGGCAGCCTCTTCCCAGGTGAGGTGCGCTGCCTTGGGTAGTAATTGACTCGCGCGGACGACCGCATAGTCAGCGAGGCCTCCGAAGTTTGTCTCAAACCCCCATGCTCGCTGCTCGTGGCCGAGCATGCCGTCGTGATGGGTGAGCGGTTCCTGGTCATCGACATGAGCCGTCCCTACGGCGACATGGTCCCCGACCTTCCACTTGCGCACACCGGCCCCGACGCGCACGATCACCCCGGCTGCGTCCGACCCCAGTACGTGGTACGGCTGGTCGTGACGAGAGGCCCAGCCGCCCTGTTTTGCGTAGTGCCGCAGGAAGTTGAAAGTGGGGATCGGCTCGAAGGTAGCGGACCAGATTGTGTTGTAGTTCATCGCCGCTGCCATAACAGCGACCAACACCTCATCAGGAGCAAGTTCCGGCATGGGCACACTGCCGAGGTGAATCGACTTTCGAACGTCTTTGTCCTCGACGCCGGCGAAAATCTGGATGTCTTCTACATCTAGGTAGGCGGCGTTGTATTCAGGTGGGACGGGAAGGCTCTCAAGTACGTCCGGAGAGGCACCCGCGATTACAGCTTCAGAGAGTTCGTTCATTGTCATCCTTGTTCGTCGGTAGGGTGTCGGTACAGGTGATTTTGATACGTCCAGGCAGATCACTGGCGTGCAGAAAAGTCCGCAGATGTGCTCGGATTTCTCGTGCGCTCGGGACATTGCGAGTTGGTCCAGACACACTGAGCACCGCGGTGTCGGTACGGCCCCTCACCAGCTGCACTTCCGCCTCTCGTACCCAAGTGTGGGTTCGGGCGACGCGGGCGACTGCGGAGGCATCAATGAGGCTTCGGGTGCGGATCCACCGACCCTCCCGAGGTCCTAGGTGTCGCATCTCGCCGTCTGCCGCGACGTACCCACAGTCGTCGGTGCAAACCTCGCGGCCGTCGGCGAGATGAACCCAGATCGTGCCCGCTATACAACAGGGCAGTAACTGTTCCGACCGGCCACGCACGGTGAATCTCACACCGTCCGATGGCATCAAGCGCGGAGGGTGGGGAGCGTCGTCGTTACATAGTGTCCCCGCGCGGACGCCAGCACAGATGTACGGGGTCCCCGCGCCGGCTGCTCGGGGCCGGACTTTGCTCGTAGAGCTGACCAAGGATGTTTCTCGGTCTGAAGCGAGATCTGTGACAGCAGTGCGAAAATCGGCAAGAAATATTTCTGCTTCCGCTGCACCCATCAGATCCTGGCGATAGTCGAGCCGCACCCGGCACTGCGGCCAGTGCGCACGGATCTGCAGCGTTCTGGCCAAAGCAGCGTTTGTGTTTGGCGTGAAAAACTCCCACTCCGAACGTAGGCCGGGGATTTCCAGGTCAAGTTGGGCTGGCGGACGGGGAAATGACAGGCCGAGCTCAGTACTGAGCCGAGCGAGGGGTCTGCCGGGCACACCGGACACCAGGTCCACGAACGGGACGCGGCGATAGCGAGCCAAGTGTGTGAGCGCCCGGCGGGCCGAGGCAACGGATTTTTCCGTCGCCATCTGGCGGGAGGTTTCGATGGATACGGGGACCACGTTGGTTTGCAAGCCGGCGAAATGTCCGGTGTGTTCGTCACTGACGTCCGAAGCCACAGACAACACCGGATCAATGTTGTCGTAAGCCGTCATTTGTCGAGTGAGCGCTGCGAAAAGCATCGTGAATGTGCTCACCTGCAGGTTTTGAGCGATCGCGCGAAGGGCGGCAACCGCTGAGGGCTCCAGTTCGATTGTCGGCGAGGCAGCAATGGACCGCTGCCCCAGACGGCCGCCCTCGGGAAGTGTCAAGGGCATCCGTTTGTCGATAGCAGTACGCCAAAATTCGATGGCCTCCGCGGTGACTGCCTCCGTGGCAACGGGCGTACTGGGCGCGGCCAGCGGCGTCGGATTCACTTGATGGCCGATTCTCAGTTTCCCCAGATAGTTCGAGAAATCGCGGGCGACAATAAACTTGCTGCGCCCGTCAAAGCCGGCGTGATGAGCCTCGAAGACCATCGAGCAGCGGTTGGGAGCATGGGTTAGAAGTTGGAAACGAATTGGTGCCTCGGTGGCTAGGTCCCAGCGCTTGTCCTGTTCGCGCTGCTTGCACCATTCTCGGACCGCCGCCGACTCGGAGCCGTCTTCGCATGGGATAGTGGCGCGCTCGAAAGAACATGCCTCAAGTGCCGGCAGGACGCACTGGCGCAACTGTCCCCGCACAAGCCGCAGCACCGACCGCAGCGGCTCGTGTCGTTCAAGCACGGCGCGCGCAGCGGCCTCGAGGTGATGCTCGTCAAGTACACCGCGAAAGGTCGCCACGAAATATCCGCCGCCACTAATCGAGGGATCAATCGTGGCTTCGGCCCAGAGTGCGTATTGGCCCGCATCGGCGGGCCTATCGTGCAGGATTGTGGTCATTCGTCACCGCCCTGACTGTGTCGGCGACGCCGCCGGCAGTCATCTGCGATGAGCTCAGCGACTCTCTCACGATTAACCTTCCCGCTGGGGGTCCTGGGCAGTTCGGGCAGTTCCGTCACCGAAACAGGGACCGAAACCTCGGGCAGTACCTTGCGTAGTCGCTTAAGAGCGTTGGCCTCGACTGGGCCGGTGCAGCCCTCACGAAGGACTACTGCGGCGCGCAGGCTGGCATGGCCGGACTTAGTCACCACCATGACCGTCGCCGCTGCAGCGAAGTCGGGAGCTGTTAGCAACTGCGCATCGATTTCTAGGAGATCAACGCGGATTCCCCGCACTTTGATCTGGCTGTCCATTCGGGATAGGAAGCGCAAGCCGCTGTCTGTCAGCTCCACCAGGTCACCGGTACGGAAGGCTCGGGTGTTACCGGCTGGTGAGGGAAGGATGCTGACGTAGCGCTCCACTGTCAGCTCGGGACGCCCCAGATATCCATCCGACAATGGATTTCCGGATACGAGAAGCTCTCCGATGTTCGGAGTTTCTGGAACTTCCGGCGCGATGAGTAGTTCGCATCCCGGCAGGGGTTCGCCGATTGGTGGCAGATTGGGCCAGGCATACGGATCGGGCCCCAGGATGTGCGAGGTCACCATGGCGGATTCGCTTTGTCCGTAGTGGTTGACCAGCCGGCAGCCGGGCATACATGCGAACATTGCGCGAATATCTTCCGAGCACACTACTTGCTCACCGGCGGTATTTACCTCGACCAAGCACAGTTGCGCCAGCATGTCCCGCTGGGCCGTCACTGCCAGCATCTGCAACGCAACGAATGGGACGAACAGCCGCTCGATTCGTTGATCGGAGAGCCATCGAAGCAATTGGGCTGGTTCACGGCGTAGCTTCTCCGGCATGATCGCAAGCGTGCCGCCGCCGCACAGCGTGCCCAATATCTCCTGGAACGAGACGTCGAAATTTAGCGGGGCGAACTGTGCGGTGCGTAGTTCGGGGTGGGGTGAGTGGGATGTTTGCCAATCGACCATTGTGTCGATGCAGAGATGGTTCAGCGCTACGCCCTTCGGCCAGCCGGTCGATCCGGATGTGTAGATGATGTAGACCGGAAGTGCGGCATCGCACGCGACGGCGCGCAGGTCGATCGGTTGGGTTACTCCGGGGGGCAGCCCGATGTCGACCAGCGGGGCGTGGTGGTTCACACGTGATCGCGTGGTGGCGATTAGGGCGCGAGGTGCGCAGTCATCCACCATGAACTGAATCCGTTCCACGGGGTACTCGGGGTCCAACGGGACGTACGTCGCTCCATGCAGCAGCACCCCGAGTAATGCAGCGACTGCACCCGCGCCTCGCGGAAGCGATACCGCAACCCGGTCTCCTACGTTCACGCCGGCCAGCGTCAAGTTGGACGACACCGTTTGCGCCCAAGCTGCCAGTTCTCCGTAGGTGTACGAACGATCGGCGTCGACTACAGCCGTACGCCCCGGATCGTGGGTGACACGGCGAACAAATCCAGTTAAGTGACAATCGGGTGTCGCCGGACCTCCCCACAGTGACTTGAATTTTGGGGCGGTCATGCATCTTCTCCCCGCGGCGCTACCCCTGCTAGTTCTTCATCAACGGCCTCCACGAATTCTTCGATGGTGGGGTTGTTAAAAATTAGATGCAATTCCGCTTGCAGCCCATACTCCCGCTGGATAAGGGCAAGGATTTTCGCGGCCGTGAGCGAATCACCGCCCAAATCGAAGAAATTGTCATCGAGCGTGAGATTTTCTTCGCCGAGAGCCCGTTCCCAGAAACTCGTAATAGTGGTAGCCATCCGTTGTTTGCTCATATTTCTCTGCTCCCCATCCGAGTGGTCAGTTGGCTGCACCCTTGAGTGTGTTTGGGTACGGGATTGACCCGGACTGCTGCTGCTCCGGTTAGATGCGGTCATTTCGATTCGAGCCCTTCTGCCACCGCCCGTTGCATTTGGCCGATGCTGGCCCGAGCCCGTGCTGCTGCGATCATCGAATTCATGACATTGCGGCCCGCGGCCACGTCATCGGTCACAGCACGTAGTTCTGCGCTACAAACCCCGCGCTCGAAGGGACGGCGGCGGCCCGGTACGACACCCGAACGCAGTTGCCTTTCAGTGAGCCACTCCTCTTCTTCGGAACTCTCGGCTTCGACGACGCCGACGACGGGGCCGCGGGTGGCGTAGGCCATGTCGTCAATGCGCGATTCCAGCCAGCCACTGCGCAGACAGTCCAACAAGCCACCATGGGCAGCGATGTCATCTAGCCACCCCGTAGCCTCTGCTTCGATTTCATCGGCGATGCGAGCTATTGCCTCGGACCCGCCGAGGGGGTCGACGTATCTGGCTAGATCGGTTTCCTTCAAGATGATCTGCTGAATCCTCAGCGCAATGCGTGCCGATAGCTGCCCAGGCGTTTGTTCGGCCTCGTCGAAGCCGCACACATGCAGAGACTGCACCCCGCCGAGGACGGCCGCTACGGCCTGAATGGTCGTACGCGCGATGTTGTTGAGCGGTTCGGAGGCGGCGAGAGCGGAGCCGAAAGTATTGACCTGAACACGCATGCGGCTCGACTTCGCGTCAGCAGCGCCGAAGAGGTCCACCATGCGGCGGGCATACATCCTGCGTAGGACACGGAACTTGGCCGCCTCGGCAAGAACCTCCATATGGGTCCCAAAGATGAAGCTGAGCCGGGGTGCGACCTCGTCGACGGTAAACCCCCGCTCCAGCATCCCTTGCAAGTACGTCTCCGCATCAGCGATGCCGAGCGCCACTTCCATTGCTCGGCTCGCACCGGCTTCACGGGCGTGTCCACCCGAGATCGATACCGGATTGACCTTGGGCAAGTTGCGTATGCAGTACTCGATAACGTCTAACGAGAAGCGGAAGCTGTCGTCCAAGTCGAACACGAACGCCTTGCGAGCCGCGTGCTCTTTCAGCATTTCGTTCTGCAAAGTGCCACGTAATAGCGCAGGGTTGACGCCTGATTCTTCGGCAACCACGATCCATAGGGCCAAGATCATCGGTGCGGTCGCATTGATGGTGAAAGAGACTGACACCTGATCCAGCGGTATTCCGTCGAACACTGCGGCCAAGTCGTCGACGGTGGACACCGAGACCCCGGCGCGACCGACCTCACCGGCAGCCGTTGGATCGTCCGGGTCGAGTCCGAGCTGGGTGGGCAGGTCGAAAGCCAACGAAAGACCTGTCTCGCCTTGGTCGAGGAGATAATGGAACCGCCTATTGGTGTCTACGCCGTCGCCAAGCCCAGCCAATTGCCTGATCGTCCATGGCCTAGACACATAGCCCTTGGGATGAATACCTGCCTCATAAGGAAACTCGCCTGGTTTACTCATAATCGTCGCCTTCCAGTTCTGCACGCAGCCGGTCGCCGTAGGCGTCCAACGCATCGGGACTCAACATGTCGTTGTGTTCGCACTCCACTGCGATCTCCGTGACTGGACGAGCGATAAAACGTGTCCAGTCTCTTGAATAACCTGGATCGCGTTCGTGATCGCTTCCCTGGAACACCACAGCGCCGCCCCCGAATAGGTCCGGTGTGTGGCCGTGCCAGAGGTCAGAATTGAATCGGAGATTGCGAACGACGTGGCTGATCATCCAAGCTGGCGGAATAGCTGCGCCGAGTGACGAATGAGTTTCCAGCCATTCCGTGGCCTGCTCGTAAGAGGTCAATTCTTTCAGATCGGGCAGGTCGACGTTCTTGGACACGAAATGCCGCAGGACGTCGGTCTCATTGAAATCCGCGTCTGGCGAGCGTGTCGTACCGGGTTCTACTAGAGCTGCGTCCAACAGTATTAGCCGACGTACGTGCGCCCCTCTCCGTTCCAGCACGGTAGCCATCTGGTGGGCGACGACACCACCGAAGGACCATCCCAGCAGGTCGTAGGGCCCATCGGGCTGGACTGACTGGACGAGGTCGGCATACTCGCCGGCCATTTCGCGGACCGTACGCGGACGTTCGCCGTCGACGGTTTGCTGAATAGCGAATATTGGGCGCTGCACGATGCTTCCCAAGGCGCGGTACGCCCAGCTGACGCCCCCACCAGGGTGTATGCAGAAAAGTGGACGCCCTGGCCCTCGGCACAACTTCACGACCTGAGGTATCTCGTCGGAACTGGACCAGTTGAAGAGTTGTTTGCTCAGGCCCGCTACGGTGGGGGCTTCCATGAGTGCACGGACGCTGATTTCACAGTCGAAGGTTTCCTGCACGGCGGCTACGACACGCATCGCAGAGAGCGAGTTGCCGCCCAGGTCGAAGAAGGAGTCGTCCACGCTGACTCGCGGCAGGTCGAGAACCTTCGTGAAAATGCCGGAGATAATTTCTTCAACCGGAGATGACGGCGCTCTGTGAACGCCGCTGGCGAATTGCGGCTCGGGCAACGCCCATTTGTCCAGCTTGCCGTTGACAGTTAACGGCAACTCGTCGATGACCATCACCACGGCCGGAACCATGTACGCAGGCAATCGCGCGGCAACTCGTTCGCGCAGCGCCCCACCATCGATTCCCGCAGACACCTCGGTAGGTACGACGTAGCCAATCAACTGCTTGCCGGTATCGGTATCACGGGCCACCACTGCCGCACGCTCCACTCCGGTCAAGGCAGCGAGTGTTGCTTCCACTTCACCGATTTCGATGCGGTAACCACGAATCTTCACCTGATCGTCAGAGCGACCCACATACTCCAGCTCGCCGTCGTGATTCCAACGAACCAGATCGCCGGTGCGATACATCCGCGAACCCAAAGGGCCGAGCGGACACGCGACGAATCGCGATGCCGTCAAGCCCGGCCGTCGCACATAACCGCGTGCCACACCCCGCCCCGCGACATACAACTCACCAACCACACCGATCGGAACCCGCCGCAAACCGGAATCCAACACAAACAACGCATCACCCGGCACCGGCGTACCGATAGGAGCTCCATGACCAGGCTTCATGGGCGCACTCATAGAGGCGTAAACGGTGCTTTCGGTAGGACCGTAGGAGTTGATCATTTCTCGGCCTGAAGCCCACCGATCGACAAGTTCGGGCGAGCACGCCTCACCCCCCACAAAAATGGTCCTCAATGCGCTCAGCCGCTGCGGTGACAGCCGGCCGAGGGCGGACGGGGTCTGGGTCAGAACCGAAACACTTTCGTTCACAAGTAGGTCATGAAAGTCGGTGGCAGAGTTGGCCGTGTCCTCAGAGGCTATGACTAAGCGGCCACCGTGCAGCAGAGCGCCCCACATCTCCCACACCGACACATCGAACGAGTACGAATGGAACATCGACCACACCTGTCCTGGCGACAATTCGGACGTCCGTGCGGGTCTGGTGAACAGTTGCGTCACGTTCTGGTGGGTGACCGAGACGCCTTTGGGTGTGCCTGTCGTTCCTGAGGTGTAGATGACATAGGCCGTCAGTTCTGGATGGGGGAATGGAAAGGTGACAGTGGGAGGTTCGACGGTGACCCTGCCCCCGAGGGTCACGACTGCCACTTTGCTCTCATCGACCCGGTGCAATTGCGCTACCGTTGTCACTATTGCTGCTGGTTTGGCGTCTTGTAGAACGAATGCCAGGCGCTCGTCAGGGGTGTTGATGTCGATCGGCAAGTAAGCAGAACCCAGCTTCAGCACCGAAAGTATGGCTATCACAGTGTGTTCCGAACGTGGCAGCAACAGTGCAACAACGTCCTCTACTCCCACCCCACGCCCAGCCAACAAATGAGCCAACTGCGTCGATGTGTCGTCCAACTCCTGATACGTCCACGACCGACCCTCGAACACCACCGCTATGACGTCCGGCCGCACCCTCACCTGCTCGGCGAACAACTCCGGAATCGACACGCCAGCAACGGACTCCGTCACAGCCGACCTGTTACCCAGTACGTCCAGCTGCGTCAGCTCATCCTCACCCAGGATGTCGAACGAAGCCAAAGGACGATCCGGGCCCGCCGCCATCGCAATCAATAGTGTCTGGAGCCATACCAGGATTTGCTTGGCCAACCGCTCGTCGAGGACCGCCATGCGGTATTCCAGCCGCACCCTCAGCTGTGGACCGGGCCAGATCTGTAAGGCGATTGGATAGTGAGTGAACTCGCGACTTGAGGCTATGCGTACGCTCAGTCCGTTTGTCTCGAGCTGCCCGCCGGACATCCTCAGTGGGTAGTTCTCGTAGACGAAGAGGGTGTCGAACAGTTGTTGATGTCCCGCGGCGCGCTGGATATCGGCCAGGGCCACGAACTGGTGGTCTAGCCCATCGTGGTAGTCGTCCCGCAGCATGCCGATCAGTTCAGCCGTGGTCGTCGTCGCGGTCAGGGATGCTCTTACCGGGACGGTGTTGATGAACATGCCCACCGCCGACTCGCTGCCGAACAGTTCTGCTGGCCGCCCCGATACGGTAGTGCCGAAGACGACGTCTCCGCTGCCAGTCAATGCGCCCAGCAGACGGCCCCAGGCGGCCTGTAGCACGATGTTCATGGTCGTGTTTTGCGAGCGAGCCAACTGCTCAACAGAACGCGTGACGTCGATAGGGAGGTCGACTCGCAACAGCGATCGCGCATCAGTGAAGCGATCTCCTGGATCTAACAAGGTCGGCGTTTGAAGTCCCGCCAGCAGCTTCTGCCAATGCCGCCGCGCCGCGCTCCAGTCCTGGGCGGATAGCCACTCGACGTAATTTCGGAAGGTGGGCGCGGGTGCCAGAGTCTCCCGTTCGTAGACGGCGAACATCTCTTTGAGCAGAATCTGGATTGACCAACCGTCCACCACGATGTGATGGACGGATAGCACCAGCGTGTGCTTATTCGTCCCAGTCTGATGAAGGAGAATCCGTAGCGGTGCCTCATCTACGAGGTTGCCGCAGGCGGCGAGCTCTGCATCCAGCAGCCTCTGATCGCACTCGTAGCCGTTAACTACCGTCCACGGTATGTCTGGGCGTGTCGGAATGATCTGCACCGGCTCGGGGAAACCCTCGGAGACGAACCGAGCCATTAGGTTGGGGTGGCGTCCGACGACTGTATGAGCGGCCTCGCGCAAGCGCGGCACGTCGAGTACGCCAGCAATCTCGATACCCAGTTGCACGGTGTACAGCTCTACGGGTTCATTACTGCCGGAACGGCGATGGAAAAGCAGCCCGGTTTGAAGCGGAGTCAGCGGGAGAAGGTCTGCTGGTTCCACGATTTGTGCGAGTTGATCGATCTGCCGCTGATTGACCACCGCCGGCAGGACGTCGGAGGGAGTCAGTCCTCCGCCGCCGTTCTGCACGTACGCCGCAATTCCAGCTAGAACGTCATACCAGCGCGCGTACAGCTCGGTGATATAGGAGCGATCCACCTGTGTGCTCGTCCAACTCCAGGACACGTGTAGTTCTGACTGCGAACCTTCGGCTAGCACGGCTGCATTGATGCCGACTGTGTGCGGCAACAGCATCGAGCGGGAACCAAAGCGTCGAGCATCAGGCGATTCAGTCGGTCCGAGGATCCGCCAATCTTCGAGGGGTGCGTCGAGCTGGCTCACGCTGCGCCGGCCGAGGTAGTTGAAGCCGATGGCGGGATCTACGCCAGACAGATTGTTGGTGCCTAGATACTTGAGAAGACCGTAGGTGATTCCGTCGGGGTGGGCACGCAGCTGTTCCTTGGCGTCCTTTATCCAGATACCCATGTCCGAGCCCCCGGTCAGAACAGTGTCACGGTCCATGGGTACGACGTTCAAAGCGACCGGGTGCTTTGCGGTGAACCATCCGACGGTGTTGGTCAAATCGATCCCACTGCCGATTTCATCGCGACGTCCGTGGCTCTCCACGTCGATGCGGAAAGGGACGTCGAAGTGCTGGTGCTGTTCAGCGAGGGCAGAACCGAGTGCGATGAGCAGCAGATCCTGAACGTTGATGTGCAGAGCCGCAGTCACGTCGGTTACCAGCACTTCGGTTAGCTCCGTGTCGATGCTGACCGACAGATGCTCCACATCGCGCCAGATACCAGGAGTCGGGTGCGGGCTGGGCAGCAGGGTGGCAACGGCTTCAATGCGCTGCCAATGCGGAAGCTGGTCAGTGACTTTCCGCTCGGCAGCGTACTGCGCCAACATCGTTGACCACTCACGGAACGAGGTGCCGCTGGCATCCAGGGTAATTTCTCGCCGCTCGGTGAGGCAGCGCCAACCCGTTGCGAGATCCCTTTGGATGATTCCCCAGGAGACCGCGTCGACCGCGAGGTGGTGGACGATGAGCAACAGCTGGCGGGTGCGCTCAGCCCACAGCCCATGCACCATGGCTCCTCGACGCGGGTCAAGACGGCTCAAGGCATTGGCAAACGTGGTATCGGAGAAGTCCACGACGGGGGTTACACAGTCGGCTGCGCTGATCGAGCCTGTTGGTAGGACGATGCAGTTGTCCGCGTCCTCAGTCGGGGCGTTGTCCACCTGCAACCGGAGCATGGCGTGCCGATCGACCAATGCCTGTAGTAACAACACCACGTCGCTGTACTTCGCCTGCTGCGGCCCCTGGAACAACATGGTTTGGTTGAACTCGTCTGTCGGTGCCGTGAGAGATGCCAGCCACCGCATGATCGGCGTTGCCGTGACGGGCCCAGCCTCAGCCGGCCGAAGGAGAGACTGCTCCGGGACCGAGAGCTGGAGAGCGTGGGCAAGTCGTGCCACGGTTCGCTCCACCAGGATGTCGCGGGGCTTGCAGTACAAACCGACTTGCCGGGCCCGGGACACCACCTGAATGGACGAGATGCTGTCGCCGCCTAGATCGAAGAACGAATCGTCGACTCCAACTTTCTCCACATTCAGTACGCGCGCGTAGATGTCAACCAGGCTCTCCTCGAGTGGAGTAGTCGGTGCTCGGTATTGGTTCGATTGTCCTAGTTGAGGTACCGGAAGCCTCTTTTTGTCAAGCTTGCCGTTACTCGTCATGGGCAATGCATCGAGGACCACGACCGCCGCAAGCGACATATATTCGGGCAGCCACGCGTCGGTCAAGCGGCGCAATTGGTTGCCATCCAACTCGCCCGCCCAGTCTGTGTGGGGAACGACGTAGCCGATCAGCCGTTTGTACCCTGGGTGGTCCTCATGGACGACGACCGCAGCCTGTCCTACTCCGGGGGCCGTCCGGAGCACCGATTCGATCTCACCGATTTCGATGCGGTAACCACGAATCTTCACCTGATCGTCAGAGCGACCCACATACTCCAGCTCGCCGTCGTGATTCCAACGAACCAGATCGCCGGTGCGATACATCCGCGAACCCAAAGGGCCGAGCGGACACGCGACGAATCGCGATGCCGTCAAGCCCGGCCGTCGCACATAACCGCGTGCCACACCCCGCCCCGCGACATACAACTCACCAACCACACCGATCGGAACCCGCCGCAAACCGGAATCCAACACAAACAACGCAGTGCCGGAGCCAGCGGCACCGATCGGCACTGCCCCTGTAGGGACTAGCGGTTCGGTCATCGAAACGTAGACGGTGCACTCGGTCGGGCCATAAGCATTGATCACGGCTCGCTCAGGCGTCACCCATCGCTCGATTAGCTGGGCTGGGCACGTCTCTCCCCCGAGTAGAAGTAGCGCGATCGACGGTAGCCCCTCGGGAGACAGCCGTGCCAACGCCGACGGTGTCTGGGTCAGCACCGTTACTTCTTCGTTTACGAGCAGGTTATGGAAATCGGAAGGAGAGTAGGCAACCTCTTCGGGAACCACGACCAGCCGTCCCCCGTGCAGAAGCGCGCCGCACATCTCCCAGACCGCGAAGTCGAATGCGTATGAATGGAACAGCGTCCATACGTGGTGGTGGGGTTCCAGAGTGCCGGTGGTCGGGTCCTCGACATTGGCGAGGCGCGCGATGTGGGTAGCGATGAGGTCATTGACGCCGCGGTGGGTGACCGAGACGCCTTTGGGTGTGCCTGTCGTTCCTGAGGTGTAGATGATGTACGCGAGGAGGTCAGCATTCGGCACCGGCAACGTCGTCGTCGGCTGTTCAGCGACCTTGGGATCCTCGACATCTATCAGTGGGACCCCGGACTTACTGACGCGACCAGCGAGGCTCACCGTGGTCAAAATCGCGGCCGGCGCAGCGTCTTGTAGAACGAATGCCAGGCGCTCGTCAGGGGTGTTGATGTCGATCGGCAAGTAAGCAGAACCCAGCTTCAGCACCGAAAGTATGGCTATCACAGTGTGTTCCGAACGTGGCAGCAACAGTGCAACAACGTCCTCTACTCCCACCCCACGCCCAGCCAACAAATGAGCCAACTGCGTCGATGTGTCGTCCAACTCCTGATACGTCCACGACCGACCCTCGAACACCACCGCTATGACGTCCGGCCGCACCCTCACCTGCTCGGCGAACAACTCCGGAATCGACACGCCAGCAACGGACTCCGTCACAGCCGACCTGTTACCCAGTACGTCCAGCTGCGTCAGCTCATCCTCACCCAGGATGTCGAACGAAGCCAAAGGACGATCCGGGCCCGCCGCCATCGCAATCAATAGCTGCTGCCACCGAGCCGCCATGCGCTTTACGGTCTCGGCGTTGAAGATGTCGGTGCGGTACTCGACGATTCCGCTGATCCCATCGGGCTGACCGTCCGCAGTGAACCGCTCGCGCAGGCTGAATGCCAGGTCCATTCGAGCGGCTCCGATGTCGACTGACGCCGTCTCCACGTCGAGACCCGGCACCGAGATGTCGGGGACCGGGTCGTTCTGCCAGGCGAACAGGATTTGGATCAACGGATGGTGAGCCTGCGTACGGACCGGATTGAGGCGCTCGACAAGCGCATCGAACGGCACATCTTGGTTCGCGAACGCGTCCAGGCTCCGCTCCCGTACCTCCTCCAACAAATCACCGAAGTTCATCTCGGCTGAAACCCGCGTACGCAACACCAGCGTGTTGACGAAAAACCCGACCATGCCGTCAAACTCGGTTCGCCCCCGCCCCGCCGTCGGCACCCCGAACGCCACATCCGCGCTCCCGCTCAAACGCGCCAACAGCACCGAAAGCGCCGCCGACATCACCATGAACGTCGTCGCATTGCGTTCCCGCGCGATCCGCTGCGCCAATTCATGGAAATCCGCGGGCAGGTCGACGACGACTCGACCCCCATTCGTGTCGGTCTCCGCCGGGTACGACCGGTCCGTGGGAAGCTCCAACCTGCTGGGTAGATCTTTCAGGGCGTGTTCCCAGAATTTCAACTGCCCGGCGAGCACGCTTTGCGAATCCGCTTCGTCACCCAGCAGAGCGTGTTGCCAAAGCGTGTAGTCGGCGTACTGGACGGGAAGTGGCGACCAGGAAGGCGACTCGCCCGCAGCGCGGACTCCGTAGGCGCTCCATAGGTCACGCAGGAGCGGAGGAAGTGACCCCCCGTCGACTGCAATGTGGTGCATGACCACGACCAGACGATGGTCAGTGGCAGACACGACAAACAGCGCCGCGCGGAAAGGAAGGTCTTCGGCTAGGTCGAAAGCATGCTGACCCCGAACACGCGCTGCGTCGGATATTTGAAGTTCCGTCCAGGTGGTGGCGTCAATGATGTCCCAGTCGAAGTCAGTCTCAGCTGCAAGGACACGCTGCTCCGGCACACCAGCCACCGCTGGAAACACTGTCCGCAGACTCTCGTGCCGCTCCACAACATCAGCGATCGCCGCGCGCAGCGCACAGACATCCAAAGAACCGGTAATCTGAATCAGTAGCGGTATGTTGTACGTCGCCGACTGCCCTTCCATCTGGTGGATGAACCACAGCCGACGCTGAGCGAACGACAACGGCAATCGCTTGGGACGAGCTACTGGGACCCATGCCACGCCGCCACCCGGCGATCCACCCACCAACCGTGCGAACCCCGATACCGTTGAGGCTTCCCAGAGCGCCTTCACGCCGATCGATGAATCAAACGACTCCTGCACGGCCGCGATCACTCGCATCGCCGATAGCGAATTTCCGCCGAGGTCGAAGAACGAGTCGTCCACCCCTACCCGCGGTAGGTCCAGCACACGCGCAAAGATTTCAGCCAAAATTCCCTCAACCAAGGTCGACGGATTTCGGTAGGATCCGCCTGCGAACTCTGGATTCGGCAATGCCTGCTTGTCTAACTTGCCGTTGACCGTAAGCGGTAGGTCATCGACGATCATCACCACTGTGGGGACCATGTACTCCGGTAGGTGCGCGGCCACATCACCACGCACCACAGCACCATTTACTTTTGGACCGGTCTCCGCAGGTACGACGTAGCCGATCAGCTGCTTGCCCGAACTCGAAGACCTCACCACGACCGCGGCGCGCTCCACCCCCGCGACACGGGAAAGAGCAGCCTCGACCTCACCCGGTTCAACACGAAAACCACGGATCTTCACCTGGTCGTCCGAGCGGCCCACATACTCCAGCTCGCCCTCGCGGTTCCACCGCACTACGTCACCCGTCCGGTACATCCGCGAGCCCGGCGGGCCGAGCGGAGAAGCAACAAACCGCGACGCCGTCAGCCCCATGCGTTTCAAGTAGCCCAGGCCGACACCATGACCTGCCACATACAACTCTCCGACTACTCCTACCGGCACGCGGCGGAGACCGGTATTCAATACGAAGAAGGCAAGGTCAGCAAGCGGACCGCCCACGGGACTGACATGGCTGTCGAGGTCAGAAGAAACGATCCTCCGGAACGATGCGTGGACGGTGGTCTCTGTGGTGCCGTACATGTTGATCAGGTGCGGCCAGGAATCCAGCTGATCTAGCCAAGGTCGCAACTTCGACGGTTCGAGAGCTTCGCCTGCGAAGACAATCGCTTCTAGACCGCTCAGCCGAGACTCGCCCGGCCGGCGCATGTCGACTGCCTGCAGAGCATAAAATGCTGACGGTGTCTGACTCAGAACGGATACGTTCTGGTCTCGCAGTAGTTGATGAAAGTCGTTGGCGGACTGGGCAATTTCTCCAGGTACGACAACCAGTCGGCCACCGTGTAGCAGCGCGCCCCACATCTCCCATACCGACACATCGAACGCGTAGGAGTGGAAGAGTGACCACACCTGGTTTGAGGACGGCACGAACCCCGGAGCCGTCGAGCTGAACAATCGCGTGACGCTCGCCTGGGTAACGGCAACCCCTTTGGGGACACCGGTGGTACCGGAGGTGTAGATGATGTACGCGACTTGGCCGGCCTCTGGCGCAGGCAGAGCCGTAACCGGCTGCACGGCAATCGCGTCGTCGTCGACATCCACAACTTCGATACCAAAACAGTCTACCCGGCAAGTCAGTTCGGCAGTGGTCACGAGGGCAGCTGGAGCGGCATCGCCCAAGATGAACGCCACCCGCTCATCGGGGTGCTTGATGTCAATGGGTACATAGGTTGCGCCCAGTTTCAACACTGCCAGGATCGCGATTACTGTCTTGTTGGAACGCGGGAGCATGAGAGCAACAACTTCTCCTCCGCGTACCCCACGAACGGCTAGTAGATGTGCCAGTTGCGTGGAGGCCTCGTCAACTTCCCTGTAAGTCCATACCTGATCCTCGAAAACCATGGCGTGCGCTTCCGGCGCTCGATTCGCCTGTGCTGCAAACAGTTCGGCTATGGATATACTGGCGGCAGTCTGAGAGTGCGCAGAACGATTGCCCAGGCGGTCAAGATGAGTGTGTTCGTTTCTGTCTAGTACGTCGATCGAGATGACTGGCTGGTCGATCACGGCGATCATCTCGGCGATGATTCGCCCAAGCCTGACGATCATGGTCTCGACCGATGCAGCGTCGTAGACATCAGAGCGGTACTCGACCACTCCGTCGATTCCCTGCGGCTCGCCGAACTCGGAGTACCGCTCCCGGAGACTGAAGGTCAAGTCCATCCGGGCCTGTCGAGAAATGGTGGGTACCGCCTCTGCCAGCACCCCCGGCAAGTCCAACTCCGTGGAGATCTGGTTCTGCCATCCGAGCATGACCTGGACCAGTGGGTGATGCGATTGTGACCGAGCAGGTTTGACGAGATCCACCAGCGCGTCGAACGGGACATCCTGGTGGGCCAATGCGTCCAAAACCGCGTCCCGTACTTTTTGCAAGAGGCGACGGAACGTCGAACTGGCAGACACATCAACGCGGAGCACTACTGTGTTGGCGAAGAAACCGACCATCTCCGCAAGATCAGCGTCACGTCGGCCCGTAGTTGGAACACCGAAAGCGACATCGGAGGTGCCGCTTAGTTCGGACAACAGCACCGCCAGCGCCGTCGAAATCACCATGAAGCCGGTAGAACGATGCTCCCGGGCCAACTGTCGCACCTGCTCTTGCATCGACACGGGCCATTCGATGGGGATTCGATTGCCTCGATAGTCGGCCACGACCGGATAAGGGCGGTCGGTTGGGAGCTCAAGCCGCCCCTCGTATCCGGCTAGCGTGTTCTTCCAGTAAAGGAGGTGCCGGCTCAGCGCACTGTCGGGGTCGGACTCGTCGCCGAGCGACTCACGCTGACGGAGCGTGTAATCCCGATATCGCAATGGCAACGGCACCCAGGCAGGCACCTCTACGCCCACATGGGCCCTGTACGCCAGCCCGACGTCGCGTACGAGGGGCGTGAGGGACTGGCCGTCTGACGCGATGTGATGCATCAGGAGCACCAATACATGCTGATCGGCCGATAGTCTGAAGAGCTGCGCTCGGAACGGAATCTCAAAGCTGAGGTCGAATTTGTATCCCACTGCCTGTGCGACTGCATCGTTCAACGCGTCTGTCGACCACCCTGACGCTTCGACTACGTCCCAGCCGAAGTCTGCGTCGGCCGAGCCAAGAACACGCTGCTCCGGCACACCCTCATGGGAGGGGAAAACAGTCCGCAAACTTTCGTGTCGACTCACGACATCGCCGATTGCCCTGCCCAGCGAATGAACACTGAGCTCACCAGTCAGGCGTAAGACCAGAGGAATATTGTAAGTTGACGACAATCCCTCCAACTGGTGGATAAACCACAGCCTACGCTGCGCAAAAGACAACGGGATCAATGCTCAACCCTTTCAGCGCCCAGCAAAACACTTCCTTGCGAACCACTCGGGTGACCACCCTCAGCGTTAGATTCAGACCCGAAATATTTCATCAGCAAGCTACAACAAGTCGACGAGCTCGGCCGACATAAATTCGCGCATCCCGATGGCCCCCGAAACCAAACCGAAGTACCGAGATGTAAGTTCGGGCGAATTGGCAATGGCATGCAGCATGCGCAACCGGGACTTCGTCGGTTGAAGCTTCGCCAGGGCGAGAGTACTCATGTACGGCTCCTCTAGAACAGCTCCTGTCGACAGTGCAAAGTGCACCATCGCCTCATCTACTGCGACCGAGTTCCCGACATCCACCCCGGAAATAGAATCGGTGAGCAGGTCGGCTTGAATCAGCGCATTGGTGATGCCGCGGGCGCTGATCGAGTCAAGGTGGTGAGCCGCATCCCCCGTCAATGCCCAGCCCGGACCGTGCGATTTACGGAAATAGTTGCGTTGGTCCCCCGTACCCCACCACCGATCCACTCGGTCGAGTGCCATAATTTGTTCGTATAAATCCGGCGCTGTCGATTCGATCGCGGACAAGTACGCCCTCTGCGGGTCCCGCCGAACGACCGAGAATTCGCTCTGCGGCAGGTAAGCTGCCACAATTGTCAGGTCGTCATGTGTTGGAATACGGGCTATCCAGCGGCCGACTCGCTCATGGAATCCGAATCCTGTTCGCAAGCCTTGCCAGAAGGTGTAGTACACGCAGCTTGCTATGGGTGCCGATCGGAGGATCGGTGCCTGAACAAGTTCCGCGACCTTTGATCGCATACCGTCGGCCCCAATAACCAATCGAGCAGACACCGATGTGGTCGAATTTCCACTCCGGAGGCGAACTCCGGCGACGCGTTCGTCGTGCCAAATCAATTCTAGGACCGACGTCCGATCCGAGAACTCCGCGCCCGCTGACACGGCAGCTCGAATGAGTAGATCGTCGAGTATGTACCGCCGTGGTGCGTAAGCGGCATTAACACCGTCCTTCGCCGGGGTAGCAGCGATCAGACTCAGTCCATCCACATCGTGACTAATAGTGCCCAAAGGCGGACAACCGGAGGCCACAACATCATCGAGCATCCCCCACTGTGCGAGTCTCACGACCCCAGGGTGCTGGATATACAACGTGGACATGGTGTCCGCCGGAAAGGAGGCCCTATCGACCAGCAGAACACTTCGCCCCTGTCTGGCTAACAGCAGTGCCACCGAAGCGCCGGCACATCGCGCCCCAACAACAACAACGTCGTAATCCATTACCAACCTTCTGGCTTTCTCTGGCGATGACACCGACTTGGTCACGTTCGCCGGTCGGCTCTTTTGCCGGATTTTGGTCCGGAAGCAATCCCCCGGAATCCCAACTTCATTCCGAAGGTAGAACGATTGACCTGCTCGACGAGTCGGAATGGCGGCGGACAAGGTGCGTGAGAGCAGTAGCACAATTTATAAACTCCGCTTGCATCCGTAAACCGATGAACAGACCAGGCCGAAATGGCTGAGCCGGTGCGAAATTGAAGGTTTACAAATGGCGGGCACGGAATGCTCTTTTGGCGCAAAAGGCTCCCGGGCCGTGGGTTCCGTCGGTGCGTCCGACATGTCCCCATCAGAAGTTGTTGTAGTCACCATGGCTGTACTCCCGCATGAACGAAGCTAGTTCTTTGCCTCGCCCGGCGTGGTTCGCGCTGAAGTGGTCCGCCACCCGTCGCCTGGTCTCGAGGTTCTGCTCCTGGCTGAGCTTGAACATGCCATCCGCCGATTCCACCTCAAAACTGAATGCACCCACAGCCGGACCGATCCTTCGGTAGTGGTCCAGCGAACTGTCCATCTCCCACCCGCTGCCGAATTTCTGCTCGTACGTACTGACTGTCAATTGAACGACCTTGAGCGTCTCCTCGAAATCGGCAACAGGTTGCAGCTTTCCTCGGAGATGTACCGAGACGTAGTTCCAGGTCGGTGCTACAGAATCGCGTTGGTAGACACTTGGGGTGACATACCCATGAGGCCCGGTGAAAATAAGTTGGGCATCCGCACCGTCGACGAGCGAGTCCCAGTGGGGATTGGCCCGGTTCATGTGCCCAAACAGTGTCGATCCTTCTAAGTCCTCGCTCTCTGAAGGGGCGCAGGGAGCACAGATGACTGGCAAATGGGTGGCGTACGGGGCCTTGGGGCCGTTTGAGATCAGAGCCGCAAAAGGGTACTGCGCAACCACGCGGCGCAGCCATGTCCGATCACTTGCCTTGTAGATCCGGGGGACGTACATGGTCATCTCCTGAGAATGGATTGGGCGATTTCACCGGATCTGACTGCAGTGTTGGACAGGAGACCAGCAGAAAGTCCATGGCTGTGTTCGGTACTGGCACCGTGCACATAGATACCGGCGCGCACCGCATCCGACGTCGTCACTCGGTAGTCGCGTCCCACGCTGAGCCGTCCCTGCTCGTCGTGCTTACATTCGCGCATCAGGCCCTGGTATCGGTGGACGACCTCACGTGTCGGTCTGTGTACGACCTGACGTGTCGGTGTCCGGCAGGTTCATGATGCCGGTGCCTCCACTGGTGTGACAAGCCC
>NZ_NOZC01000016.1:0-89924 GCF_002258545.1 Rhodococcus sp. 05-2255-3B1 | reverse complement strand
TTGCCGGTCTTTGGCCTGACGCATTGCGGGCGGCGGTGAAGATCTCCCGCCCCTTCTACGACCAGCCCACACCACGAACTCGCCGCGATCGGGCGGGAGATCTTCACCGCCGCCCGCAATGCGTCAGGCCACTGAACCGCACCCTCTCAACCAACACCCAAGGAGAACACCATGATTGCCAGCCTCACCGCATCGACGACCACATTCCTCGCGCAGAACATCGGCGACGTCAGCCCCCAAGCACCGGACGGCCCCACCGGGGACAAGATCTTGACCCTGCTGTCCTGGCTGATGTGGGGATGCATCATCGCTGCCGTCGCCGGAATCATGATCTGCGGCGCGATGCTCGCGTACGAGAAAATCTCCGGCGGCGGCCAAGGCGGCAACGCGACCGGCAAACTCGTCGGCGGACTGTTCGGGTCCATCGTCATCGGTGGTGCCGCAGGCCTGGTCAACATGCTCGTCCTATGACCATCGTGAACTGGACTCTGTGGGGTCTGATCATTGCCTCGATTGTCGGAGTCATGGTCGGCAGCGGTGAGCTTGCGTACGACCAATTCAGGGGCCGCTGGTGTCAGGCCAACCAGCGGGCCACCGGACTGCTGTATGCGTCAATACTGCTCGGATTCGTTGCCGGAGTGGCGAATACAGTGGCCACGGCGGCGATGACATGAACACCGACGTGCTCGCGCAACCACCGACCTCACCGGTCGAGTGGCCCGACGAGGTGTGGCAGCCGATCATGACGGGCCTGTCGTGGCTGCTCTGGTTCGCCATCGTCACCTGCATCGCAGCACTGTTCGTGTGCGGGGCGGTATTCGTCAACCAACGCAAATCCACCGGAACACAGATGGTCGAGGACGCCACCCTGGCCCGGATCCTTATCTGTGCCGCCATCATCGGATCCGCATCCGGAATCGCCCAAGCCGTACTCGCCTGACAAACCCACTTTCCCTGCGCCCGAACTGCATCGACCCGAAAGGCATTCTCCTGATGACCGTCTCCGGCACACTCCGGATCGCCGCGACAGCGGCGACCGTCCTCGCACTCGCTGCGTGCGGATCCGGCAACGACGACACGGCGACCGCCACCCCGGATCCGGCACCGGATCTGCGCTCCGCCCCGGCCGAGCTGACCTGGCGCGAGATCGCAGGGGTATCGGTGCCGACCTCGCGGGTCGACGGGCCCCTCGCTGGGACATCGGTGAATCGCAGCGGATATGCACAGACCCCACAAGGTGCTGTCCTGGCCGCGATCAACGGGCAGACCGCACTCGCCGTCGCCGACGACCGCGCGTGGCCGGAAGTAGTCAACACCGTCACCGCACCCGGGCCCGGACGTGACGAGTTCGCGGCCGCACGCGCCGCCGTCACCGTCTCCGGATCCGTCCCGGCCGACGCTGCACCGAAGTTCGTCGGGTTCGAGGTCACCGACTACTCCAATGATCCGCTCTCGGCGGGGGTGTCGGTGGCACAAACCATCGGCACCGACGACCAGATCTATTCCTATCCCGTTGCACTGCAATGGATCGCCGACGACTGGCGCATCGTCCTACCGACCGCGCAAGAGAACATCGACGCCGTCGAACTGAACTCCCTCGACGGCTACACCACTTTGGAGCGCACCCCATGAACCGTCGGCTACGTACCGTTCTGATTACCGTTGCTGCGATCGTCATCGTCGCAGTCGTCGGAGCGATCTTCTTCATCGTCCCAAACATGAACGACGACGACACCCCGCCGACCACCGCTGGTCCACCGCCCACGACAGCAGCACCTACCCCCGGTGACTCCGAGCTCGACACCGGCGCGGAAGGCTTCGGTGTTCCCGACGCCGATCTGTCCGGGCGCACGGTGATGGTCCCGAACAACCCGGCTGGGCAACCACTGCCGCAACGTGCGCCGACCGGCCCGCGTGTCGAATGCACGAACGACGGCCGACCGGTCACGTCCCCGGAGTCGATGATGATCCAACGCAACTTCGGTGTCTCGACCCTGTACTCCGAGACGGATGGGCCGTCGTACATCGACGGCCTGGTCCTCGCCGGCTACACCCGCACCCCGCAGGGAGCGGCTTTGGCCGCCGCCAACATCCTGCCTCGCACCCTCGCGGGAGGGCAGGTTGCTATCGAGGCAGGCGACAAGCTGATCCTGAACGGCAGCGACGTCGTCGGCCAGGACGCACGAGCAGTCGAAGAGAACCGGCCGATCAACACCGGCACTGTCGCACTGCGAGCACCGGTTGCATTCAAAATCCTCTCCTGCACAGACACCTTCACCGTCGTCGAACTCGCCATGATTCGTGACGTCGACGACAGCGGCCAGCGCATGCAATCACCGGTCTACGGAGGCCTGCGATTGAACATGGTGTGGAACCAGGGCACATGGAAAGCCCGGGAAGCCACCGGACCCGCCTCATTCGGCCCGTACAACTCGCTCGACGGTTTCACCCGGTGGGCACTGTGACGCGCGCAGCGGCCATCGCCGCCCGCGCGATCCTCATCGCGCTACTGTCGCTGATCGCGGTCGTCGGGGCCAGCGGACTCGCACACGCCCAAGACCCCACCCCCGCCCCAGCACCGAATCTGACCGAGCAGATCAACCCCGACGCCGACGGCAACGACTTCCAGCAGCAACGCCGCGAATGCCTGACCGACGGATCGGATGCGATCGTCGAAGGCGGGCTTGCTGACAAATTCCTGGACGCGGTCGGCGGACGTGATGCCGCCGACCAGTTCTTCTGCTTGGACTCAGCGTTCAGTGATCATCCCGGTGACGCGTTCTCTACCGCTGTGGACTCCGCAGTCTCGACATTCTGGGGTGACCCGGTCGGGGACTTCGCCAAATCGGTGATGGAAGGCAACACCCAAGCATTCCGATCGGTGATGACCTTCTGGATGTCCTCCGGCATCCCGGGCCTCGCGGCGGAGAACGCGATGTCGGGTCTGCGGAACCTCATCTCCGGGTTCACCGTCGTCGCCCTGTTCGCCTCCATCATCATCGCGATGATCAAGCTCGCGATCGCCCGCAAACAAGCCGTGATGGAGGGGGCAACCGAGACCGCGACCATGTTGGTCCGCACCGTCGTCACCGTGTCACTGCTGCCGATTCTGGTGTTGATGTTCCACCAAGGCGGAGACATCGCCTCGGCATATGCGCTGGAGAAGTTCGTCGGCGGAGATCTGAACGAGAAGATCACTGCCATCACCGCGTTCGACGACAAGACCGGTCTCGGCCCGATCCTGGCGCTCGCGTGCGCTGGGTTCGCGTTCCTCGGGTCGGTCGCCCAATTGATCGCACTGTTGATCCGTGAGGCGGTGCTGTGTGTCGTCGTCGCTGTCATCCCGCTCGCTGCTGCCGCGTCGGCCACCGGCACCGGGCGCAGCTCCTACAAGTCGATGATCGCCTTCACTCTCGGAGCGTTGCTGTTCAAGCCGGTCGCGACGTTGCTGTACCTGTTCGCGTTCTGGGCGTCCTCGGCGTCGAGCTCCGATCAGATCGCGACGGTCATCATCGGCTCCGTCCTCCTTGCGGTCATCGGGTTCGCCCTGCCCACCCTGATCAAGATCGTCGCTCCCGCAGCGGACACCATCTCCGCCGGTGGCCGGGAAGTCGGTCAGCTCGGCGCAGCGGGAGGGGCGGTGATGGGGGCCGGCGGGATGGCTGCATCACGTGCCCTCGGCTCGGTCGCGAATTCCGTCGCCGGATCCTCGGGTGGCGGCAAGGGCGGGTCTTCGGGTGCGGCCGGTACCGGAGCACGCTCGTCCCCCGGTTTCCAGGGCCGCTACAACGGTGGATCGAGTCCCTCGCACGCGGGCGCATCGTCCGGGCCGATGGGCGCAGCCCGCAGAGTCGGAACGGCCGCTGCATCGGCCGGCCGCACCGGAACCTCAGCAACCCTGCGCGGCGCAGCAGGGGCACTCAAAGCCGCGGGCACCGTCGGCCGCACCGCCGGATCGGTCTCGACCACTCTCGGCTCGGCCGCTGAAGGCGCAGTCGGCAACTACCACGGACGGATTCAACGATGAGCGTCCAGCTCGAGGCCCCGTACGAGCCGCCGATCTATTCGGCCGGCAACCGGCCGCAGAGCACGTTCGCGTTCGGCCTGCCGACGAAGGTCATTGCCTACGGTGCAGGGTTTTTCGCGGTCTCGTTCGCAGTCCTGATCTTCGTCCACGTCGTCGTCGGGCTCGCCCTGATGGGAGTCGGCGCGCTCATCCTCACCCCACTGGTCATCGCCCCGAACGGTCGAACTCTCTACGAGACAGGACAACTGAGAATGCAATGGATGCGGCGCAAGCACATCGACAAGTCCACCGAGTACCACGCCGGACCGCACTCGAGGATCCCCGGTGGCCGCTACAAACTCCCCGGCCTACTCGCCCGCACCAAGGTCTACATGGGAATCGATCGACACGGCAACGAGTTCGGGATGATCCACAACCCCGACGATCACCGCTACACCGTCATCTTCGACGCCCTGCCCGGCGGCGACGAAGCGATCGTCCAGCGCGACAAGGACCTCTACACCGCCGACTGGGGTGTCTACCTCGCCGACCTCGGACTGCCCGGCGACATCGTCGGTGCCGTGGTGGTGGTGGAGAACATCCCCGCCACCGGTCTGCGCTTGGCACGTCGCGCCGAACACGAACTCGTCCCCACCGCACCGCCGCTGGCTGCGTCGTTCGTCGAGCAGTCCGCCGTCCGGATGCCCTCGGGTCGCCACCGCACCCTCGCGCGGCTGTCGATCACCTTCCGCGCCACCACCCGCGAACGCCAGAAGGACCCCGAAGAGATGGCCACCGAACTGGCCCGCCGTCTACCGGATCTGTACGAGTCGCTCTCCGGGGCCGGGATCGACGCCCAGCCGATGACCGCCGCCGAGATCACCGCGGCCGTGCACCGCTCCTACAACCCCTCGACCGAGAACGACTTCGAGGAACTCGAGATCTCCGGCGAAGAGCACGGAGTCGACTGGGACGACGCCGGACCGGGACGGGCGAAGACCGAGTGGGGTCACTACCGTCACGACGGGGGCGTCTCGGTCGTCTGGGAGATGGCCGCACCTCCCGAGTCGGTGTTCACCGACACCGTCCTCAAACCGCTGCTGCAGCCGCACGACGACATCCCCCGTAAGCGATTGACGCTCGTCTACCGCCCCTACACCGCCGGGGACGCCGCGAAGAAAGTCGACAAGCAACACCGAGACGCCCTGCACGCGATCAACTCTCGCGGCAACAAGATCACCTCCGCCGGGTCGGAGAAGCGCCACGAAATCGCCGAGCAGGCCCGCCGCGAAATGGTCTCCGGAGCCGGATACGAACGCTATTCGGCACTACTGACGATCACCGTCGGATCGGTCGACGAGATCGCCAACGCGGCCGCCGTCACCGAATCACTCGCCGCCCGCTCCCGCCTGCGACTGCGGCGCGCATTCGCCTTCCAAGACGCAGCGTTCGCCGCCGGCCTCGGCGTCGGTGTCCTCCTGCCCGATCAAATCTCCACCTCGATCCTCGTGCGCCGCAGCTAGAGCGCCGCCGACCGCATCCGGCCCACCCCTGCCCGAGAAAAGAGACACCCACGATGACGACGACCGACCACCGCCCGCGCAGGGACTACGACCCTCGATACGACGAGTACAGGTTCGACGAGTCCGGCCTGTACGAGACGTCAACGCCGCAGCCATCGGCGTTCGTGCGGTGGATCATCGGCGACACCGACTACGCCGAGCTCGCCGCCCTCATCGCCACCGGCGACGCCGAAGAGCCCCCCACGCTGTCCCGGCGCGGCCTCGGCCTGACCCGGTGGCGCAACGACCACCCACGGGCCGAACAAGCCGTCCACGAGGCAGCGGGAGACCCGTGGTGGCGCGCAGCACTGTCGTCGAGCACACGCGGCCTCAAAGGTGCCGGTGGTGGCCGGATGTCGACCGTCCCGGCCCCGATCGAGTACGAAGCGACCTCGGTGCAGATGTGCGGACTGAACCCGTGGGCGATCGGCGCAGCCGCACCCTCGGCGGGCACCATCGTCGGTCAGCACGCCATCACCGGCAACGCCGTCTCCTGCGATCCGTTCGCCTACTTCCGCGACAAGCTCATCGGAAACCCCTCGATGTTCGTCCTCTCCCTGCCCGGCCTGGGGAAGTCGACACTGATCCGCAAGATCCTCCTCGGCGCGTGCGGCTGGGGACAGACCCCGATCGTCGCCGGCGACATCAAAGGCGAATACGTCAAACTCACCCACCTGGTCGGCGGGCAGGTCATCACCCTCGGCCACGGCGGCGGACATCTCAACCCCCTCGCCGCCGGAGCCCTCGGCCAGGCCGTCGTCCGCGCGATCGCCGCCCGCGACGAGGCCACCGACCCCGCCCGGATCGCCGAGCTCGACGAGCTGATCGACGTCGCCACCATCACCATCTCCACCCGCCAGATCAACGCCGTCTGCGCCCTGGTCGAGCTGATCCGCTACGACACCCACTCGGTGAAAGCCTTCGAGAACTCCCTGATCGGGATCGCCCTGCGTGAGCTGTACGCCGACGGCGGATTCTCCTACACCCACCCGCCGCTGCTCAAAGACCTCTACACCCGCATCGACGCCGGATCGGCGGACATGCTCCAAGCGGCCTACAAGACCGACCGCGAGGGCTACCGCGAGGCCATCACCGAGCTGATGCAGGCCCTCGGCGCACTGACCTCCGGCCCGCTCGGGGACATCTTCGCCGACCACACCACCGAACCGATCGACCTCGACGCACCGATGATCTGCATCGACGTCTCGTCCCTCGACCGCGGCGACACCACCCTCAAAGCGGCCGTGATGCTCTCCTGCTGGGCCGACGCCTACGGCACCGTGGAAGCGGCGCACCTGCTCGCCGACGCAGGCCTGGACCGCCAACGTCTGTTCCTGATGGCACTCGACGAGCTGTGGCAGGTCATCGGCGCAGGACCGGGCATGGTCGCCCGCGTCAACGAAATCACCCGCCTCAACCGCACCGACGCGACCGGGCTGCTGATGATCACCCACACCGGCCGCGACCTCGAAACCCTGCCCACCGAAGCCGACATCAAGACCGCCAAGGGGTTCATCGACCGCGCCGGCATGGTCGTGTGCGGGGGACTGCCGATAGGTGAGGTCGAACGCCTCTCCGGGGAGCTGAAGTTCACCGCCGCCGAAGCAGGCATGGTCACGTCCTGGTCGCGCGGGGCAGCACTCCGGGGCTCGGAACGACGTACGGTCCGGAACCCGATCGGGCGCGGGAAGTTCCTGATCAAGGTCGCCAAGGACAACACCCCCGGCATTCCCATCCAGACGGTGCTCACCGACGTCGAATACGACACCGGGGTCCACGACACCAATGCCCGCTTCGCCGAGTACTTCGCCGGCCAGCACCACGCCGCCGATACCGACGACGCGCACGACACGACACTGGTCGGAGCGCAGTGATGACCGCCGAGTACCCCCGCGCCGAATACTCGGCGCAGACCCGCGCGTGGGCGCTCGAAGAATACGAAAAATCTCGACACAACTACGCCTCCCGCGCCGAATGCGTTGCAGCCTTGGCTGTCTCGATCGGGGCGCATGAGAACACCGTGGCCCGGTGGATCAAGGACAAGTACGGCTCGTCGCGTCGCCCCGCAGCGGACGAGGTGGCCGCGCGACTTCGTGCCGCCGAGGAGGAGATCACGCGACTGCGGTCGGAGAACCGTTCCCTCACCGAGCGTTTGGCCGCCCACGCCCCGCGATCGATCGGCGCGGAGTCGATGTCGGCGGCCGCGTTGTGAAAAAGGGCGGCGCGATCGCTCTGACCGTCGTCCTCGCGCTGGCCCTGTTCGTGGTCCTGTTCGTCACCACCGGTGTCCGTGAAGAAGTCACCGACTGTGTCCCCGGTCGTGGCATCTCCTCCGCCGCGGGCGGTGTTCCGGCCGGGTCGTTCGCCAAACCGGTCAAGACCACCGAATCGACCGTCTCGAGCCCGTTCGGGACGCGGTGGGGCACCAACCACAACGGCATCGACCTCGCCGGACCCGTCGGTACACCGATCTACGCCTACGCCGACGGCATCGTCTCGAAAGCCGGACCCGCCGACGGGTTCGGCATGTGGATCGTCCTCGATCACAACATCGACGGCGCGGTCGTCTCCACCGTCTACGGCCACATGTTCCCCGACGGTGTGCTCGTGCAGGTCGGGGACCGCGTCACCGCCGGTCAGCACATCGCCGACATCGGCAACAACGGACAGTCCACCGGCGCACACCTGCACTTCGAGTACCACCCCGGCGGCTGGGCACAGGGCAACGCGATCGACCCGCAACCCTTCTACGACGCCGCCGCCGACCCCGGCACCGGCCCGGCCGGCCAAAGCCCACCCCCGTCGACGAGCACCCCGGCCACCCCCGCACCCTCGACCGGCGGCTCCGCCGAGATGGCCGCTCTCCCCGCCACCGTCGGATCCGAAGAGCACTTCCAGGTCGACACCGTCCGCGTCGCCCGCGCCGTGCACGCGAAGTTCCCGCAGATCACCACGATCGGCGGGTGGCGCGCCGACGGTGGGGGATTCGACGACCACCCCTCCGGCCGGGCCGCGGACATCATGATCGACAACTGGTCCTCCGAGGAAGGAAAAGCACTCGGCGACCAGGTCAAGGACTACCTGTGGGCGAACCGCGACTACCTCCAGATCGAATACATGATCTGGAGACAGGAATACATCCCCTCCCAAGGTGAACCGAACACCATAGAGGACAGGGGATCTCCCACCCAGAACCACTTCGACCACGTCCACGTCACCACCGTCGGCCACGGCGCACCGGCACCCGGCCAGACCTACGGGCCCGTCCCCGGTGGCGGTGGATCCGCACCCAAAGCAACCGGCACCTGCACCACCGCACCCGGTGCCGGACTCGGCGATCACGGACAACTCGCCGCCGGCCAGATCCCTCCCGAGTTCGAGCCGTGGCTCACCCTCTCGGCCGAGCAATGCCGCGAACTCTCACCCGCGGTCCTCGCCGCTCAGCTCAAACAGGAATCCGGCTTCACACCCGGCCTGACCAGCCCCGCCGGGGCCGAAGGGTATGCGCAGTTCCTTCCCGGTACCTGGGCGTCGTTCGGTTTCCCCGTCGACGATCAGGGCGTCGTCACCGGAGCTGCGGGGGAGGGGGATCCCAACGACATCGGCGACGCCGTCATGGCGCAGGGCCGCTACAACTGCTCGGTCGCCGACACCCTACGACCGGGGATCGAATCCGAGGCCATCACCGGCGATCCCGTCGAGCTGATGCTCGCCGGATACAACGCCGGCCCCGGAGCGGTCCAACAGTTCGGCGGCGTCCCTCCGTACTCGGAGACCCAGAACTACGTCACCACCATCACCGCCACCGCATCCGACTACGACCTGGCTCGATAGAGACATCCGGATGCGCACCGACAAGCGAAAGGCCACCGTCATGACCACCACACCGCCGCGCACCACCTACGAGGTCGCCCACACCGATGTCCACCGGGTACTGGTCGCGATCGCCCTCACCTCGCTCACCGTGTGGCTCGCGTGGGCGGTTCCGGTCGCCGACTGGGTACTGGGCTCTACCGGTTCTGCCTCCGTCGAGTCCGGCCGTGTCGCAGCGGCCCGCGACGCCGTCACTCAGGGCTGGTGGGCGGTCATCGTCGTCACCGTCGCCATGACCATCGGCAGCGCGCTCGCTGTCGCGGTGGACCACTCGCGGGGCCGGAACTGGACTGTCACCGCGCTGCAGAAGGCCATCCGGCTCGCCTCGACAGTGGCGGCGATGTGGGCGATCTCGACGGTCAGCGTCCTCGCCGCAGCAGGAGTCCCCACCGTCGGCTAGCGCGGCACACAACCACATTTGTTGTCGGTGGCCACCAGGACACTGGCACCATCACAGACCAAGGAGCACAGACATGGCACAGATCCTCCACAACCGCCAGGCGGACGCACCGATCGTCGACTGGCTCGAAGTCATCGCCAAAGCCGCTGCGCTGGGCCAGATCTGCGACACCGACACTGAATCGGCCAACGACTCCGGCTCCGAGGAGACCACGAGATGAGCCGAAGAGCAGGCATCGTGTTCGCGTGTCTCGGCATCGTCGGTGTCATCGCCATTGCCGCTGTGATCGTGTTCGTCTTCCGCGGCTCGGACACACCGCCACCACCGGGTACCGACGCCGGGATCGCCATCGACCCGTCCACCACCGACCCCGTGGGTGTCGCGACGGCGGTGATGTCCGCTGTGTACACCTGGCAACCCGCAGTGCAGGATTCGCCCTGGGATGCCATGCACGGGCAACGCCAACATCTGACCGGATCGATGGCCACCGCCGCCGCCACACCACCCGATCCAGCGCCGCAACCGATCCCGGAATGGTCGGCGTGGGCACGCAGCGGCGACATCGTCACCGCCATCGCCCGACCCGACACCAGCGTCAATCTCGACGGTGAGAGCCTCGACAAGGACGGCGACGCCAAGGCCACCGTGGCTGTCGTCATCGACCGCGTCGTCCAACACCGCAGCGGCGAGATCACCCCGTTCACCGGCTACACCGGAGCCGTCGACGTCGAACTCACTGCTGACGGCTGGAAAGTCGCGAACTATCGCCTCGTCAGCGCAGGCATCTAGCCCGACTCACCACCGGCAACACCCGCGCCGACCACACGCTGCACGCACCGCAGAGAAGAAGGATCTATTGTCATGGTAAAAGTGGGAATCCTCACCGAAAAGCCCTCCGCAGCACGTAACTTCGCGACCGCTTTGGGCGGAATGAGCGGCACGTTCGCAGGCACGGAGTACGTCATCGTCCACGCTCGCGGGCACCTGCTGGAATTGAAAGACCCCGCCGCGATGGTGCCCGCGCCTCTCACCGACAAGTACAAGAGCTGGGAGCTCGAACATCTCCCGTGGAACGCCGACGACTTCCGCTGGGAGCGAGAGATCCGGCGCCGGGTGTCCGGCGGCAAGCTGGTCACCGATCCGGACGCGAAAAGCCTGCTCCACGAACTGAAGACGACCCTCTCGGGCTGCGAGAGCATCTGCAATGCAGCCGATCTCGATCCGACCGGTGAAGGCTCACTCCTCGGCTGGGAGATCGTGGAGTACCTGGGCCTCGAGAACAAGAAGCTCGAACGCATGGAGTTCCTGGACGAGACACCGGCATCGCTGCGTAAGGCCTTCACAGCCCGTCGGCCGGTCACCGCGATCGCTGCCGAAGGCGACTACCGCAAGGCCGACTTCCGGTCGAAGTGGGACATGCTCTCGATGCAGTTCACCAGACTCGCGACCAAGACGACCGGGGCGAGCACGGTACTGCGTAACGGGCGACTCAAGTCCGCGATGGTCGTAATCGTCGGTGACGGACTCGACGCGCACCACGGATACCTCAAGAAGGCGTTCTACGAGAACCGATTTCGGGACGAGAACGGCGCGACGTACACCGACCCCGAGGTCGATCGATTCGAGAACGAGAACGATGTTCCCGGCGGCCTGCAGGCGTCACCGGTCGTCCACGACGGGACCACACGCAAGAAAACGGGACCGCCGAAACTGATGGACCTGGCCGGACTGTCGTCTCTGTTGTCGAAGAAAGGTTTCGGGGCGAAGAACGTTCTCGACACCTATCAGAAGATGTACGAGGCGCAGGTGGTGTCCTACCCGCGCACCGAGGACAAGTTCATCTCGATCGAGCAGTTCAACGAGCTGCTTCCATCGGTCGACGCGATCGCCGGTGTGGTGGGCGTGGATCCGGCGGCGCTGAGCCATCGCGGCCCACGCAGGAGCCATATCAAGTCCGGCGGCGCGCACGGTGCCAACCGCCCGGGGCCCAACGTACCGCCGAGCCTCGCTGCAGTGGAGAAGGCCTACGGCGAGCTGGGTCGGGAGATCTACGAGCTCCTCGCCAAGAACTACCTGACGATGCTCGCCCCCGATTACGAGTACGACCAGCATCGCGGCCACGTCGAGAAATACCCGAGCTTCGTCGGCTCGCTGAACGTGCCCGCAGTGCTCGGATGGAAAGGTGTGTTCGTCGTCGAGAAAGAGGACGGCGAGCGCGACGAGCAACCCACTGGCGCGACGGCGTTGGGTACTGTCGCGGACCCGTTCGTCCACGAGGGCTTCCCGCCGCGGCCGCCGCATCCGACGATGGGATGGTTGATGAAACAGCTCGAGAAGCGGAGCGTAGGTACCGGCGCGACCCGGACGAGCACCTATGCCGAGGTCACGAACAACGCGGGCGGCAAGGCCTTGATGATTGAGAAGCGCGGCAAGATCACCCTCAGCGCGATCGGTGAACTCAACCATCGGATCCTGCCGGGCACGCACATCGGGGATCTGACGATCACCGAGCAGGTCTTCGAGCAGATGGCGCAGATCGAGGCCGGAACCGGCGAGGCAGCCGACTATCTGTCCCTCGTGGCGGACCTGGTGCGCCGCGACCTCGCAACGATGACCGCGAATGCGAGCACGCTGTCCGGCGAGCTCACGGCACGGATGGCCAAGGCAGGGGTAACCCGAGAAGCGGTGGAGATGATCGACCTGCCACCGGAGCTGCATTTCACCCACGCAGGCACGGTCGTGACCCGCGCCAAGCGGGTCTTCGGTGGCCACCGGTTCACCGACACCGAGGTAGCGGCACTGCTCGCCGGACAGGTCATCGAGATCGTCGCGACGAGCGCGAAGTCGGGAAAGACGTTCACCTGCACGGGAAAACTCGAACCGGGTGTGATGGACAAGGACGGCAAGCAGTATCCACACGTGAGCTTCAACCCTCGATTCGAGGAGCGTGCACCTCGGACCGACCTGGTCAGTGGAATGTGGAAAGGCAAATCGGTCACGTTCAAAGGCCGCGGATGGGGGGCCAATGACCACTGGCCCGGCAAGGACTTCACGGAGCAGGAACTCGAGAAGCTGCTGGCCGGAGAGACCATCGAATTCGACGCCACGAGCAAGACAGGTAAGACATACCGAGCCAAGGGCGCACTGGCCGCAGGTACCTACCAGGGCAGCAAGACATTTGGATTCAAGCTGAAGTTCGAGGACCGCAAATCCACCGCAGGCACCAAGAAACGCACCGTGCGTCGGTAAACGGGTGTCGCAGGACAGCAGCGGGGTCGCACGCCTGCACCTATCGGGAAACGAGTTCGAGCGGCAGGTCAGAAGAATGTCAGCTGTGCCTCGTCGACGCGGACGCGTCCGGGCTTCGTCCGGCGGGGTCGGACCGGGGGAGCGTGCCGGGTCGGCACCACCGGTGCGGAACCTTCGGCGATGCCGAGGCCGGCGAACGCGCGTCGCGCCAATTCCTCTCGCACACGGGAGCGTTCGGCCACGCGGGAACGTCCGATCGGAGTGTCTCGGACGCTCCACTCCAACTCCCACGCCGCCGACCCCGGCGTCGGTGCTGCCACAGCGCGGTCGGTCACCCGATCGAGTAGTTGATCGATCTTGTCGATCAACACGTGCGCACACTCATCGAGCACACGCTCAGGCACCGTGGCCACGGACTCGTTGTCGCTCACACTCGCCACTGTAGAGCCGGGCACCGACGAACAGCCCGCACCTGACACTCGTGGCGACGGTCCACCCGCCGGAGAATCGCTTCGCCGCCTCATCGCCGGAATCCCCGACGGGGATCGCGAACGGATGCCACCAGGTTCCGGATCGACCGGGCGTCGCCACGCTCCTCGGATGTCGTCGTAGGCCGATTCGAGTAGCGCGTTTCGATCTACCGTGTGTCCCATACATCGAACAGGAATTCGCTGATGGCCACAGCTGAGTTCAGGGCGAGCCGGGCGTGTCGTCGATCGGCGGTGCTCGGAGATCCTCGGCCGTGACCGGTTCCGATCTTGTTCCGCAGCTCGCCGAGGCTTTGTACCGAGCTGGCGAGTCCTCTTAAGAGCCCGTTGACGGCCGAGCTCGCGGCGGCGTCACCTTCGACTGATTTACCGGCGATGTCCAACGCTTTGCTGGTCGCTTTGTAGAGGGTTGGGAGGTCGTCGCTGCGCTTGTAGGTCCCTCCAAGGTCATCGAGGATTTGGATGAACACAGACTCGATCAGCTCTTTGCACGCGCCGATGGCAGCTTCGGGATCCGTTGCGATGCTTGCTTCGATACGTCTCAGATGTCGATCGAGAGTTGTACGGTCGTCGAGTGTTGCTCGGTCGAGGACCAGGCCGGCGGGGCGGTCGCCGTGGAAGCTACTGATTCGTCGCCAGTTGTAAAGTGTTCGCCCACTGATGGTTCCGTCTGCGACCAGCTCGTAGTTGTCGGGGGCGAGCAGTTCGTTGAGGCGAATAACCATGGATTCTGCGATATCGGGGTCTCGTACGAGAGGGTGCACGGTGCGGGTGAGAAACCGCAGGAAAGCATCATCTGGACCGGTGCGGATGCTGAACCTGGTGTCCCCGAAGACCCAGCCCTCACCCCAGTCAGTGTTGTTGATGCAGTGCTGGTGTATGTCGCCGGCGGCGTCCGTGTACCGACGGTCGGTGCTGGGAAGGTCGTGCAGGTCGTACAGGGCGCTCAGGAAAGTGACTTCGTCGAGTTTGCCCACCCAGAAATAGTCGCGATCGAGTGTCAGTGTGTCTATCACTGCCTGGCGAGTGATGTCTGTGATCTCGCGAGCCGTGTGGGATCGGCGCGCAGGGTCCGCGGGGTTCATCGGACAAGTTTCGCTTAGGTCGTGTGCAGGCCTGCGGCTTGGTACAAAGGTGGCTTCTCGGCCCAGCCGATCATGCCTCCCGGACGCTGGGCCCGCGCGTTCAACGGTTACGGTTTGCGAACAAATGGAGGTAGTCAGATGACGTTTGCGGACCTTATCGCCCAGTTCGGCACCACTGCCAAAGACAAGCTCGACGGGCCGGGAGAGCGCGAAGCGCTGCTTTCCGGCCCTGTCGCCAGGTTGATCGAAGACCTGGGTGCCGAATCTGGCATGAAAACCGTTGCGCACGATGAGGTTCGAGAGCAGGACGGATCGGTTCGCCCCGATTTCGGTGTTCGTGTCAACGACGTCTTGGTGGGGCACATCGAGCTCAAAGCGCCAGGGGTAAGTCTCGACCCAGAGAGTTACCGAAAGACGACCCACAACTACCGGCAGTGGCAGCGCCTGAAAGAACTTCCCAACCTACTTCACACCAACGGCGTGGAGTGGCGTCTGTGGCGATACGGCGAACTGGTGGACGAGCCGGTCAGCCTTCACACACCCAGTCTGACGCGAACACGAGGCAAGCTCACAGCGCCGAGTCGCATGGAGATGCTGCTCAACGGCTTCTTGCGGTGGGAGCCTGCACCGATCTCATCGGTCTCTAAACTGGTCGACACACTGGCACCGCTGGCTCGGATGCTTCGCGAGGAAGTTCGGTTGGCCCTCAAGGCAGAGCGACGTGCAATCAAAGCTGGCGCAGATCCTGACCTACAACCGTTCCTCGGCATCGCTCGAGACTGGCGCACACTGCTGTTCCCGCACTCCCGAGACGAAGAGTTCGCAGACGGCTTCTCACAGACGGTGGTCTTCGCTCTGGTGCTCGCTGTCAGTGACGGGATCGACATCAGTGCTGGAACGTTGCACGATGTCGCCCGCAAGCTCGAAGGCAACTACAGCCTGATGGGTAAGGCTTTGGACCTGCTGACCGCCCACATCACCAAGACCCCCACATGGACCGCCATCGAAATAATCGCGCGGACTCTCTCCGCCGCACGGTGGCCCGCGATCGCTGCTGGCGGCGACGACGTCTATCTACACCTCTACGAGCACTTTCTAGGAACGTACGACCCCGAGAAGCGCAAAAAATCCGGTTCGTACTACACCCCGGTCGAAGTGGTGGATGCGATGGTCCGACTCACAGACGACGCTCTGAAAAGTCACCTCGGCAAGCCCGAGGGGTTGCGCAATCCCCACGTCAGCATCATCGACCCCGCGATGGGGACAGGAACATATCCACTGTCTGTGCTCAGGCACGTCGGTGCCGCTGCTGCTCAGCAGTACGGCCCGGGGGCTGCGCCGGAAGCAGTTGCCAGCACCGTTGCACGCTTGTACGGAATCGAACTGCAGTCCGGGCCGTTCTCCGTTGCCGAGCTGCGAGTGTCCGCCGCACTGCGCGATTCAGGGGCGCAGATGCCTGCCTCGGGACTGAATCTCTACGTCGCTGACACCCTCGAAGACCCCTACAGTGCGAGCAAGACGCAACTCTCTTACACACTCCAGCTGATTGCCAAGCAACGACAGCAAGCGAACGCAGTCAAACGCGAGCGCAATATCCAGGTCTGCATCGGCAATCCGCCCTACAAAGACCATGCCGGCGGCATGGGCGGATGGATCGAGACCGGCAGCGATCCAGCTACGAACCTGCCCCCGCTGAATGCGTTCAAACTGGAGGGAAACGGGCGGCACGAGCGGCACCTGAGCAATCTCTATGCCTACTTCTGGCGATGGGCCACATGGAAGGTCTTCGAATCGACGAATCATCCTGATGTTCGCGACGGCGGCAGCGGCGTAGTCTGCTTCATCACTGCTACCGGGTACCTTTCAGGTCCTGGGTTTCGCGGAATGCGACAGTACTTGCGGTCGACTTGTTCTCATGGGTGGATCATCAACGTCACGCCGGAGGGCAAGCAGCCCCCGAGTAAGAACGCCGTGTTCAACATCGAAACCCCTGTGGCCATTGCGATGTTCCTGCGTCGCCCGGATACCGACGCAGACGTACCCGCTGATATCCGATACATCGACGTCAACGGAACTCGAGGCGAAAAGTTCGAGCGCCTCGCAAAGCTCCAGCTTTCCGATCCGGGTTGGCAACAAGCTCGCACTGGCTGGACCGACTCGTTCGTCCCGGCAGGCTCCGACACCTGGGACCAATACCCTGCTGTCGATGATCTGATGCCATGGCGTGCCAACGGCGTCCTCGCAGGACGGGGCTGGGTGTACGGACCCAGTAAAGACATTCTCGAAGAACGCCTTCGAGATCTAGTCAACGAATCCGATCCGTCCGTGAAGTCGACCAAATTCGGCGAGGGACGCGACGCGTCACTGACCAAAACGAAAACACCACTGTTCGGTGACGATGTCGAGACCGACACCCTGACACCTTTCAACTCCACAGTCATCATCACGGACCCCAAAATCGTGCGTGTCGGCTATCGGTCCTTCGATCGACAATGGCTGATCGCGGATAAACGGCTGATCATTCAGCCCTCACCGGACTTATGGCACGCACGCATACCGGGCCAGATTTTTACGATCGAGCTCCATTCAGAGTTTCCGAAGTCAGGGCCAGGGCTTGTTTTCACGTCGCTCATTCCTGACGTCCACCATTTCCGCGGCAGTGGTGGAGGCCGGGCGCTTCCGATGCTGCATCCTGACGGAACGCCTAACCTGGCCGCAGGTTTGGTCGAGGCATTGCGAGCCCAATTCGATCTGGGCGTCGCCCCCGCCGATGTTGTGTACTACCTCGCTGCAGTCTGCTCGCACCCCGGGTTCGTCGAGCGTTTTGCCGCCGATCTCAAGACCCCGGGCGTGCGAGTCCCCATTACAACGAACCCAGAACTATGGACCCGAGCCATTCAACTCGGAAGGCACATCGTCTGGCTTCACACGTACGGGGATCAGGGCGAACACCCCTCAGGAAAGATCTCGGTTCAGGAGGGAGTCCAGCCAGGAGCCGCACACCCGGTCTACGCGACATCTGTCGGCAACTCGATGCCGTCGTCCGTTGATTACGACCCCGAGTCAGAAATCCTACGACTAGGCGAAGGCCGATGGACTGGAGTGACCCAGGAGGTCCGCGACTACACCGTCGGCGGCGCGAACATCATCGATTCGTGGACCGGTTACCGGCTCGCAAGGCCCAAGGGAAAAAGAAGATCGCCCCTCGATAGCGTCAATGTCACAACGTGGCCCGCCGAATGGTCGATCGAGTTCTCCGACCTATTGAGTGTCTTGACACAACTGATCGACCTCGAACCGGCTCAGCAATCTCTGCTCGAGGACATTCTCGACGGCGAGGTGCTTACGGCCGACGAGTTGGCAACTATGGGAGTGCGATGGCCTGCCCAAACAGGAGACAAGGATCGCCAGCCCCGCAAGGCTGCTCGTGGTGGTCTACTCGATGAGAGCTAAGTCCGCGAGGACCAACGACCGTGGTGCGAGCCGCTTGAGGGAACTCATCGCCTGAACCCCCGGCGAGGATCGCGGGGTTGTTCGCCCAGTCGGGCTGTGAACCAGGTATCGCAAGGGAAAATCTGTAGCCACTGCACGGCAGTGGCGGGGTGATAGAACGCTTCGGCGTCACGATCGTCCATCAGGCCGTCCGAGACGGCATCCCAGTCGCCGTCGTGAGGATGAGCGTCGAGGGCGGCGACGTCTTCGCCGTATTCGGCGTCGGCCAGAGCGGCCGAGGCCTGCAAGATAACGATCATGAGCGCCAGTTGCTCGGCCATCGTGCGGGGACGGGGAAGGCGGCCGGCGTCGAGGTCTTCGGCCAAGTCGTCGAACGATCGGGCCATCTGGCGTCGCCACAGGGCTGATTCGTTGTAGGTGCACTCCGGCAGTCGGTCGAACAGATCCCACCAGTCGGTCGGGTCGACAGGATCGTCTCCGCGTTCTTCGATGTCGTCGTACGCTCCGTCGGCGCACACCCACGCGTGTATCCGCATCAGCTCCCGCTGTCGATCGGTGAGGCAGAACCGCGGCACGAAGTCGATGACATCACCCATGGCCCCCATGCTGCCGGTCCGCAGCGGTTCTACAGACGATTTCCCACCTATCCGAGATGTATCCCCAGGTCCAGCGACTACGCCCACGAACGTTTGTGGTCTGTGTGGCCGTACCTGCCCCGCAGCAATGTCAGGGTGCGCCCCCTGATCGCTTCTCGAGTGCTGCGTGAGCATCCGAGGTCTGCTAAGCGCACCAGATTCGCTTTCTCGGAACGGCACTTTTGTACTGCTTCGATTAGCGCTCCGCTCTGACAGTTGGGCTTAAAGTTACTCCTGCCACATTCCGAAGTTCGGCACACACATTATGAAAGCGTTGCCAGACATCCGGGACATCGTCTTCAGAAAGAACAGCTGGGCCGCCGTCCCAGAATGCGTCTATCGCGCTATGAATTTGCGAAGCTGCATCAGAGAAGGACTCGACTAGGTCTTCCAGCGAGGCGGCTATAGCCTCGTCTCGGACAAGTAGACGAGCATGCTCCAGTGACGCATTCAGATCGCGCATAGCATTCTCAGTGGCTGTTGCCATTTCGGTAGATCTCACGAAGCCAAGTCGCACCCACCTCCACTGGACACTCATGACCTGGCCGTATCGTGAAAACAGGGTCGCGCCGGTAAGCACGACAGCTATGCCAGCTCGTGCATCCTGTCGATACCGATCTTCACGATCCAACCGAGCGCGCTCTAGCTCTCGGCGGGTCGTAGCACGAACGGTCACTAAGACCCCAAATAGCGCAATTCCGGCCGCTAGGAGTGGACCGTACTGCTGCACAATAGACATTGAGTGATCGTCAGTCTGTGGGCTCAGCATCTATCGGCGGCATCGACGAAGCCCTTTCCCTCAAAGTCGAAGCCATTTCCCTCAAAGCCGAAGCGCGTTCCGGATTAGCCTTCTCGATTTCCGCGATTTGCAAATTCTCGGGGCGCTGAAGGAAGGCGATTTGACGGCGACGCCAGTCTGCCTGGTCAGCTCTCCAGTGTATAGAGGTCATGCGCACTCGCCTCTTTTCGATAGGCCAAGTCTTGAGTTTCCTATAGTACGTTGTGCCGCTTCCCCGCGCGCCTCTCTCACTACTAGCCTCCTCATCGCACAGCGTCGACGCTGTGTTCGCCCCGTACGTCGACTTTCAGCACGGCATGTGGCACTGGGGTAGCGACGTCAGCGCTGCGATTCCGTCGGGCGGGGCAGAATCTTGGCTGTACTTACCCTGTGGCCTATCAGCTCGGGACACGTCCGGCGTCGGGCTCGCTTCCGAAGGATGCGAGAGCACGCGGCGATGAGCTAGTCTGATGACGTTCGACCGTCGATGAGGGTCACGGTCGAGCGTCCATCCAGCAACAGCGCTGCACCGCACCTCTTTTCGGGTGCCGGTGTCTTCGAGCTGTGGGCTGGCCGACGCTCCCAGTGAAGGCCCTCCATGTCGACTTCATTCCTGCTCGTGTCGAGCACTTCCGAGAATCAGTCAGGTTTCGACGGCGGTGTCCGTCGATGAGCATCCAACCGTCTACCGCCGAACTCCAGCGTCGCTCGCAGATCGCTGCTGCCGCCTACGAACGCGGTCGCCGCGCCGCTCTGGCTGCCGCACGCCGCCGCAGCTTGCCCGATCGGGCGCACACCCGACGCGAGGAGATTCGCGCGCGCTCGCACTTGTACGAACCGCGTAGTGACAGCCGCGCATTCGGTCTGCTCGATTCCGACCTCTCGCTGGCGCGGGCTGCGGCATTTCTCGCCGCGACCGGTGTCGCACACGAGCTGATCGCCAGCCAGACCTTCACCGACCCCGTCCAACAAGACTGGGCCGACGCCACAGCCGATCGCACGGCAGTCCACGAGGATGCGTGGCGGCAGCGGCTTGTCGACAACGGCATCGACGACGCGGTACTGCGCCCAGGTCTATCGCTGGACGTCCTCGAGTTGCCCGCCGAGCTCGACGGCCTCGACTTCGACGACATTGCCGAACGCACCCTCGATGTGTCCTCCACCGCTGCGGACGTCGAACCGATCCGTCTGGCCGATCTGATGCTCGAGGCACCACGACAGAACCGCCCGTCGGAGTCGGTCATCGACATCACCGACCGAGTCGCGAACGTCATCGAGATCGACCGCGGCGTCGACACCTCCACCGGGGCTGGTGTGGACGCATGGTGACCAAGAAGCCGACCTCCAAGGGAGCCGGGACATCGTCGTCGATGTTCCCGCTGATCGCCGTCTCGGTGGTGATCATGCTGATCGCGCTCGGTTACGGCTCACTGTGGCTCGGGCACGTATTCGTCGACACCGGTGAAGATATCCCCGTCAACCCGTTCGGGGCGCTGTTCTCGGTCGCCGGCGGGAAGCTGACCTGGCCGACGGTCTCGACATGGATATTCGTGATCGCGGTGATCATCGTCTCCGGTCTCACCGGCGTCGCCGCAGCAGCCCGCGCGACGGGCAGCAGCAAGAACGACGTCGACGCCAAGGCCCGCCTGATGGGACCGACGTCGAAGCTGACCGGGGTGACCGGCAAGCAGGCACGCGAACGAGCGAAGTCGCTACGATCCGATCTTGCCGAGTTGGACACCCTCGACGACTCCGACATCGGAGTCGTCGTCGGACGCACCGTCCAGGGCAATCAGAAGGTGTTCATGTCGTGGGAGGACATGCTCTTCGCCCTCGCCGGACCTCGTATGGGCAAGACCGCGGCGCTGGCGATCGACGCACTGTGCGCCGCGCCCGGCGCGGCGCTGTTCACCTCGAACAAGCGCGACGGACACGACTTCACTCGCGGTGTCCGCGAGCAGCTCGGCACAGTGTGGCGCTACGACCTGCAGGGGATCGCCGAAGGTCCGCTCACCACCGGCGACGGGTTCTGGTGGAATCCGCTGCGCGGAATCGACACCATCGTCGCCGCCCGCAAGCTCGCCTCGTACTTCGCTGCCGCCTCGCGCGATGACTCGGCCAAAGTCGATGCCTACTTCGACGGCGGCGCACAGGAACTGCTCGCGCAGATGATGTTCGCGGCAGCGTGCGGCGGCGGAGATCTCCTGCACGTCTACGGCTGGCTGTCCGACGAGGCGAACGAGCTCCCCCAGAAGCTGCTGCTGGAACACGGGCACGCCATCGTCGCGATGCGCCTGAAATCGACGAGCGATCTCAACCCGCGCCAGCGAGACGGCCTGTACGACATGGCTCGCCGGTTCATCGGCCTGCTGGAAGAGAAGTCGTACGCGATGTCGATCCTGCCGCCGAACCGAGCCGACCTCGGGGTCGAGGACACTCCGGACACCACGATCGGTGCCGGAGTGAGATATCCGCACGCGATGACGGAGTTCGTCGTGGAGAAGTTCGTCACCAGCACCGACACCCTCTACGCGCTGTCGAAGGAAGGCCCTGATTCCTCCTCGGCGCTGACCACCGCGCTGATCGGGTCGATCATCGACGCCGCACAGCGCGTCGCACGACGTAGCCCGCGCGGCCGGCTACCGGTGCCGATGCTGTGCATCCTCGACGAGGCCGCGAACGTGTGCCGCCTCCCCGAACTCCCGGCCTGGTACTCCCACCTCGGATCGCAAGGGATCTGCGTGATGACGATCGTGCAGAACCTGTCCCAGGCCCAGAAGGTGTGGGGACAAGACGGGGTCAAGCAGCTCCTCGATGCCGCGAACTTCCTCTGGTACGGCGGCGGACTCAAGGACAAGACCACCCTGTCCGAGCTGTCCGCGCTCGTCGGTGACCACGACGTCGAACGCTGGTCCAACTCCCGCAGTGGCGGCATGTTCGACAGCGGCTCGTCCTCGAAGTCGCAGTCCTGGTCGAAAGAGCCGATCCTGACCGTCGACGACCTCGGAGCGATCCCGAAAACCCGTGCACTGGTGCTGATTTCCGGTAACCGGCCGGTGTTGGTGGTGAAGGTGTACTGGTCCGACGGACCGAACGCCAACGGCATCAACTCCTCGTTCGCCCGCTACGGCATCCCCGAAAAGGACCTGATCCAGATCGAGCGAACAGCAGCCCCGACCGCCGAGACAGTCACGGCCATCAGCGACGAGGAGCCGTACCGATGACCGAATACGACGAGACCAGTTTCGACGAGACCGAATTCGACGAGACCGGACACGACGAGACCGGACACGACGAGACCGGACACGACGAGATCCCCTCGTTCGCCAAGGAAAAGCCCCGACGATTTCCCACGTTCGACGCTTGGTTCGATGCGTGGTTCTCGGCGATCGTGTCCCGCAAACTGTCGTCCTCGCCCGGCAAGAACCAGGTGTTCTGCCCGAGTTGGTGGGAGCACCCCGAAGTCGTGGTGCGGCTGCACTCGTTGTGGACCGCATGGGAGTCCGCGACGTCCGCCGATGACGACGGGGCGGCGATGTCGGGGTGGTGGGTCCATCACGCCGACCCACAGTTGCGCACGATGCTCGACGCCGAACACGGCCCGATGTATCGGTGCAGCCGCGATTCCCATCAGAACACCCCGGCGCTGCGCAACGAGTTCGTCGCTGCACCGCCCGGATGGTTCGACGACTTGGGCGTCTGATCGCGAAAACCTGACACAACCCCTGACCGAAGTAGCCAGAGGCCCTGGTGGGTGGCTAGACCCACCAGGGCCGATGTGGCCGGAGAGTGCGTCTCCGACCGACGACGACGGTAGCGACCGCCTCCCACCACAGCAGGTGCGGGTCGCATACGCCCGTCTCGCCCGACTCCAGGAGCGCACCCACCATGGCCAGAGATTCCGACGATTTCCAGCTCGATTTGTTCGCCGAGACAGAGGACAGTGACACCCATGATCGACCCGATAACGCAAGAAATAATGAAGCTGTATCTCGAGCACCAGGGGCTGCCGCCGGAGTTGAACCCGGACGATCAGCAGGAGTTCCTCGAGCGCGAGAGCGAGCGGATAGCGGAGCGGATCGACAACATGAAGGTCCACATGCAGAGCCAGGTCCTGGAGAGGTATCTGCGGGAGAACGGGGAGCCGGCCCCGTTCATGGAGCAGGTGGGCTTGATCAACCAGGCGTGGGCGCAGGCGACGGACTTCGTGATCAACGAGGAGATCTACAACCAGCTCCCGGTGGAGATGGAGGCCTATCCGCCGGATCAGGAGAGCCCGGAAGCGGAAGCAGAACGGGACCGGGCACGGATCCAGGTGCACCGGAGCGATCCGGAACGGTGGCGCGATCCGCTGAACTGCGCGGATCCGATCCAGTCGACGTTGTGGCTGACGGACGCACTGTGGAAAGACAAGCCGGTGCAGTTCCGGTACTACGCGATGCATCTGCTGCAGGCGAGGATCGAGGACGACCTGCCCTACCCGACGTCGCAGAGCCACCCGCTGTTTCCGTCGTTCACGAGCCTGCTCGACGAGAGGGTGGCCGAGCACGCGGCAAGCGGAAAGTAACCCGCCGCAGCGAATCCGACGCCCAACTGGACCTGTTCGCGTTCGACGCCGACGGTGCCGCACCGATCGACCCGAATGCCGCCGACATCGGCGGGACACCGCTCCCCGACCCGGTCGATCCCGACATCCTCGCCGCCGACACCGAACCGGACGTTGCCGTACAGATCGCGGCACCGACACCGACGGAACTCGTGCGCGATGCCTACGGACGGCTGGCGCGCGAGGATGAGGCGTATGTGCGGCTGGCGCGGATCCGCACCGACCTCGACGGGACACTGACCGCCGAGCAGGTCACCGACGCACTGATGGAGCTTCGGCGTGCAGGCGATGTGTCGTTGATCCCCGAAGAGAATCAGAAGACCCTCGGGCCCGACGATCACGCTGCGGCGGTGAGCTACGGCAACCAGAGTCGGCACCTGATCGCCGTCGACGGCCGCCGCGTCGACCAACTCCTCCCCACGCAGAACCCTCCCGCGCCCAGCGTCGAGACCGACTCCCCCACAATCGAACCGACCCCCGATCCCACCCCGAATACCGCAGTCCCTGACACCACCGAAGGGATGGTGGTCGACACGCAGACGGTCGCCGAGCGACTGTGGAACGTCGAGCCCGTCGACTTCCGTCCCGGCACACAGGTCCTGGTTCCGTCCGGCGCGAAAGCCCGTGTGGCAGCGAACATCGAGGCCCTGCGGGTGCTGGCGGCTGTGACTGCGCAGGATCGCTACGCCACCGCCGACGAGCAAGCGGTCCTCGCCCGCTGGTCGAGTTGGGGTGCGACCCCGCAGGTGTTCGACCCGCGCCGCGACGACTGGAACACCGAACGCGAGCAGGTCCGCGCCCTACTCGACGACACCGCGTGGGCTCAGGCACAGCGGACCATCCTCAACGCTCACTACACCGACCCGGCGATCGCTGCCGCGATGTGGAAGGCGACGATCCGGGCCGGGTTCACCGGCGGCCGAGTTCTCGAACCGGGTTGCGGGGCAGGGACGTTCATCGCTCACGCCCCGGCGTCGGCGCAGATGGTCGGGGTGGAGCTCGACGCGACCACCGCCGCGATCGCCGCCGCATTGAATCCGTCGGCGCAGATCCGCGGCGAAGGATTCGAGAAGACCACCGCGCCGGCGTCCTCGTTCACCGCGGCGATCGGCAACGTCCCGTTCGGTGACTATCGGCTCTACGACCCGGTCCACAACCAGGCCAAGCACTCGATCCACAACCACTTCATCGTCAAATCGTTGGCGATGACCGCACCCGGCGGCTACGTCACCGTCCTGACCTCCCGCTACACCCTCGACGCCCAGAACCAGCGGGCGCGCCGCGACATCGCCGCCCTCGGCGACCTCGTCGGGGCAGTGCGGTTGCCGTCCAACGCGTTCCGCCGCGTCGCCGGTACGGAGGTGGTCACCGACATCCTCGTGCTGCGTCGCCGCGCCGACGGGGCGAAACCTGCACAGTTGACCGAGCGGTTCCTGCAGCTCGAGAACGCCACCGCACTCGATGATGCCGGCGAGGACAAAGGTGTGCCGATCAATGCCGTCTACACCGATCACCCGGAATGGGTGCTCGGTGAGCTGCGGGTCGGGCACGGGATGTACGGCAACGAGACTTTGTCGGTCGACGCCCCCGACAGCGACGTCGACCTCCCGGCACTGGTCGAGGATCGGCTCGGAACCATCGTCGACGCCGCGAAAGCTGCCGGTCTCGGACATACCGCATCGTGGCGCGACACCTTCGGCCCGACCCGAGAGGACTTCGAGCGCGGTCTGCTCGCCGCCGGGAACACCCTCGAGGAGTCGGACCTCGCGGTGGGAACCCTTCGGCACGACGCGCAGGCAGAGACCATCGAACGTTGGAACTCCCGCGACTGGGAGCCGGTGAGCACCCGCGGAGCCAAACAGGTCGCCGAATGGGGACAGTTGCTGGCCCTGCGCGACACCACCCGCGCGTTGATCGAGTCGCAGAAGGACGCCGCTACCAGTCCCGGGCAGCGGCAAGCTCTGCGGGAGATCCTGGGTGAGCAGTACGACGCCTACGTCGGCCGCTACGGCCCGATCAACCGGTTCGCGATGACCGTGCCCAAGGACCTCACCGAATCGCAGCACGATGCCGCTCTGGCGAAATTGATCGACACCTGGCGTAAGGACGAAGGCGTCGCCGGAGACCCGTACGCGGGGGAGATCCCTGAAGACGTCTACGACCGGCTCTCCGACGATGCGTGGATCAATCCCCGACAGCCCACCAAGCTGCAGAGCCACCTCGGTAAAGCACTACGCACCGATCCGACGTTCGCGCCGGTCTTCGCGCTCGAACACTTCGACGAGGAGACGATGACCGCCCGCAAGGCGGCTATCTTCCACACCGACGTCCTGCATTCACGTGAGCTGCGGGACTACGCCGAGACCGTCGACGAGGCGATGGCCATCAGCCTCGACGAGCAAGCCCGCCTCGACGTCGGGCGAATCGCGGAGCTACTCGGGACCACCGTCGAGCAGGCCGAAACGCAGATGGAAGGACGGGCCTTCCGCACGCTGACCGATCCGACCCGGTGGGTGTCATCGTCGACGTATCTGTCGGGCAACGTCCGCACCAAACTCGCCGACGCCGAAGAGGTCGCCGCGCTCGATTCCCGCTACCAAGCCAACGTCGACGCCCTGACTGCGGCGATCCCGCCGCGCAAGACCGACGTCGATGTCTCCCTCGGTGCGCCGTGGGTGCCGATCGAGACCTACACCCAGTTCGTCCGGGAAACCTTCGAGGTACCGGCCGATGTGCCGGTCACCATCGAACGGGCGTCGGGGCGCTGGGAGGTCGCCGTCGGCCACTACCCGGGCAGCAGTGAGCAGGACCTCAAGTGGGCGCTGATGCCCAAACGTCACGCATGGTCGACGAAGTTCAACTTCGAGCACCGGCCCGCCGAAGACCGCGGGATCGCCAACGCCGGGATGCGCGCTGGGGACTACACATGGAAAGAGCTTCTCCAAGACCTGCTCAACAGCGACACCGTCGAGATCACCAGCTCGAAGGAGTTCCGTGATCGCGCGGGCGCGGGAGCAATCCACGATGCTGCGACCCGCGCCGCGCAATCGAAGGCCCGGCGGCTCTCACAAGAGTTCGGGCAATGGGCGTTGCACGCCGACGAAGTGCGGCGCGAACAGCTCCTCGACATCTACAACGACAAGTTCAACTCCCTTGTCGCACCGGTGCATTCGGGTGCACATATGTCCTTCCCCGGTCTCGGGGACAAGTACTCGCCGTACCCGTACCAGCGCGACGCCGCCGCTCGGATCGTCTCCGAACCGACAGTGCTGCTCGATCACGTCGTCGGGGCCGGTAAGACCGGCACCATCTTGATGGGTGCGATGGAGCTCAAGCGCCTCGGGCTGGCGAACAAGCCGTGGGTGGTGGTGCCCAACCACATCATCGACCAGGTCGTCCGCGAAGCAGGCCAGTGGTATCCCGGCGCACGGATCCTGTCCGGATCGGCGGCCACCGACGCCGAAGGGCGCCGATTGCTCGTCGCCCAGTCCGCCTCGCAGGACTGGGACATGGTCGTCGTCCCGCGGTCGGTGTTCTCCTCCATAGGGGTCGACCCCGGTACGAAAGCGGAATACATCCGTGGACAGGTCGCCGAGCTGGACGCCGAACTCGGCAACGTCGACGAAGGTCTGACCAAGAAGCGGCTCGAAGCGATGAAAGCCAAGCTCGAAGAAAGACTCGAAACCGCCCTCGAACAGGCCGGGAAGGACCGAGGGCTCACGTTCGAGGCATCGGGGGCGGACTACCTGTTCGTCGACGAAGCGCACGAGTTCAAGAACCTCGCCCGCGCGTCCGGGGTCGCCGAGCTCGCCAATTCCGGCTCGCACCGCGCGACCGACATGGACCTCAAGCTCAACTATCTGCGGTCGATGCGCCGTGAGGAGGCGATCACCAAGGGCATCCCGCCGGAGGAATACATCGAGCGAGTTGCCACGTTCGCCACCGGCACCCCGGTCGCGAACTCCCTCGCCGAACTGTGGGTCATGCAGCACTACTTACGGCCCGACCTCCTCGAGGACGCCGGGGTCGCCTCGATCAACGACTGGGGGGCAACGTTCACCGACACCGTCGAACGAGTCGAGCTGAATTCGTCCGGATCGAGACTGCGGGCAGTGACTCGGGTCGGTGAATTCACCAACGTCGGCGATCTCATCGGCATGACCAGCGTGTACACCGATGCCGTCACCCGCGATCAGGTGCCGGCGAATCTCCCGGTCAAGGACGGTGGCCGCAACACCGACGTCACCTTCACCCCGGCGCTCGAGGTGCAGGACTTCATCGCCGACCTCGGGTATCGCGCCGATAATGCCGACGCCAAGCGGCCTGATATCGACAATGCGCTCAAGGTCGCCAACGACGGCCGCAACGCCACCCTCGACCCGAGGGTCGCGCATCTGGATCCGGCACCGCCGGAGCATTCCCGCGCGCACATCGTCGCGCAGCGAATCCTAAACGTGCACAGAGAATCGAGCGAGAACGTCTACCTCGACTCGTCCGGTGAACCGCACCCGACACCGGGTGCGTTGCAGATCGTGTTCTGCGACCGATCCACCCCGAAAGCCGACGGGTCGTGGTCGATCTACGACGGGATCCGCGCCGAGCTGCTCGCCGGCGGGATGGAGACCGCCCGGATCGCCTACGTCCACGACTACCCGAAGCCGTCGGAGAAGGCCCGCCTGTTCGAGATGTGCCGCACCGGAAAGGTATCGGTGGTGTTCGGATCCACCGAGAAGATGGGCACCGGCACCAACATCCAGGATCGCGCAATCGCCTTGCATCACGTCGACGTGCCATGGCGACCGGCCGACCTCGAACAGCGTGAGGGCCGAATCATCCGGCAGGGCAACCAGAACGCGCATGTCAAGGTGTTCAACTACGTCGCCGAGAAGACCTTCGACACCGTCATGTGGCAGACCGTGCACCGCAAGGCGCACTTCATCGAACAGCTCAAGAGAGCGGACCGGTCGATGCGGCGTGTGGTCGACCTCGACAGCGATTCGCTCGCCGAGAACTCGGCGATGACCAAGGCCCTGGCCACCGGTGACGATCGATATATCCAGCAGATCGAGCTGGACTCCCAGCTTCAGGAGCTCCAGTCCGAAGCGGATTCGCATTTCGCCGAGCAACGCTCCATCGAACGCGACCGCGATCGGTTGCGCCGTGAAGTACCCCGCGCACGCCAGCGGGTCGTCGGATTGAAAGAAGCAGCACCGGTACTCAAGGGCCGGCGCGAGGTCGACCAGTGGCCCGGTATGACCATCCGCGGGGTGTTCTACGACAAGCGCAGCGACGCCGCGAATGCGATGGCCATAGCGTTGCAGGGCACCTACCAGGCCCTCAAGGGCGAAGGGTTGACCAAGACGATGGTGATCGCGGAGATGAGCGGATTCCCGATCGAGGCCTCTCGCCCGGCCCAGGACAGTGCGCTGTATCTCTCGTTCTCCGGTCTCGGGTCGTCGACGAAGGTCATCGAAGCCCACGATCTGTATCCGAGGATCGGGGACGGCGATCGCAGCCAGCATTCACTCGGTCTGCTCACGCGGATGGAGAACATGGCGTACACCGTCGACACCGACCTCGCGAAGGCCGAACGCTCACTCGATCGAGACGAACAACGCCTCGATGACCTCGAACTGGTCGAGCTCTCGGACTTCCCGAAAGCGGTACAGCTCAAGGACCTCTCGAACGAAGTGACGCGGCTGCGGCAGGAGATCAAGGAAGCCGAGACCAGCCCCGAAGCGCTCGCGCGCGACGCCGCCCGCGCGGAACGCGCGGCAGCGAAGGGCCGCGACCCGAAGTGGTCGCTGATGCTCAATCCCACCAAAGCCCTCGTCGAAGAACTCGGCATGGAAAGTGCGGATGAAGTGCGGGCCATGATGCACGCCAAATCCGTTGCTGCTCAACATGCGAGCGCGCAGACCGCAGGAGGAAGCGAACATCTGCAACCGGGCGACACATCGACTCGGCCCGGACACTTCCTCCGCGCAGTAGAAGACGGTCCGGGGCCCGCCAAGCCGTGGAAGGGCAATGAACACGAAGGGCCGGAACCGGGTCACGAACCTGACAACGGGTACGGCCTCGACAGCTAGTCGACGAACCGCACCGCTCGCATCCACGGTCCGTCAACATTTCCTGACGGATCGTGGACGGCCCGGGCTATTGCCTCACCGATCCCATTCCGACCGGACCGCCCGGGCAGCTCGTTACAGGCCGTGGTCGTTATCGAGCTGGCGTTCGGTGACGACAGCGTCGGGCAGCTGCTGCGGACGCGGCGTCTGTTTGCCGCTGCGGGGACGTCCGGGTCCGGGTGCGTCTGCGAGTAGCCGCGCGATGTTCTTCTGCGCGGCAGGGTCGGCGGGCTGAGCATCGGCGGTTCGACGGTTCGTCGTGTCAGTGACTCCGCCGATCGCAGGAGCCTCCACCGTTCGGGCTGTCGCTGAGGAAGCACGGATGCGCTGTTCGGCGGCGTGACGCTCACCGGCCAAGGACACCGCCCGCAGACGGCGGTCACGCTCGGTGATGGCGGTGTCGAATACGGCGGCGGCTGCAAGGTCGGCGGCGCGGCGGTCGGGGTTGCTCGCGCGTGCCGCGATCGCGGGCCATTCGCTGGTCTCGGCCCGCACACGTCCGGCTGCATCGCTGGCCGCCCGCTCTGTGTCGCGGACCTGGCGTGCGAGGCGCTCTTCCCGTAGTCGGGCGTCAGCGACGGCAGGTTCGAGGGTCTTGCGGTCGCGCCGTTTGGCGGTCGACAGTCGATCGGTGAGTGCAGCGTGTTCGGTGCGCGCCGCCTCGTGTTCTGCCCCGATCCGGCGCAGTTCGGCGTCGAGTTCTCGGGCGGCGGCGATCGCTGCAGCTTGCTCGGTGAGGCGGGCGTACAGCTTCTCGGTGTCCGCGACGACGGTCGGTGCGGTGCGCGATCGTCCGGCGCGGTCGACGAACGCGATCAACTCCGCGTCCGGGACGAGCCTGATCGGGTCCTGTTCCATCCTCGCGAGCAAGGCGGCGTCCGCCGGCGAGAGCACAGGTTGCGGATCGGCGGCAGGCTCGGCTGCGTCCTCCACTACCAGCTCTATCGGAGCAAGCGTTTCCTGCTCGAGGTGGTCCGCTGTCTCGACTTCTGGTGCGTCGAGGACCTCGACGGTGGTCTGCGCGTGTGTCGAGGTCACCGCGATACGCCTCGCTGCGTGCTCGGCCCGCAGCAACATGCCGTCGAGGCCGTCCACTTCCTGCTGGAGTTCTGCGAGTGCGGCGAGGTCGATGCTTTCGGCTGTTCCGCGAGCGGTGATGACGTCGGCTGTGGTGACTTCTCCTCCGTCGGCGGCGGTGACGCGCTCGTACTCGGCAGCGGCTTCGTGTGCGCGGGTGCGGGCGGCGGTCGCGGCGTCGTCGGCGAATCCGGCGCGCCAGATCTCCCAGTCGAGACCACGCTGAGCGAGCAGACGGGCGTCGTCGTCCTCGGCGGCTGCGACGTCGGCGGCGACCGCGGGCCGGATGACGGTGTCGATCCGGTGCCAGAGCGCTTCGGCCTCGAATTCGGTGTCCATCCAGTCCTGGCGGGCGTCGAGCATCGCGATCCGGGCGGGGCGTTGCCGGTCCGCGTGTTCCTGCATCTCGGTCAGTGCCGTGCGCAGGTGCAACACCGTCGGACTGGTGCCATCGGCAATTGCTGTGCGCAGCGCGCGGTGGTCGGCCTTCGCCGCCGCGAGATCGCGGGTGAGCAGTCGGACCCGTTCGTCGGCGGTGACCGTCGGGTACGGCAGTGCCAACACGTGTGCGTGTTCGAGCATCGCCGCGTACGGATCGACGTCGGTATCGACGTCCGGATCGTCGGCGGTGACATCGTCGCTGTGACCGTCGTACTCGGGCGGCGGGGCGTCGTCGTACTCCAGCGGCGCATCGAGTGCGTCGAGGGAGGCGAGGTAGTCGGCATCACCGCCCAGCGGGATCGACGGCGCGTCCGCATCGACCGCTGCTGAAACTGTCTGCGTATTGGCCGGTGCCGGGAGGTAGTCCGGATCGGCGAACTCGGCCGGCAGCACGTCGCCGGTCGTGTCGCCGATCGTCTCGTCGAGCGGTGCGAGGGCTTCTTCGTCCTCGATCGAGAGTGGTTCGACGGGCAGTGGGGTGTAGGTGCGGGCGAGGTGGTTCTCGCGCACCAGCATCTCGGCCCGCCACGTCAGCGCGGTGGCGAGTTCGTGGGCGGGCAGGGTGACACCGTGATCGACCGGGTCGATGCCCCCGTGCAGGAACTCGTACGCAGTCCCCAGCAACTCCCCCGGCGTCCACAAGGTGGGGTCGGCGGCGTCGACGGTCGCCACGAGTGAGGGCCACGCCGGGTCGGACATCACGCGGGTGGCGGCGCGCTCGCCGAGCAGTTCGGTCAGCATCGGTGCCCACGACGGCATCAGCGCTGCGGTGTCCGCGGCGTCGGTGTCGAGGGCAGCGGCGGACAGTTCACCGGACAGTCGCCACCACAGTGCGGCAGCGGGCAGCTCGTCGGGTAGCGGCGACGCGGCGAGGGAGTCGCGGACGAGGGTGTGGACTTCGATTCCGGCGCGGGCGGCGGCGGAGAGTCGGTCGGCGAGGATCGGGAAGTACGGATCGCGGGCGATGTGGGTGTCGAGTTCGTCGACGAACGGACGCCACCGAACGACGGCGTCGTTGGTGGTACCGATGATCGTCTCGGCGCGAGTGTCGAGGCGACGCTGCACGATTGCCGACGCGGCCGCGTACTGCTCGGGTCCGGTCGGTCGACGGTCGGCGGGGTCGACGTCGTGCGCGGCGCGGAACACCGCGAGATCGGTGAGCAGGTCGAGGTCGGGTTCGTCGGTGAGCAGTGCCCGCGCCCAGACCGGTGCCGTTGTCGGTGTCCACCCGGCGGCGTCGGCGGCGATGCGTTCACGGTGGACGGCGATCGCGTCGGCGCGGGCATCGAGGTAGCTCGCCCACTCCGGTTCCTTGCGCAGTGCGTCGGGGATGGCAGGCAGCCACGGCAACGGCCCCCGCCCCGATGCTCCACGTGCTGCGGAGTGGCGTCCGGTGGCGTCGAGTCGCCAGTCCAGGACTGCGGCCCGATCTCCCGCGGTGCCGAGTTCGCGTTCGGTGATCGCGGTGTTCAGGGCGGCGACAGGGTCGTCGCCTCCGGCGGCGAGGATCGCGAGATGTCCACGCAGGACCGGCCATGCGGCGTCGTCGGTGAGGCCGGCGATCGCGGCGTCGGCGGCGGTGTCGATCGCGGCCATCACGGTGGGTCCGGCGAGGACTTCGCAGGCGGTGGCGACGGAGTAGTCGTAGGCGTTCGCGGCCGGTGCCAGGTTCACATGCGGGTCGTCGGCAGCAGCGAGGGTCGAGTGCGCGGAGACCTGTGCGCCGTCGCGGCGCAGGATCGCCCGGAAGTCGTCGACGGCGGTCGGGGGAAGCATTCCGCGTTCGGTCATCGCGGTGTGCAGATCACCGTCGGAGGCGGTCGCGAGATACATGTGGTTGTTCAGTCGCCCCCGGGTGAGTGCGACGTAGGCGAGCTGTCGGGTTTCGTCGCCGGTGGCCACGACGTGGCAGGTGTCGGCGGTCGAGCCTTGCGCGGAGTGGACCGTTCCGGCGTAGCCGAGTTCGGTCGATTCCTGGACGTAGTCCGGTGACAGGGTGACGGTGCGTCCGAGTTCGAGATGGCGTACCACCAGTGATCCGTCACGGCCGACTTTCTCGACGGTCCAGCGGTCACCGTTGCGGACCCAGTCGGTCTGCGAGAGCGGGTTGCGGCGATCGTTGGAGCGGGTGCGGACGATGTCCCCGACGCTCGCGCGGAGGCCGTCGGCGAGGACAGCTTCACGTCCGACCTTGGCGTCGGTGGCGGCGAGGCGGTCGGTGCGGGCGCGGGTGTTGAGTTCGGCGACGAGCTCACGGGTCGGTGCGAGCAGCAGTGCGTCCTTGCCGGCGGCGCGGTCGGCGCTCCACGCGCTGTAGGCGTCGTCGGTGACGGTGGCGATGGAGCCGACGTGCAGCCGGGAGTGGTCGATGTAGAAGCCGATCGCTGCGTCGTCGCCGTCGCGCAGTGCGAGAGATGCTGCGCCTTCGGCGGCGCCGGTTGCCTTGTCGCGGAAGCGCACCACCTGCGAGAGCGTGAGCGCGCCCACGCGGTCGTGGATGTCGCGCAGGACACCGCCGGAGGCGACGGACGCGAGCTGCTGATCGTCGCCGATCAGCCGTACCGTTGCGCCGCGTTCGGCGAGGGCGGTGACTGCGTCGTCGAGGTCGAGGGTGCCGGTCATTCCGGCTTCGTCGACGATGACGAGCGTGTCCGGTCCGATGTTGGTGTACCACTCCGGGACGGATACCGGATCGCCATTGCGTAGACGTTTGGTGATGTCGACGAACTTCGCCAACGTATCGGTTGTCGTCAAGATATCTTGACGCAGGACTGCGGCGGCAGCGGCGGTCGGCGCGAACCCGACGACGTGCCCGCCTGCGTTCTGCCACGACCGTGTCAGTGCTGTCATGGCGGTGGTCTTGCCGGTTCCGGCGGGTGCGAGTGCGAGCTGAAGTTTTGCACCGGACGTGGCCATTGCGCGCACGAGTGAGCGTTGTCCGACGTTGAGTTCGCGGCCGTTCGCAGCGGACTCGAGCAGCGCCATCTCCACATGCTCGTCGGCGACTGCAACACCGTCGTTGCGCTGTGCAAGGGCGACGATGCGCGTCTCGGCGTCGAGGACGGCAGTGGTGGTGAACAAGGTTGCTTCGTGGCGGGTGTGCACGTCCCGGCCGTCGCGTCGACGCATCACATTCGGGGCGATGTCTGCGGCGACGTCGTCACTGAGTTCGTCGCCGAGAGTGACGGCGAGGTCGGTGCCGCAGGCGCGGTCGGTGATCGCTTCGACGAGGTCGGTGATGCGATCGGCCGGCGGGTTGGCGGTGCGGACCTGACGGATCGCTTCGGCGCGAATGTTGTGCCGTTGGTAGCGCGAGCGTGCTCGGGAAACGACCTCGACGACGTCGGCGGCGGTGTAGTCGATCCAGCGCGGGTCGTCGATGTCCACGCTCGCCCGGGTGCGCTTCTTGCCGGTCACCTCGGCGACCATCTTCGACAGTGCTTTTGGTGAACCGAGGACGTCGATCGCCTCGGCGCGCCACCCTCCGCGTTGCTCGGCGTGCGAGCGCGGTTCGTGTTTCGCCTGCCGGGTTTCCAGTGTCGCGCGCTGCGCCAACCGGATCGCTTCGATGGCGGTCGGTTCGCGGTGATGCTCGGCCTGGAACTCGCGTGCGAGTTCGGCGGTGCGCACGACGATGGCAGCGTTGCGGGAGGACCAGCGTTCGGCCAACCGTGTGTCCAGGCCGACGATTTCACGGACGGGTCGCTTCGACCGGTCCTCGCTCGGGCGTTCGGCGAAGTCGACTCCGATGCGTTCACGCAGTTGCGCTTCGAGGGCGGTGTTGTAGACCTCGGAGGCGGGAACGTTGTTGCGGTACAACGCAGCCCCGTCGAGCGCAAGCCACTTCGTCGTCCCGTCCGGCAGGGTTGTGGAGACCTTGTTCGAGATCGCGACGTGGGTGTGCAGGTTCGGATCACCGGCGCGCGAATCACGGTGGGTGAACGCTGCGGCGATCAATCCGTTCGCGTCGACTTGCGCGACACCGCCGTTGCCGAGACGGGTGAAGCAGGCGTGCTCTTCGAGGTATTCGAGGGCGGCTGCGATCGCGGCGTCGTGCGCTGCTTCGATCTCCTGCGAGATCTCCCGCGGCGCAACCGCCCACAGCGCCGACACCGACTTGACCGGCGTGAACGTGAGGTCGAACCCGGCGACGGCTTTGGTGTTCTGTCGCCCCGATTTGGCGACCCACCCGGACAGTTCACGCTCGTCGGCCGGGGCGCGTCCGTACTCGCGCTCGAACATCTCACGCGCGACGCGGGTGCGGATCGTCGCGCGCGATTCGGCCTCGATCGGTGCGTTCCATTTCTCGCCGGCCGCGAGGTTGTGCTCGACGAACGCCTTCGCACACGCGACCCGGTAGTCGGAGGCTCCGTTGTCGATCTTGAATGCGCGACCGAGCTTGATCGCCGCCGCCGCTGCTCGCTCTGCGTTCTTCGTCGACGCACCGGCAGCGAGCTCGGCCGCGAACTTCTCCGCGTACATCGTGTCGGCCTCGGGGTGCAGGCCGTCACCGAACAGCGCCTTCATGTGCGCCTCGGACACCTGCTCCCCCGCGCCGATCGTCTCCAGCTCGGCCAGACCGGACCCGGTCCACCGGCCCGGTGACTCCCCCTTCTCGGAGTAGTACTCGGCCAGTGACGCGGCCCCTCGTTCAGTGGAATCTGCCGCTGCAACCTGCCTGGTCAGGTACGTATACCCGTCCCCAGCGGTGAGCTTGTGCAGACCCATCATGGACCGGACCCTACCAGCGAAATCCCCAAAGTGGCCTGAATGCATGAGGTCTGTGGGGTTGGTCTTGGCTTTTGGCTGTAGATCGGTAGGGGTTGAGATTGGTGGCGTGGGGTGGAGTTTCGGTGGTTGTGGATCGGTGATGCGGGAGGAGGTTGTGTCAGGATCTGTGAATTCGAGGGTGCTCGGGGTTAGAGTGGGCGGCATGGCGTCGACTCAGGCTCGGATGACTGCGCGTGCTCGGGCGCGGGCAGCGCAGCAAAAAGTCGTCGCCGACCGCAAAGCGCGCGACGAGAAAAACATGGGCTCGTTGACGGACTACTTCGCGGCCGCTGAGCAGATCGACGCGGCCCGGCTGGCGATGGCCCGCGCGCTCGACGACATCAGGGGCCGGGAAGGAACACTCAGCGCCGCTGCGACACTCGCGGGGATTACGACCGGCGAAGCACGCAAACTTCTGGCACTGCTCGCCGACACCGCAGCGCCGTCGGCGAGCGCGGACACCGGCGACGACACCTCGGACTCCGACTCGGATGCAAACGCAGAGTCGCGTGATGGATCGGCCTTGAACGAGCCGGGTGACTCGACGTCGGCAGGCGATGCAGCGACGAGCAAACCCGCGACCGGCGACAGCGTCCCGGACGCCGATCCCGCGACGGGTCAGGGGTAGCCGGTGACCGCTCCGGTGATGCAACTGGCGTTGTTCGGTGACGACACCGACGCCGCTGAGCCGCAGCCGGTTTCTCGGGTGTGGCGACCGCTGCAAGGGCCGTTGACCGCCAAGACGGTGGCACGGTTCTGGACGAAAGTCGTCAAAACTCCGACATGCTGGTGGTGGCGTTCAGCCGTCAGTTTTCCTGATTCCTATGGGAGGTTCACCTTCACTGACGGCGACACGCCACGCACGTTGTCGGCGCACCGGTTCGCGTTGTTGCTCGAATACGGCGACCTCGGTGACGGGATCGTCGGTGAGCACGACTGCGACGAAACCTTGTGCGTGCGAGTCGCCGACGGGCACCTCAAACGCGGCACCCAATCGGCGAACCTCGCGCACGCCGTCGCTGTCGGCCGACATATCGGCCCGACACCAGCGGGCGGGGATCCGCGCGGACGCTACGGGCGCGCGATCGCGATCCGCGACGCACTCATTGGCGGCTACGACGAACCACGGATGCTGGCCGCGCTAGCCGGACACAGCTTCGACGCACAAGCACCACCAACGCTGTTCTGAAACCGTGCGCGACCGATCAGTGTCGGTGGCGCACGGTACACATTGATCCATCAGGCTTGGGCCGCGACGCCGCACCGGTGAGAGCAGTCCTCACACGACAAGGACGTACACGATGACGCTCTCCTCGCTCTTCACCGACGACGTCGGACCGCTCCCCCTGCTCGCTGTCGCCGGTGCCGGATTCCTGATCTGGTACGTGCGGTACCTCGGTGAGAACGACCCCGGATGGAAGGGGTTCGTCGCGAACATTCTCACCGTCATCGGTGTCGGCGCATACCTCGTCGTTCTCGCTGTCGCGTTCGGCGCGTTCATCGCGGTGATCGGCGCGTTCATCGCGGTGATGCTGTTCATGGTTCCCCTCCTCGCACTCGGCGGTGCCAGCGGAGTCGATGACCGCAGGGCCCGTCGCGGGTACTACCGCAACCAGTACGACAACGACTACTACTGACCGTCCGTGGCGCACGCACCGACGCTTCTGCACGAGTCGCAACGATGACGTGTGCAGCCGATGAAACCGCAATGTGCACGGCTGCAACGCGACGACTGTGCACGTCCGTCTACGCCGACTTGCCGTGCATCCAACTGACGACGTCGAGGACGCGCAGCGCACTGATCTCGTCGGGCAATGCTGCTGCCGCCCTGATTCTCAGCAGTCGAGCGTGCAGCGCACCGTCGTCCGCGCGCAGCGCTTCCCGGATGGGATCACGGTGCACTTTCTCGGTATCGAGAACGCGGCCGACGACCACGTCGTAGATCGGCACCAGGCGGGGACGTTTGCGGGCCATCAGCTTCGTTGCGATGGTGCGGCCGACGTCGGTCACGCCTCGTAGTTCGTTCTCCAGCAGCAGGATCGGTGCGTCGGGCGTGAGCCCGTCCGTCTCGTCGACGAGGTCGCGATCCGGGCCGACGGCGTCGAGCAACTCCGCAAATCGTGCGGCACGGGTGACGAGGAGCTCGCGTGCTGCTCCCGCTTTGACGGCGACCGACAAGAACGTGATCGCGACGAGATCGTCGGCGGTGAACCGGTTGCTGTCGGCGACGCGGTTCTCCGGTGCCCAGCTGTCGAAGAGCGCACCGGTATAGCACCCACTGCCGAGGTAGGTGCTCCCGTAGTACCGCCGCAGCAGATTGACTGCATCGTCGTCGGTGTCGGCGGTCAAGGGCGGGGGGAGAGTGACGCTCATAGCGGTCGATCGTGTCAGACAGCAGTCCGATCGATGCCGGGTTCCGGGCGGGGTTCGATGCGCTCCATGCTGTTGATCACCAGCGCGGTGCGATACGGCGGGCCCGACACACATGCGGTCGCAGCGATCGGGCCGGCCGTCTCGACGCACAATCGACCGGTGCGTGCGAACGCGCGCGCCAACATCCAGAAGTCGATCGAGTCTTTGCCGTCGACGAGACGCCCCATCGCCCACTGACCTGTCTGCTCGTACGTCTTCACTGTGACCGCGTCGAGGGTGCCGTGCACGACGACGTGCGTCCCGTTGGGCACCTTGCCGTCGAGCACCTCTCGCACGCGCACGAGGGGCTGCGGTGTGGTGGCGTTGTCGTCGGTCATGGTCGGCACAGTGCCAGCAGGCACCGACAGGAAACATCCACCTCCGCGCCGGTTGGCTCGCCGCCCAGCGCGCAGATGATCTAGGATCGAGTGAAGTTCGAGCGTCGATGAGGGTCACGTTCGAGCGCGCCCCACCCGTACCGATTCACCCTGCACTGCGTTCACCGCACTGTGGGTTGTGTTGCTCTGTGAGCGATCGGTGCCTGTCCGGTGGGGATTTCCGCGCACCGAATCTGGAAGGCCCTCACATCTGATGTCCATCACACCCACGGTCGACAAAGACACCGTCATCGCGCGCGCACGCGCTGCGATCGAGAACCGCACCAAATACATCGAGTCCCTCTTCGACGCCGCCCAAGCGTCCGCCGCCGCGCGCGAGAAAGTCGCCGAGGCCACTCGCGCCGCCGAACACGCGAACGCCGAACACGCTGCCGCGTACAAAGAAGCGATCGACGCCGGGTGGACCGTTGCCGAACTCACCGGCAGTGGACTGACCGCACCGACACCTGTCGGCAAGAAAACATCCAGGGCATCGAAGCGCGTCACCGGTCGCAGTACGCCGCGCCGCCGAGTCGGTGCCGAGAACACCGCCGGCCCCGACCCACAACACGACGCCGCCTCGTCGACTGCACCCGACGCGCCGACCGAACCGCAGTCCTCGCCTGCCACCGCGCACTGACCGCACTTCCCTCGCACCGCCCGCGCACCGGCACCGGTCGCGGATCCCCGTGCCCTCGCACGCTCGACACATCTTCCCGCGTACGGGCGCACCCACATCATCAGAAGGACCACAGACATGACCCAGCCCGAATTCAACGTCGAAGTAGCCAACATCAACGAGTACGGCGACCCCGGTTTCGTGCTCGCTCGCGGCTCGTTCTACACCTCCCGCTCCGCTGGACAGTTCGCACTCACCCAAGCAGCGGCAGTGGCGGACACCTACGAGCTCGACACCGTCTCGGTCGTCATCGACTCGGTCGCCGAGGGAACCTCACGCCGTGATGTCGAGTTCATCGGCAGCCCCGGCGAGCTCGCGGCCGACCTGACCGCACTCCCGGCCTACAAGAACGGTGTCCTGCGCACCGTCATCCCCGCACCCCGCAACGTCACCGCAGCAGTAGCCGCCGTCGTCGAATCGTCACCACCGCTTCCCGATTCGGCGGTCGAGGGTCCCGACGCAGTCGCGGTTCTGGACGTGGAGGTCTACTCCACCCGACCGGGCCCGATCCCGAACTCGCGCACCGAGGTCGGCGCGTACGTCCCCGACGACGCACACCGCATCGCCGAGCAGCTCGCCGCCGATCTCGGCGGCACCATCGAACCGATGCGCAACGACACCGTGCTCCGCGTCATCCATGAGGCGGACGTCTCCGATACCGACCGCATCGCCGTCGACCGCTTCACACAGGTGCGGTACCTACGCGCGAACATCTCCGTCCTCGACCCGGTCGCCGACGCCGAACACATCACCGCACTCGCCGCCGACCTCGAGGATCTGCAAGCACGGTCGAGGCCGGCCGCACGCCCCGACAACACTGCGGCTGTGTCCGCGTCGGTATCGGCGGCATCGGTGTCGAATGCGGTCGACGCCGAGCGCGCGTCGACGCGGCCACGTGGGTTGGTCACTCCCCCGCCAGGGCGCTCGTCCGGAGCGGCGCGGGTCTCCTCGCCCACGCTGCGCACACCACCGCCCGCGGCGCATACCGCAGCGACATCGCGCGCGGCCGATCACGGACTCGGGTGAGCATCGGACATGGGCGGCACCGGTTACGCCTGGAACCACAGAGCGAGACCAAGCCCGCACATCGCCTGCACGGCGGCGACATTCACTGCCAGGTGACGTTCGTGCCACTGCGGTGGACCGACACTGCGATGACCGGGGAGCTACGACAGATTCGGATGTCGGCGGACGAGATTCACATCGCGGTGCTGCAAACCGATCGACAGAAGGGGGCCTACCCGATGTTCGAGAGCAGCGGCATGGACGATGCCCCACATTTCGTGGACTACGAGATCGACTGGGACGTTGAAGTCGAAGTGCGTGATCGGTAACTGCCACTCACTGGAGCGTAAGAAGGCACCCGCAGGTTCGTGCGCGGGTGCCTTCTTACGTTCAGGCCGGGGTGTGTCGAGAGTTCAGGCGATGCGTCGGCGTCGTTGCTCCATGGCGCTGGCGGGTGATTCCCATCGTCCGGTGTGTCCGTTGTAGGAGTGACCTCGTTCGTCGACCCATCGGGTGTCGCGTTCGTTGCGGGGCCCGGTGCGGGCACGTGGGCTGTCCAGGTCGACGGGGTCACCGTTGTAGTCGTAGGCGATCCCGGCGACCACCATCGACATGGGAGTCACTGCGCCGGCCGCGAGCGCTTCCCGGCACGCGTCGTACACCGGGCACTCGAACCGGCAGGCTCGGACAGCCGTCTTCAACCGATCTTTTGTCGAGGCGTCGAGATCCCAGGCCGACGGGTCGTCGGTGCACGCCGGGATCACGTCGTCGACGGCGGCGGGTCGCTCAATGGTCATGTTTCCTCGCTCGAATCGGTTGTCGGAGATGCGGGTCGTCGGTGGGGATGGGTGTTGGCGTGGCGGTGCGCGCGGACTCGGCACGCGGGCGAGCAGAAGCGTCTCGGGCGACCGGTCGCGGGTTGGGTGAGCACCTTCGCGCAGTCGGCTGCCTGGCACCGGGTTTCGTTACATTCGGTTGCCGTGCCGGGAGTTTCGTTACATGTCGAGCTTGGGGTGTCGGGCGCATCGATGCGTAGCGGCCGGTTCGACCAGAGCACCTCGGTGCGGTGTTCCCACGTTCCGCTCTGGCTGGTGTGGGAGCGCAGTTCGGTGCGGTACCAGTCGCGGTAGAGCTTTCGGTCGTAGAGATCGCTGGCGTAGCCGGAGAGCACCACGCTCGCCTGGCAGGCGTGCAGTCGTTCGGCGAGAGAGTGATGGTCTGTCGTGCTCATCATTTCGGTGCGGTAGTTGCGTGTCCGGACCTCCCCGACGTAGGGCGGGTCGGCGTAGATGACGGTTCGTCGTCCGCCGCCGTAGGCCTCGATCACCTCGAGGGCGTCACGGTGTTCGAGCGAGACGCTGTGAAGCCGGGCAGCGACTGCCTCGATGCGAGCGACGTAACCGGACAGTCGGCGCGGCATGGACGTCGACGCGGAGTCGGAGGTGTCGTATCGCCAACCGGTATTACGCAGCGTGCCGGTGCGACCGGCGGTCAGGCACACCCAGATTCGGCGGGCACGTTCGACGTCGTCGAGGTCGGCGGGGCGCGAGAGTGCTGCTGCGCGTTCCATTCGCGCGTGCGGGGTCAGCGCGCAGGCCCGCACAAGATCGTCGGGACGCTCTCGTAGCACCCGCCAGAAGTGCACGATGTCGCCGTCGAGATCGTTGACGGTCTCCAACCGAGCCGGGGTCTTGGCGAACAGCACAGCGAGCGATCCTGCGTACGGTTCGACGTACTGGGTGTGTTCGGGCAGGGCGGCGGCGATCGCCGGGGCCAGGCGGGTCTTTCCGCCGTAGTACGCGAACGGTGGACGCAGCACAGGCACGCCCGGTATTCGCGTCGACGCAGCGCCCGACGACGCGTCAATATTTCTTGACGCTATCGCGTCGTCAAGGAATGTTGACGATTGGTTCGATACGGGGTGATCCCTCGGAACCGTGTCGGTGGTTGTGTCGATCATGGTCACTGCCTTCCGCGAAAGGCGTTGAGCCGCTGCCACAGTGCACGTTGAGCGCGCCCGTACTCGACGAGATGATCGAACAGGTATTCCTCCGGCAGCCCCTCGGCGGCCTGGACGATCGACGCTGCCACGGTCCGGTAACTGCGCCGGTATGCCTGGGAGAGCACGATGTCGGCGTAGTGGACGGCGGTGAAGCCGTCCGCTCCGGCGGTGATGACCTCGTTCAAGCTGCGGAGTAGGGGCGCGTCCTTGGCTCCGCCGGATCCGGATCGCATGAAGGCTGCGGTGACGCTCGCCGGGTCGTACGGTTCGCCGGCCGCGACGAGACCTGCGATCACGACGAATATTCGCCGGTAGGCGACGCCGTCGAAGTCGTCGGCGGTCACTGTCGCGGCGATCCGCTGGTCCTCGGTGGACACTCCCCCGGTGTGGGCGCTCCACATCAGGGCACACAGCAGCAGCGCCTCGGGGTCGGTGGCGGGGCGGTGAGCTGCGCTCCAGTCGTCGACGGCAGCGACATCGTCGTCCACGGACACCAGGCCCCGCACAGGAATACGAGCGGGTTCGTCGGCGGGTGAGGGAACTGCACTCAGAGGCGTCATCGGAAGACTCGTTTCACGGGCGGGGTGAGCGGGGCGGAGGCGATCGGTCAGGCGGTGGCGGCGAGCTTGTCGAGTGCGTCGATCCGGAAGCCGCTCCAGTGCTCGAGGTGTGTGCCGTCCTCGGTGGCCTCTTCGACGACCACGACGGGCATCTGCCGGTAGCCGAGACGGTCGGTGACGAACGCGCGCGCTGCGGGGTCTTCGGTGACGTCGACGGTCTCGTATTCGAGGCCGCGCTTGTCCAGCCGTCGCTTCGTCTGATCACAGCTGTTGCATTCCGGCTTCGTGTACACGGTGATGGACATGGATAGCTCCTCGGAGGAATTGTTTCGGTAGCCTCAATTCTATATCAATGCACTCGACTTTTCCATAGATAAAGATGGTCATAATTCGCCTAATTCGTTGCAGTGCAGACGTTTACATAAGCTTCTACCCTGACGTCCTGCAGTGCCGAATTTCGAATTACCAATGTCGGTAAAAGAAAGATGCGCGTGACCAATTCTATTTTCATATGGGGGACGTGCGACCGATTCCGGACGGCTCCGAAAAGCAAATGTGACGGGTAAGCAGAACGCCGCCGGAGCAAGGGTGCTCGACGGCGGCGTTGTGGGATACGGCTGGCGGGGGACTGCGTGGAAGCGATGGAGGCTGACGAGGCTCGTCAGTGGTCGAGTTCGTAGCGTCGGTTGCGGTGCGGGATCGGGGACCAACGCATGCCCAGTGGGCCTCTTACGACTATCTGCTGCCGCAAGTGCACCCAACGGCGTAGGAGCTCTGGCGTGGATTCCCGTAGCGCCCTGAGAGAGAGGTCGTACAGTGCGTCCCTCCATTCCCGGACGTGTTTGTTTCTCGTACCTGCGGGCTCCAGTTCAGACGAGAGATAGGCAAGATCGAGTGGGTGCCCTGGAGCAGGTAGTTGTCGAGCAGGCGGCGGTCTCTGTCGATGAGGTCGGCCAGTTGGATCGGGCTGACTACTTTCGGCTTCTGTTTTGGGCTGGTCATGTCAACGGTCGGACGCGCTCGCTCGGCGTTGATCGCCGATGAATTTGGCCCTGTTCGCGGTGGCGACGATCTCTTTCGTGCCTTTCGAGCCCAGGTCGTTGCCGATACGGACAAGAGCGAACACCAATGCCACTGCAAGAGCGGGAAATAAGAGTTCGATGATGCTGACGTCAGATCCGTCGAAGCCCATCTTGACGTTGTACGCGGCTGCGGCGATCCCGAGGATGCCCACCACAACAGCGGCGAATCTGTTGAGCCCGATCCGAAGCCCGTCCATTGTGTTCGCTGACTCGAAGTAGCGTGCCGCATTCTCTTCGCTGTCGTCGGATAGGAATTCCTGGCGGATCCGGCGGTGGTCGCGGAAGGTGCTGAGGGGGTTCATCGGTTGTTCCTGTCGTCGTCGAGGGCGGCTTGGGTGAAGCTGCGTTTCTGGTCGGCGTCGTGTTCGGCGCGGGTGCTGTTGAACTGCCGTGCGCTCAGGTAGCCGAACAGGATGGATCCTGCGATGAGGGCGGCTTTCCATCCCCAGGCGAGGTCTGGATAGGTGAGGGCGAAGACGCTGGCGGCGACTACGGCGAGGCCGATGAGGGCAAGTGCGTTGCTGTGCAGTGCGGTTCGGGACGGTCTGCGTATGTAGACGGTGCCGAGGGCGTAGGCCCCGGTGACGAGTACGACGAACACGATGAAGGCTGTGGTGTTGACGAGGTTCATAGGTGATTGTCCGTTCTGGCCTCTGCCGTGATCGGCTGTTGTGCCTGTCGTTGTGCCGTTGGTGGGCCATGCTGCCAGGTGGTGCCGACAAATGACTGTCTGTCGGCACCACAGCGGCATGACGAGTCAGCTGGTGAGTTGTTTGCGTGTGGTGGTTTCTATGGCGATCCTGGCGCTGGTGTAGATGCGGTCGGGGATGGTGACGATGCCGGCCGCGAGTTCCTCGACGGTGCGGAGCGCTGTCTCGCGTTCCTGCCCGGTGGCCGAGGTGTCGAGGGCGATACCGAGTGCGCTGCGGATCCGGCGCACGGTTCGTTGGTCCTCGACGCTGGTCACGCGCAGCCCCATGGTGCGGGCGTAGCCGTCGGCTCTGCGCCAGGCGGTACGTGCTTTCTGCGCGGCGACGGCGAAGGCCTGCACGCGCTCTGCGGTGTCGGGGCACTGTTCGGGCCGGACATCGTTCATGGTGGCGAAGGCGTCGATGAAGGCTGCGGTGCGCGGCTCGGTGAGGTCGTCGAGCAGGGGCCTGATGAAGATGGAGTAGGGGTCGGCCAGGTAGGCGGCGTAGGCGTCCGCAACCTCGCTGTAGACGGCGTGGGCGGCGGCGTAGTCGGCTTCGAGTGCCTTCCTGGCGTTGCGTCGGTCGACGACATGGCTGCGGGTCCGAACGCTCAGGTACGCGGCCAGCGCGAGGGCAAGCACCGCTACGACGACCCAGACCAGCGGAGTCCAGTCCATCGGAACGTCGGGGACGACAGTCGGCGGTGCCGGGGCGTCCGCGATCATGGGCTGCTCGGCGGACGGCAGGTCCGTCGCCTCCTCGGCAGACACCGGCAAGAGGACCGCTCGGACTGCGGTGGCGGCGACGGCAACGAAGAGCCCTCCCCCGCACATTTGCGGGGCTGTCCTGGCCTCTCCACCTGTCATACGAGACCGGAAGAGCGTGGCTCCGCCGAAGATCATGCCAGCGATACCGAGCGCGGTGCACCCCCACATGACGTGCGACAGGAACATCACGAAATCGGCGGTAGTGATGGGCGTCGTTTGGGGCAGCGGGTTATTCATCGGTGATGGGCCTTTCCAGCTCGGGTGGGGCAGCAGGGTCACGGTTTGCGGGCGAGGTGTGCGGCTGCGGTGGCGGCGGCGACGTCGTAGCCACCCCACGGCGAGCGGTGCGGGACCGAGCGAAGGCCGATGGTGTCGCCGCGTCGGGTGATGACGGGCCATCCGGTGGAGCGCTCACCGATGAGCTCGATGACCTTCGCGGTCCACACCTGGTCCTTCTGCGACGGTGCGCGTTCGGGGATCACGATCGGGAGGTCGTCGATCCAGCCGGGATGGGCGTGATCGAGGGCGTCGCAGACTGCCTCGGCCTCGTCGGCGCAGTTCTCCCCTTCCCACGGGCAGCCGGTACACGCGCCGCGGTAGACGTCGCCGCCGACGCACTGGCAGGCGGTGTCCCTGCTCGTGTCCGGGCAGCAGCAGTCGAGGTCCGCTGCAATGCAGGTCGGTTGGCAGGTGTCAGTGGCTGCGGTGGGGTCGCAGATTCCCGGACGGAACGCGTGGGAGGCGGCGGTCGAGCCGTGCCGTCCCCAGGTGGTCGCCCAGGTCTCGAACTCGGCGATGCGAGCTGCCACCCCTCGGGTGGGGCTGGCGAACAAGGTCGGGATGCCGTGCCGCTGGACGTGCAGGTTCTGCACCTCGGCTTCGGCGGCGGCGAGCACCTCGAAGATGTCGATCTGGCCTGCGGTCTCGGTCATCACTGCACGCCCAGTTCGGGGCCGGTGAGGGACTGCAGGGCGAGCGAGAGTCGTACGTCGTTGGCGTCGACGACGACGGGGTGGGTGCGGCTGTACCAGGCGCCGGGTGCGTCGAGGATGGCGGTGATCTCGACGCGGCCTGCGGGCGCGGTGCGGTAGCCGAGAATGTCGACGATCGTTCCGTCGAACTGGCTATCGAGCGAGATCAGTTTCATTCCAACTCCTTTGAGGCGGCGGCGCGCGGTCGTGGTGGGCGCGGTGAGGGTGGCGGTCATGAGTACTCCCCAGGTCGGTGGAGAAAAGGTGAGCGACGACGGTCGCGGGCCGTGCGCAGATGTTCAGGAAGGCAAGGTTTGGCAGTCGGCGCATTCCCAGCGCCCGGCGGTCGAGGTGCAGGTCCGCCGCTCTTCACAGAGCCAGCAGATCTGGTTGCGCTTTCGGGTCGAAACCTGCTGCGCCGCAGCCACGGTGGCGGCTTGTGCGCGGTACTGCTCGCGGGTGCTCGCGTCACGGGCAGCGAGGTCGGCGCGGACCTGCTCCGAATCGCGGGCCGGGCCATCGGTGCGCACGTTGAGCATGTCCCCGAAAGCCGTGCGGCAGGACTGGCACACCTCCCCCGGTACGGCGACCGGGAGAGCGCAACCGGGCAACGCGCAGTCATCGAACAGCGTTGACTGCCAATCCCATTGGACCGATTCGGTGCGCGTCGAGGTCATACCCCAACCCTACATCCTCACGCTGTAAGGTTGCAAGGGGTACGCCGAAGCATTTACAGCGTGGGGCTGTAAGGTGCGGGTATGTCGACAATCATGCTCGTGCGGGGATCGGAGGAGCCGTGACCGATGCCGAATTGACCCTCTCGGAGGTTCTGACACTGATCGAGGCCTCGACCGGGAAAGCGATCGCGTCCTCGACGTGGCGGTCATACGTCGCTCGTGGCCAGGCCCCGAAACCTGCCCGCCACCTCTCGCGCACTCCGCTGTATTCACGGGAGGACATCGAGGCGTGGATCGCAGGCCGACCCGGCAGTGGTGCACGAACCGACCTGTACCCACGCTGATCGTCGTTCGACGTTCCCGGTTTACCTCTACGCGCGTCAACATATCTTGACGAACTAGAAGGGCCCCGGCCATCGGGCTGATGGTCGGGGCCTTCTTCCTGTCGTGCTGGTTGCGATGCTCTCGCGGATGGTCAGGCGTCGTCGTCGACGGCGGCGTACGCGGCGTCGACGGTGATGTTGCCGATCGCGGCCTGCTCCACCGGGGTCAGGGTGTGCCCGCTGTCGGCGAGGAATGTCAGGTAGCTGTCGATGCCGACCATGCCTCGGTAGTGCTTGGCGGAGAACCGCCAGTAGTCCTTGGCGTCCTGCGGCCCCGTCAGTCGGGCCTCGAACGCGGTGAGCACACGGGCAAGCAGCAGCACCTCGGCGCGAGCGGGCGTGGCACCGGTGGCCTTTCGGTCTACCTCGCGCAGCGGTGAGCCCATGATCTCGCCGTACCGCTCCGAGCACTTGGATTCGGTGAACACATCACCATGGGTCGCCAGGGCGGTGACCATCCATTTGGTGGCGTTCTTCGGGGCGGTCTTGGCCGCGAGCAGGCCGGTGAGGAATGCGCGTCGGGTTTCGGTGGCGGTCGCTCCGGCACGGTTGAGGGCCTTGACTTTTCGGCGCTCTGCGCGTTCGGTCTCGATGCGTTCGGCTTCGGTGCGCGCGGCTTTGCGCTGCGCCGGGGTCAATCCGTCCTCGGTGTCGTCGCCCTCGGCTGCTGCGGCGGCGATCTTCTCGGGGGCGAGTTCGAGGCCGGCCGCAGTCCGCTGGTCGTGGCGCAGGAAGAATTCGTAGCCCCAGGCGGTCACTTTCTCGACAGTGTTGGCGTGCCGTAGCTCCTCGTACGCTTCGGCTTCGTCGTCGTCCTCGGTGTCGAAGTCGATGTCGTCCTCGTCGACTTCCTCGCGGGTGGTCTTGTCGACCCAGACGGTGCCGGTCTCGTAGACGTGGACGTGCCACAGGTGCGGTGCTTGCTCCGGGGCGTCGGCCGGGACTGCCGCGCCGTCGGCGGTGCGCAGGTCCGCGAGGGTGTACCACTCCCCCTCGCTGGTGGACGGTTCGTCGTGGAGCAGGGTGAAGCCGCGCGCGATGTAGTCGGCTGCGGCGGCAGTGGTCTCGGCGCGTTCGTCGATGCGGCGCTGGAGGGTGGCAAGGCGGTACTCGAAGCCGAATCTGTTGTCGAAGATCTGCTGGATGGCCTCGGTGATCCACGGCTCCTTCTCAGCGGCGGTTTCGAGGTCTGCGAGCAGCGCAGCCCCTTCGAGGGTGAGTTGCCGGTCGTCGAGCTGGCGACGGGCGCGCTCGGATCGTCCTGCTCGACCGGCCTTTTCGACGTACGCCTTGGGGACGTGCAGTGCTGTCGCGACCTTCTGCACGTTCAGGCCCAGGTCGAGCAGGCCCGTGACGGCGGCGGCGCGTTGGCCGGTGGTGAGGTCTTCGCGCTGATCGTTGGATACGACCTGCTCGGTGATGCGTTCGATGCCTGCGGCCTTTTCGTCGTCGGACTGCTCACGCACCATCACCGGTATCGAGGTGAGACCGGCTTCGCGGGCCCCGAGTGTTCTGCGCTGTCCGTCATGGACTACCAGGGTTCCGTCGGTGCGGCGGACCGCCGAGACCGCCTGGAGGACACCGTGAGCGGCGATGGATGCGACGAAATCGGGGTCGGCGGTGATGTCTACGCCGTCGCGGACGTTGGCGGTGATGTCAAGGGCGTGCGGGTCGGCGGCGACGAGGGTGTAGCCGGTCGAGGTCGGTGCCGATTGTGCAGCCATGGTGGTGGTCATGATGGTGGTCTCCCTGGTTAGAGTGCGGCGGTGAGGCGCAGGTGGGGGGTAGTGCGAGGGTCAGCGGTCGGCGGTCTTCGCGACGGGTAGTTCCCAGATTGGGTCTTCTGCACAGGGGTCGCTGACGTCGACCCAGCGCCCGGTGACCGCGTATCCGCGGCGTGCGAGCAGCACCTTCGCCATGTCCGGGGTCCAGTCCATCGGCGCGTGCTCCTCGATGCCGGTCGCGTCGATGTACTCGACCTCGATGCCGCCACGTCGGATGGACACTCCCAGGCCGCGTTCGGGGTGTTCGTCGCCGTATTCGGAGGTGACTGCGGTGAGGTTCTGCTCGGATTCTCCCATGCCCCTAACCTTACAGCGTCAAGCTGTATTGTCAAGTCCTGCAACGACTTTCGACACCCACCCGGATGAGCACCGTCACGTTGCGGGGGTCGAGCGTCGGCACCGCGCACACTCGATTCGCCTACAGCAGGAGCCTGCGACTTACGCCGGGTCGGTGCGGCGGGTGGGGTTCTCGATGCGGGGGCGCAGGTTGTAGGTGTCGTACCACTGCTGTGCGGCTTGTTTGCTCATGCCGAGGATCTCGCCGATCTTCGACCACGGCACGGGCCGCTCCCCGCTGCGGAGGCGTCCGATGATGGCGTAGCGGTCGGCGATCATCGTCGAGGCGAGGAAGGCGTTGATTTCGAGTGCGTCGACATCGGAGACCGCGTCATCCATGCGTCGTTGGGCGTTCGCGGTCCACGTCCCGGAGTCCTTGCGTCCCTGTTCACGCACCATATCGGCCAGGTCGACGTCAACGAGAGCCTCCTTGTACTGGACGTAGAGCTCCGTCAGCTCGGTTGCGGTGAGGGCCTTCTCCGATTCCATATCGTCAAGATATCTTGACGCTCTCTATTTCGTCAAGATATGTTGACGATTGGTCGGGTGTCAGTCGACGGGAGTCGCTGCATCAGCAGGGCACCACTGGCCTTCGAGACGAAGAAAGCCTTTACCGTTACCAATGGGGATGTCGAAGCTCAAACGGCAAAGCCACTGTCCCCGTGATGTTTTCACCCACGCTGACAGCAGACCGGGGACCTTGACGTCCATTGCCAAACCTTCGGAACGGATTTTGAGAGGTGTCCCGTCACGGAAAGAGCCGCCTCCGGACGAACCTGCAACGGTGAGCGCAGCGTTGACCAAGACTCTCCGAGGTGGATCGACGATGCGGCGCGTGGGGGGATCGAAGCTCACTGGCCAGTTCTCGTACAGGTCGGGTGTCATTGGGCGACCGCCAATCGGTGCGGCCCATGGTCGGCGACTGCGTCGGCGGCCGCAGGGGTCCAGCGCAAGCCGTGTTCGCCGAACGTGGGGGCGGTGAGGGTGTAGCGGCCTCTGCGCTGGGTGATTCCGCGTCCGTGGACGGTGGTCTCGAGGGTGATCGAGCGGATGCGGCCCCTGCCTTGCTCGATGCCGCCGTAGCCGACGGGCCGAGAGGAAATCGTCAGATCGAGGCCGGGCATTCGACCGTCCGTGATCGCGAATATCCCTGCGTGAGTTCGGTTTCGGGCCAAGAGGGCACGTGCGCGAGTCGGCGGTACGTCGCGACCGTGGACGGTGCTGATGACCAGATCGATCCCATCGATGCAGATATTGGCAGCGTCGAGAGGGTCTGCTTGGCCGGGATCGATCAGGGCGATCTTCGACAAGTCCCCGCCGTGTTCGTGGACGGCGAGGAGCCCGAACTTGGGTTGACCGATCAGGGCGACGTGGTGGCCGGCCGCGGTGGCGGTGGCGACGAGTCCGACGAGAATCGATCCGGCACCGGTGATCGACAGGGCCGTTCCGCGGGCCAACGCGCCGCGTGGGAGCAGTTCTGAGAGCGGCATGGGTACCGGCAGGGTTTTGAGGGTTCGTGAGCGCACGGGGCCGCTCAGGGCTCGCTCATCGCCGTCGGTCGCGACAGCCTGCGCGTTCGGCTGCGAGGGGGCGAATGCGGGCGAGTCGTCGGAGTCGGCTGGTGCGTGGTCGCGGCGTCCGGGGATCGCGGCCATGCTGCGGCGAAGAGCGGCGAGCTGTGCAGCCTTGTCCAGGCTGGTCAGGTCGGGGATCGTGTCGGCGGTACCGGCCATGAGTGCGACCTTTCGCCGAACGGATCAGTGCCCTCAATCTATGCGAACATACGTTCGATGTCGAACTACCTGCGTACGCCCGTAGCTGGCCCTGGTTCGCGAACCCTGGCGGCGTTCACGAGGTGGTCGAGGGAGAGTTCGGGGTCGGCCGTCAGGTGGCGATGTTCGGCGAGCAGACGCCTGACGTGATCGAGGTCCGCGCGCACAGCCGGGTCGTCGGGGTCGTAGCCCTCGTCGATGATGGCCGCGCGTTCGATAGGGTCCATGCCTAGTTCGACGCAGCGGCGTCGGGCGCGGTTCCCGTGTCGTAGATCAGGTCGTCAGAGCAGTCGTAGCGGCAGGCGCGCTGTCCGCTCGGCAGCGTCACCCATCCAGCCTGTCCGTGATCGGGATTCGGATCGAAACTGCGGTCGCTGGTCATGGCATCAGTATCTCGTCCGCCATGCCTGCACGGTTGAGTGGTCAGCTGTTGACGAGTTGGCTGGCGCGCTGAAACGTCACGCCGAGAAGCGATCCGATATCCCGGACGGGTACCTGAGCGGTAGCGAGCTTCTTCGCGAAGGCCTCGGTGCTGGCTTTGACGCGGGCTTCGTCCTCGACCAGACGTGCTCGCTGTGTCGCGATCTCGGCGATGCGGACCGCGAGATCCTCTCCCCCGGGCTCGAGCTCGATATGCTGCTCGATCTCGACATCGGCAAGTGCGACTCCGGTTTCGAGGGCGATCAGTTCTTTCGCCGCGGTGGGGACATCGTCGATGCGACGAGCCTGGGTGAGGGCGTCAAGTTCCGGGACAGCGATCATCCACCACTTACCGTCTCGGGTCACCGACACCGTGTAGGTCTTGCTCACTGCTGCGCCTCCTTCATGGCTGCGAGGATCTTGCGGTAGACGCCGGGCGAGATCGTCCGGTGCCCATCCGGCACAGTCACTTTGACTGCGCCATCGGCCGAGACCCACGTGCTGTGCGAGCCGACCGTGCGGACCGAGGTGAACCCGGCCGCCTTGAGGGCCTTGACCACTTTCCGCGTGGGCTGCTCGGTAACCATGACGTTAGTCTAGTCGATTGGACACTTTCTAGTCAAGTCGACTAGACGAAATATGGTCGAGTAGCGGTGCTGTGGTCGACACGGAGGAAGTGCCTATTCCATATTTCCTCATCTGGTTCATCTGCCTGCGGGTTCGGTCTGGTTAGGGTGGTTGTCGACAGCAGTATGTTTCTATTCGAGAGAGGCCGCTAGAACCGTGGCGAAAAAAGTATTCACTCAATTGGTCGACGATATCGACGGCTCCGTCATCGACGACGAATCAGGCGAGACGATCGAATTCTCCGTCAACGGCGTCGACTACCTCGTAGATCTGAAGGCGAAGAACGCCAACGAGTTTCATCGGAAGATCGGCTACTACATCGAACACGCGACCCGTGTCGGCGGGCGTAAGCGTCGACACTCCCCCACCTCCACGCCTCCATCTGCTGCGCCCTCGAACAGCGGGGCCACACGTGATCCGGCTCAGACCAGAGCTGTCCGGCAATGGGCCGCAGACAATGGTTATGAGATCAGCGATCGCGGCCGCATTCCCGCTGCGATCGAAGAAGCGTTCAACGCTGCACACTGACGTAATCGGCCCCGTCGGTCGGTTTTCGCCTCTGCCCTACACCAACCGGCCTCCCGCTTTTCTCACGAAACGACTGCGCGAGATCAAAGCCAGGCCGTGCGTGCGCTTCGGGCATGTGTGCCGGGATCCTGTTCTGCGCAGGCAAGACTCTCTGAGCTTTGGTTCGAGTTCGAGTTAGCGGACGGCAGTGGTAACCGGATCGAGAAGGAACAGGCACTGCTGCTCCACGTAGCGGTCGACCTCCGCCGTGACGCCAAGGTTCGTCCCGACGCCAATAGTGTCTGGCACCGAGCCGACCCAGTTGAGGTCGTAGCTGGTGTTCTCATCACGGAACTGGAAACTTGGCCCGGGCTGCGCGAACGTTTCGCTGAAGTCGCCGGCGTTGATGAGGATGTCGTATCTGGTACTCGCGCCCTCGTGAGGTCCCATCGCGACGATGCTGCCCGGGAACGAGATTGTCTGACCTCGATGAGCCGCAGCGAACGCTGCGATGTCAGGCGAGCAAGTGTCGGTCAATGCGAGCAGGGCCGCGAACTCCGGACTGTTCTCCGACGTGAGAACAACGTCATCAGGCAACGGCGATGGTGTAGGCGTCGCCGTGGCCATCGATTCCGGGGACGGTTGCTCGTTCGGGGCCGCTACCTCACTGGGCGCAGGACTGGCAGTTTCCGCAGGGCCGGTATCTCTTTCGCCGATAATGCCGATGGTGAAGATGACCGCGAGCGCAAGCGCGAACACGCCGCCACCGACAATCAAAAGGCCGCGACGAGACTTGGGTGCCGGGCGTCGGAACGTGATCTCCGTCCGGATCTTCGCGGGTACCTGAGAGACAACCTCCCAGCCTTCACTTTCCCACTTTTCGATGGTCCGCGACTCCATGCCGCGAACCGCGCGGACCGTCTTAGTCTCATAAGTGATTTCGGTGTCCGTTGTCATGCGTCAGCTCCAAGATCTTCGCCGGAACGTCACCGGACTCGCGAGGACCCTACCGAACGACAACGCTGAAGTGACCGGCGGCACTGAGGACTCGGTGCAACCGTGTCGAGTGGAATAGGTCTCAGCTTCGCCAGCAGAAGTGTGCGCGTCGCAGTGGCTCGATTCTCGGTCAGCGACTTGAACCTACGAAGTCACGACCGGTGTCCATCGGGGCGTACTCGTCGTCGACTCGGTCGTCCGTGCCCGCTTCATCGATGCCTGGGCTCTGGTCTTGGCCGGGGTCGGTGGTGTGCGTGTGGTTGGCTGCGAGGGGGGTTGCGGTGCTGCGTTCGCTGGCGATGTTCTGCTGGACCTGTGTCCAGGTCTTGATGTGTCGAGAGACGGTCGAGGTGTGCAGCTCGAGGTGGCGGGCGATGTCACTCAACGACCAGTCGGGGTGCGCGAGGTAGAGGTCGACGCTGGTCCACACGGCGGGCTTGAGCAGGCCGTTATCGAGGTCCTCGTCTATCCCGGCGAGCGCCGATCCTGCTGTTGCGCTGTACTGTTCGCTCTCCACGCGATCGATTGGGTATTCGATGCGAACTGTCTCGGTGGCCGTATCGAAGGATTGGGGGGTCTCGATCGTGGTTGCGGCACGGCGGCGGGGTGCGCGGAGCACGACAGCGACGATCTCGCTCATCGTGAGGACCATCGCGGGCGCTAATGCTGCTATTGCCGCTGCGACGGCGGCGTTGAGGACGGTTGCGGTCAGGACGGCGTGATAGGCGTTGCCTGCGATGGACAGGATCGCCGAGACGGTCAGCACTGCCACGACGAGTCGCCGGCCTCTTTTGGTGGCGGCGTCGGTGTGTTGAGAGAGGGCGATCCGGATGACGGCGGCGGCGAGGATCGGGCCGTCGAGAGCGACGGGGATGACCCAGGCATCGGCCGGGTGGATGCCGGCCATGACGGCGAGGTCGAGCAGGGTGGAGAAGGAGAGCTTGAAGGATGCTGCGCCGACGACGATGGCGATGGCCAGGCCGGTGATCAGGGCACCGGTCAGGACGCGGGGGTGGATGTCGAGGGTGTCCTCGCTGGTGGGGTCGTGGTCGGGGGTATTAGCGTTGTTCATTGATCGCAGGTCCGTTCTGTGATCGACCGGCCCCGGCGGTGTTGGAGCACTGTCGGGGCCTTCGCGGTCGGATGATGTAATTCGGTGTGGCCACAGGTGCGCGAGGAGATCGCAGATCTCTGCGCTTCTGTTGCGCGGTCGGGGAAATGGACGTCGCGGCCGAAGTCACTGCATTACAACCGCTTCGGCGGGTGGGGTCTACCGCCTGGGCCGAGCAGGGCCAGCAGCCTTGGCATCGGCGGCGGTCCAGCCGTGCACGCCGGCTGGGCGGCACTCGTCGTGATAGACCGGATCGGCCGGCACCGAATTCGCTGGAGTCTCGGAGTGCCACTGGTCGCACCAGGCGCACTGTGCGACCACCCGTTCGGCGGTCATGAAGTCGCCTCGGCGGCAAGGCCGAACTGAGCGCCACCGGTCGTGTCGGTGGTGTGGCGATTGGCGTGGGTGCTCATTGTGTGTCAGCTCCTGGCGGTTGTGGCGCGGGGTGTGGGTGCTCCGTCGCGTTGCTCGCGGGCCCGAATGAGGGCTGCGTAGACGGCTGATCGGCTCAGGCCGTACAGCTCCATGAGTTTCACGGCACCGAACTCGCCGGATTCGTAGTCCTTGAGGATACGTTCGTGTTGCAGTGCAGTGAGTTTGGGCTTGCGTCCGGTCATCCGGCCCTGCTCTTTGGCGATCGCGACGCCCTCACGGGTGCGTGCGCGAGTCAGGTCGGCCTCGAACTCGGCCATCGCGCCGAGAACAGTGAAGAACATCTTGCTCGACGGATCACCTGGACTGTAGACCTGGCCACCGTAGATCAACCGTGCACCTTTGGCATCGAGCTCGGTGACGATCGCATTGAGGTCGGTCACCGACCGACCGAGTCTGTCGAGCTTGGTGACCACCAAAGTGTCCCCCTCCCCCACTGCCGCGAGAGCTTCGGTGAGACCGGGCCGCTCGCGATTGCGCCCGGTGTATCCGCGGTCGGTGTAGATGTTGCCGGTGTCGACGCCCATCTTGCGAAGGGCTGTGCGCTGCGCTCGTAGATCCTGTCCTCGTGTGGAGCATCGGGCGTACCCGATCAGGTTTTCGTCCACCTGAAGCCCTTCGTCTCGGAATCTGCGATCAAACTGGGATTACTTGCAACACTATCTATCAAGACACCGACAAGCTGGTCCGAGCGTCGACCGATTTGTCAGTTTCAGAAGACGGCTGCACGATGTCAGAAGTGCACTGCAGTGCAACTCCGAGTTCTCGAGCACACGTCCGGCCTTATCCAGTGAGCGCTGCGATCCCTGACTGGATAGCGCATTGATGGTGAAATTTCCCATCAAGTTTTACTGGCCGTCGGTGAGCTGCGGGTCTAGCGCCGCGGCCGGCCATGGACGGCTGTTGTCGCGCGAAGTGCTCGATCGGACACTTGCGGCATGGGCGGCGAGAAAGTTGTCGACGATTTGGATGCAGTCGTCGGCGTGGATGTGGCGCAGTCCTGTGAGGCGAGCGAACACTATCGGTCCGAGGAGCTGAATGAGGGCGAAGGTGGTGTCGATCTCGCCGAGCACAGCGCGAGCGTCAGGCGCCGTCAGGATCTGATCCAGGGACCTGCGGTATTGCTCTATGACACGGGCCCGAAGCGAGACCACCGCGCCAGGATCGAGATCGCGCCGGCTGGCGTCGCCGCTGTTGACGGGCCCCATTGCCAGCCAGGCCAGCGTGGTCATCTGCACCGGAGCTTGGTCGATGAGGTCGGCTTGGGTGGTGAGCAACGAAATCAGACGTTCACGTAGCGGACCGGTATCGATATCGGTGTCGACTGGGGGTAATAGTCGCTCGAAGGTTGCAGCGAGCAGGTCAGTGGTACTTCCGAAATGTCGGTACAGAGTGGCACGTGCAACCTTCGACATGCGGGTGACCGCCTCCACGGTGACCGCCTCCACACCGCCGGTGGACAGCAGCTGACCGGCCGCTTCGAGTAACCGGTTACGTGAGCGCGCCAGCCGGGGGTCGGCCGAGCCCTCGGTTGCAACGAGAGGGTCGACCATGAACGGGCTCCGCTCCATTTGACTGACAAGACATGTCCTCGATTGATCATTCTGTCACACCCGCTGAGTTGTGATACTAATAGTCTCGTACCGAGACGATCAGTCTCGAACTGAGAGGCTGGCCGTTGAACGAACGTAGATCCGACTCTGCCAGCGTCGCTCGATGGAGCGGTGCCCAGTGGTGGATGTTGATTGTGTCGTGCATGGCAGTCGCGTTGGTGGTGGCCGCAATGGCGGCATTGTATTCAGCGTTGCCACAGATCGCGGTCGCGACAGGGGCGACGCAAGCCCAACTGACCTGGATAGTCGACGGTTACACGTTGGTATTGGCGTGCTTCGTGCTGCCTGCCGGTGCGATCGGTGACCGGTACGGTCGCCGGGGGGTGCTCGTGGCGGGGTTGGCGTTGTTCGCTTTCGCGTCGGCATTGCCCTTGTTTCTCGCCGACCCGGCGTGGCTGATCGCTGCTCGCGCGTTGGCTGGGGCGGGTGCGGCGCTGGTCATGCCCTCGACGCTGTCGATACTGACCGCGGGATTTCCACCGTCGCATCGCGGTCGCGCTGTAGGTGTGTGGGCCGGGGTTGCTGGATCCGGGGCGGTCCTGGGCATCCTCGGAGCTGGTGTGCTACTCGAGCAGTGGTCGTGGACCTCGGTGTTCGTCGGGTTGACCGTCGCCGGAACAGTCCTGGCCGGGTTGGCATGCAGTATCGCGGAGTCCCGCCAGCAGGAGCATCCACCGGTCGATTGGGTGGGCGCTGTGACCGTAGTTGTCGCAGTCGGGGCGATCGTCTTCGCTGTGATCGAGGTTCCGGCCCGTGGCTGGTCGGATTCGCTCGTCGCCGTCAGCACTGCGGTGGGCTTGTTCGCGGTTGTGGTGTTCGTCGTCGTAGAACTACGTTCCTCGGCACCGCTACTCGATGTCCGGTTGTTCGCCCGCCGTGGTTTCGGTGCCGGCGCGCTGTCTGTCTGTATCCAATTTTTGGTGACCTTCGGGGTGTTCTTGCTGTTGGTGCAGTATCTGCAGTTGATTCTCGGTTATGGACCGCTCACCGCCGCGTTGGCGTTGACCCCTATGGTCGTGCCGCTCATCGTGATCTCGGTGATTGCACCCTGGCTGTCGAACATTGTTGGGCTGCGGGTGATGACCACTGTAGGTCTGCTCACCATCGCGGCGGGACTGGTGATGGTGAGCAGACTGACCGTCGCGGCGACCTACCCTGACCTGCTGTGGCCCTTGCTCATCATGAGCGCAGGTTTGGGGTTGTGTACCGCCCCTGCGACTTTCGCCATCGTCTCGGACACTCCTGAGGCCAAGCACGGGGTGGCTGCCGCGGTCAACGACGCAGCTCGCGAAATCGGTGCCGCGATTGGGATTGCGGTAGCCGGTAGCGTGCTCGCGGCCGGTTACGTTCAGCACATTCAGCCGGCTCTGCCCCAGCTACCCGAGCCTGCCCGTGGTCCGGTGGCCGATTCTCTGGCCGCCGCGTTGCAGGTCGCCGACCGCGCAGGACCAGCTGGTCAGCCGCTGGCCGAGTTCGCCAGAGCCGCATTCGTACACGGAAGTGGTCAGGCGACGCTGTCGTTGGCGGCCCTGACCGCCGCTGGGGCACTCGTCCTCGCCGTCTTTGCGCCAGGTAGACGCAGCCGTACGACAGCCACCGCGGGTGATGGACGTCGGTGAAGGTCGGCCAGGGTGTCTATTGTTCGGTGTGATTCGTGTCTGTGGCCCGGAGTTGGGCTCGGGCTTGGGACTGCATGAAGTGTTCGACCTCGACCACCACGAACAGGGCAGTAGCGGTGGCTACGGAGCTGCCCTGCGCATCGTCCATCGTGGCCGTGAGATCCAGTTTGCGCCCATCACGAGACCGAACGGCAGCACGCAACACGTAGGGAGTGCCGAGCAGAACCGGCGCTAGGTAGTCGAGCTCGAGACGCCGCGTCACGGCGAGCTCACCCACTGTGTAGAGCAGGAAGCCGAACAGATCGTCGAGAACGGTCGCCACCGCGCCGCCGTGTGCTATCCCGGGTGCCCCGACATGACGTTGATCGAACACGTGGTGAGCCACCACGCCGTTCTCGTCACGCTGGACCGACAGGGCGTGGCCGTGCGGATTCTCCGGCCCACAACCAAGACAGTCGGGGTGGTGGGGCGGCAGATCAGGCGAATCGAAACTCGTGCTCCAGAACGAGCGCGCCCAGTTCTCGACAGCGGGGCCGGCCGACCCGCTGACCTCGTCCGGAATTCTCTTCATGGTCGGACCTCTCTGTCGTGAAAAAAATTGTGCCGAGTCTGTCGCGTCTTCGCGCGCTCGGCCTGCACCGCTGTCAGTTTCAAAAGAACAAACTGCACTATGTCAGAATTCAACTGCACTAAAGGATCGACCAAGCCGACATAGCTTAAAGAGAGAAGTGATCTGCCGCGAGGATTTCGGCGCACTCTTGGCGCTGATCGCGGAGTTGAACCGTCAGATCGGCGACCTCGAAGCCGAACTGACCCGCCATTTTGAAACACACCCGGACGCGGACACGCAACGCCGCCATCTACCTCTCCCCGCCAGGAATCGGTGTCATCCTCGCCGCCCGTGGCTCGGTGAATTCAGCGACGACGTCGACCGCTACACCAACGCCAAGTCTCGCAAGAATTACTCCGGTACGTCACCCCTGACAGTTGCGTCGGGCAAGAAGCGGGCCGTACTGGCTCGACATATCCGCAACCGGCGGCTCTACGATGCCATCGACCGGTGGGCGTTCTGCGCCCTCAGCCAGAGTCCGGCCGCTCGCGCGTTCTACGACCAACACCGTGCTACCGGAGACCCAAGCGCTCCGCGCACTCGCCAACAGACTTGTCGGGCTCCTGCACGGGTGCGTACGCCACTGCACCGAATACGACGAACACACCGCTTGGGCACACCGCACCGCGCAACAACCCGACGCAGCTTGACCAGTTACACTTCTGGGATATCTAGGGTGATTCAGTCTATTTTGTGGCGGGAGGCGAAACCGGGATGGCTGAATGGCAGACTGCGTGAGAAGGCCACGCCTACGGTTGCGGCCGCGCCGTCGATGATTCCCCACGTCGTCTCTGATAGGTGTGCGACGAAGAACGTATCGTCCACCCCTTGCTCACGACCGTTGTCGATCCACCACTGAGTCGCAGATAGACCAGAACCCAGAATGGACGCCACGGCCATGGGAATGACCGAGGTATCTGCGTGAACACGCTGAAGACTTTCAGTGAACCGATCGGCGACGACCTCCATCACCGACCTCAGTTCGTCAGCAACTCCGCCATTTCCCGATCCGGAGTACTGAAACAAGTGATTCGCCATAAGGAATCTGACGACCGTGGGATACCGCCCGACGATCGTGACGTAGCTCTGGACGGACGAGCGAACCATATCGTCAACCGAAAGATAATCTTGGTCGGCGAGAATAGTGACTTTCGCCGAATCCCACATCAACGCACCGAGTTTCGCCGCCACCGCCGCGTTCAAGCCCGCTTTGTCGCCAAAGTAGCGGTACAGCTTTGGTTTAGATACACGGGCCTCCGCAGCGATGTCGTCCATGCTGACGCCTGCACCATACCGTTCGATGATCCGTATGGTCGCGTCGACCAGCTGCGCGCGTACCTCGACTCTATGCTCATCCCAGCGGGTGCTACGGGCATCGGCCGCTCGACGCTGCACCTGAGATGGAGTAAATGAAACGCGGCGGACGAATGACATTGTGGGGTTAACAATACCCGGAAGGGTCCTCTCAAGCGAGTCGGGCTGGAGAGCCGTTCGCTGAAACCACTCGGTTCGCTCGCAGCGGTTCGGCACCCTCCCTCAAGCAGCCGATCGTCCGCCGGATCGCACCGTGTCGATCACATACACCGGCGGCACGACCGGAAAGCCGAAGGGAGCCATCGGCAGGCTTCGGCATTGTTCACGATGACGCAGATTCAACTCTCCGGAGTGAGAATGGCCGGGTACCCCAAATTCTCGTTGTGCACCCCGCTGTTGCGGGGCTGCGTTCTTCGTACCGACCCTGACGAAAGACGGCCCGATGATGGTGCTGCCGAAGTTTTATCCGCCGAGGTGCTGCGCACCATCGACGAAAAAAGATCACCGTGGCGATGCCATCGATGCTGTACGCCTCGATGGACCCCTCCCAACTCGGACACGCGCGGCCTGTCGACGATCGTGGCCGTCTCACGAGCTCATGTGTGTCCGGTCGACGGTTCAAAAGCCATCGCCTACCGTGGCTGCGTCCAATCGGGCCGCTGCTTCGTTAAAATAGGTTGGCGCCTCCATGTTGATCATGTGACCGATCTGTGGCAACGCCACGAACTCATGCAACCGGCGGCGCTGCTGCAGTCGGTCGGCGAGATCAATGGAATGAACCGCGGGTGTCAACTTGTCGGCCGAGCCCACGATCACTGTCGTCGGAACCGTAAGTGAGTCGATTCCTTTGCTCACATCGATGGTGGCCAGGACCCTGCCCCACATTCCCCGAACCGCAGGGGGGCACCGCAGTACTATGTCGGAACACTCAGCCACAACGTCTGCTGGCGCGTGTGGACCCATCGTCCCGTATTTCACCAACCGTCGGTTGAAGCGAGTGTCAAGCATCTCCGGTCCCGCGGTGGCGAGCCCGGCTGCGAAGGCCCGCTCCAGTGAGGCGCGGAATCGACGTGGCGACCCAATTAGCGTCGATTTACTCACCAACTGCGAGGGGCCGGTACTCGCCAAGACGGCACCGCGGGATAAGACGGGCACCGACTCCGGGTGCTCGGCAGCCCAACCCATGATGGACATCCCGCCCATACTGTGACCGGTCACCAATGCCTTACGATTAGACGTGACGACAGCGCGCAAGACAGCCTCGAGATCGTCGCCGAGCACCGACGAAGAGAAGGGCGCGCGACCCCGGTCGCTCCAGCCATGCCCTCGTTGGTCATACACCACCACACGGTGTGTGGTGGCGAAGTGCTCGATCTGAGGTCTCCAGAACCGACCTTGGCAAGCCCACCCGTGGCTGAACACCAGCAGCGGCGCATCATCACCGAGCCCGTACTCCTCGACAAACAGCCTCGTGCCGTCACTGGAGAGAACCTCCCGCGACCGCCGCGACAATAGGCCAGCTTTCGAGGAGTCAGAGGTCATCGAAACTCACCGTCACAGCGTCGGTGAGCGGAAGTGCCTGGCACGCGAGTCGCTCGCCGTCCTCAATGTCGTCGTCTACGAGGATGTTGTTCTGCACCATCTCGACATCGCCATCGATGAGCTTGCACACACACGCGCTGCATGCGCCCTCTCGGCACGAGTACGGGGCATTGTGCCCTCGCGAGAGCAGCACATCGAGCAGAGGCGTGTTACGTGGCCACTCCGTGGTGATGCACTCTCCGTTCAGGTAAACCGTGGCCGTAGCTACACCCTCGTCGTCACTGAGTCGACGCAGTGTTGCGGTGTCGAACGGGTCACCCGTCAGCGACTGGAATACCTCTCGATGTACATCCGAATGATCCACTCCGCATGCGGCGGCAGAGCTTTCCACAAGATCCATGAAAGGGGAAGGCCCGCAGGTGAAAATTGCCGATCCCTTGTGTTCACGAATAATCTTTTCTACAGCCTCTGATGTGGGAATCCCGTTCTCCGACTCAAGCCAGTCAACCAAAGTGAACCGCTCGGCGAATTCAGATCTAATCTGCTCAAGCTGGCACTCGTACATGATCGAATCGGAGTCACGGTTTGCGTAGAACAGGACAACTTCCCCACTGCCCGACACCAGAGCCGACTTCACCAGCGACAGAACCGGAGTGATGCCGCTTCCGCCAGCGAAGAAGAGCAAGTCGACGTCGAGGCTCTTAGCGGTAAACTTTCCCGATGGCGTGAGGACGGTCACCTCCATGCCGATGGAAACGTTGTCACACAACCAGTTCGACGCATACCCCCCAGCGGTGCGCTTCACCCCGATCTCGAGGCGGAAGTCATCGACATGAGGCGAACTGCTCAGCGAGTAGCATCGTGCGACGTGGCCCGTCTGGTCGGACGGGATCTTCAACGTAATGAACTGCCCGGGTAGATGCTTGAAATCGTCGACGATCTCGTCAGGCACTTCGAAGGCGATGCTCACGGAGTCCTTGGTCTCCTGCACGACCTCCGACACGGTCAGCGTTCGCGATCGCGCGGTGGTGCCCGGCCGATTCTCCTGTTCGAGGGTCATTTGATGATCCCCCGCTTACGAGCCAAGGCGTAGCCCGCGCGTGTGACAGGCGCAGAGATGTCCTGGTAGCGCGGACCGACAACGCGTGCGACAAAGTCGAAGCCACGTGCGTCTGCGCCGATCAGCACTCGGGGCTTCTTCTTGTCCATTCCCTTGAGGATGGCGCACGCAGCTTTCTCCGGAGTGGTCCTGGCGATGTTGTTGAACATCGAGGCAATGGTGGCGGTATCTGCCCCCATATCGGATACACCACGAGCGTTGTTGACGATATTAGTCTTGACGCCGCCGGGGTGAACGCATGTCACCGTGACCGGATGCCGACTGATTTTCATCTCTTGCCGAAGCGCTTCGGTGAAGCCACGCACACCGAACTTCGCGGCGTTGTAAGCGCTTTGACTGGGGATCCCGACCAGACCGAAGACGCTGGAGGTGTTTACCAGATGACCATCACCAGAGGCGATCAGATAAGGCAGGAACGCCTTGGTCCCGTTGACGACACCACCGAAGTTGATGCCCATCAGCCAGTCGAAATCCTCCCAGGACATGTCAACAACGTCGGCGCCGAGGGCGACGCCGGCATTGTTGAACACCATGTTGACGCGCCCGAAAGACGACTGCACGCTCTCTGCGTAAACCTGGAACGCAGCACGATCTGCCACGTCCAACACCGCGGTCTCCACGGTCGCACGATGCGCGGTACGGCACATGTCCGCCGTCTCCTCGAGATGCACTTCGTCGACGTCGGACAAGGCAAGGCTGGCCCCGCGTTCGGCCAGTTGGAGGGCAAGGGACCGACCGATCCCTGAGGCGGCTCCCGTGACGACTGCGACCTGGGTCGCGTAATTGCCTGCTGTCGAACTACTCACTGTCGGATACTCACTTCTCGATGACCTACGGTTGGATTGTCAGGCGATCTCGTACTCGGCGGGATCGAAGTCTTTCGTCGCTCGCCAGTACTGCCAGGTGAACCCGGGCCATACCGTACGGTTGACACCTTGCGAGTCCAGATACCAACTCGTACATCCGCCGTTGGTCCACACGCCCTTGGCGAGCTTGTGTTGGATGCTCTTGTTGAAGTGTTCTTGAACCTCGGCCCGCACATCAACACGCTCCGCACCTCGACTGTCGACGGCGTCGATGGCCTTCATGATGTACTTGATCTGCTGCTCGATCATGAACACGACAGAGTTGTGCCCAAGACCCGTGTTAGGTCCGAGCAGGAAGAACAGGTTCGGGAAGCCCTCGGTGGTGATGCCGAGGTGGGTATTGATGCCCGTCCGGTGCCAGTGCGACGGCAAGTCCTCGCCCCGAGCGCCCTTGAGCGCGAGTTGATCGAACCCGTCCGTGACATGGAACCCTGTGGCGTAAATGATCACATCCACAGGGTGTGACACGCCGTCAGGGGTGACGATCGAATCGGCAGTGATCTTTTCGATCCGATCGCTGATCACTGTCGTGTTGGGGGCGGCGAGCGCAGGGTAGTAGTCGTTCGATCCCAGGATGCGCTTGCATCCGATGCGGTAGGACGGCATCAGCTTCCGGCGGAGCTCGGGGTCGGTGATAGAACGCTCGATGTTCCATTTCGCCACCTTTTCGATCGGTCGCATAAGGTTGGAGTGGCCGTTAAGCCCGAAGGCCAGGCTCTCTGCGCCCCAGTAGACCGACCACCGAGCGAGGCGGCGAGTAATGGGGATCTTGCTGAGCAGCGTCCGAAGTACCGGCGGCACCGCGAAGTTCTTGCGTGGAAGTACCCAAGCCGGGGTTCGCTGGAAGACCGTGAGTGTGCCGGCGTCCTTCTGCACGAACGGCACGAACTGAATCGCGCTGGCACCGGTGCCAATGACGGCCACCCGCTTGCCCTGGAGATCCACCGTGTGGTCCCACTGTGCCGAATGGAACGCCTGGCCGGCGAACTCGTCGATTCCGGGGATATTCGGAAAATTCGGGATGTGCAGAGCGCCGACACCGGACACGATGTACTGCGCGACGTACTCCCGGCCCGACTCGGTACGCAGGTGCCACCGAGATTCGGACTCGCTCCAGTATCCGGAGACCAACTTCTGCCCGAAGTGGATCTTCTGAGTGACACCACGCTTGTTGGAGATATCTTTCAGGTACTGCTCGATTTCGGGCTGCGAGGACCACACCTTCGACCAGCTACCGCGACTCTCGAACGAGTAGGAGTACATCAGTGACGGTACGTCGCACGCGCATCCCGGATAGGTGTTGTCGCGCCACGTCCCACCGACGGAGTCGGCCTTTTCTAGAACGATGAAATCACTGTACCCGCGTCGTCGGAGCTGGACGGCCATACCGAGGCCAGAGAAGCCGCTGCCGATGATGAGAACTTTGGTAGTGATGGGCTCGGTTATTCCCGGGTCTGTCGCCGTGGCGGCGGACTTGGCGTTGGAGGACGGCATTGTGAAAATCTCCTGATCGAATGCAGAAAACGGACCCGCACGGCGCGCCGTGACGCGTGGCAGGTGTGGGAATGTCATCCGCCCAAGCCCACGAACCGAGGAATCCGGTGGTGGGGTCGAGGAATGGGCTGTGGGACGCGCGGACCGGGCCGGGCGTGTTAGCGCAGATCGTCGGGCAGGCTGCGCGTTGCGCGCCACATCGCCATCGTGAACTTCCCCTCCATCATTCCGGCCTCGTGGAAGAATCGGATCATCGGCTCGGACATGAACTGCAAGTTGACGCGATAGTTCGGGCTCGTCTGCTGCGCCCACAGGCCGCGCAGACGGCTGATTCCGACATCGGGATATACCTTCGGATTGATGAGCAACGGGTATGCAAAGTTCGCAATGGCCGCCAACGTGCCTCTATGCCAGGCGCGCGAGATGCGTCCGCGACGCTGCATCCCTTCCACCATTTCCAGCCGCGCGAACGTGATGTGACGGGCCTCTTCGAGAACGTGGATCTTCATGAGCTGGCGCAGCTGCGGCTGCATTTTCGGGTCATTCATCGCCTCGCGCTGAGCGCGGTCGAGGATCTCCTCGATGAGCAGAGTCGCGCCGGACACGGACGGGCCGAGAGGCACAAAGTGCAAGATCTTCGCGATGCTCAAGAACCCCTTCGGCAACTTGTACGGTGCCAGGCCCGTCTTGTTGATCAGTCGGGCGAACATCGTCGAGTGACGTGCCTCGTCGCCGATCTCGTTAAGGGCGTAGAGGGACCTTTGATCTGTCAGGGCGCCTTTGGCGGATGTTCGGAGCAGCGCCGAGCTGAGCAGATTCTCCGCGTAGATACCGAAGCTGAGGATGCTGACGATTTCGTGGCGCCCGAGTTCCGCCTTTTGCTCATCGCTCATTCTCTCCCACAGCTTGGTGCCGTAGAGCGAGACCCGATGCTCTGGCAGGTAGTACTTTCCTTCCTCCCAGGGTGAGTCCCAATCGATGTCGATCTCCGCGTCATAGAATTTTTCGGCCGCCGCCCGCAGCAGTCGGCCGGCAGATCTCTGCATGTCGACGGGCTTGCGGGCGCTGACACGCGCAGCGCCTTCCGTTGAGACGTCGGGCTTGGTCTCCACATTTTGAACGGTCATGTGACACCTCCGTTGCGTTCCGGGCCGAGCTGAGTCTCGACTTCACCCGTACTCCGGGTACCGGATACTGATAGTGTCAGCGCCAATGCGTTCTTTTGTCAATGTTCGATGTGAAGAAAGTGAGCCTTGCGTGTCTGACGACCACGATCTCGACTACTCCGGCGAGGGCACCTTGGTGTGCCGTGGCAAGGAGATTGCTGTCGGGGTGAAGATCAAAGGCTATTTCCAGCCCCTCAACGGCTTGTACACCTGGTACGGCAGGATCGACAAGAATGATGCGCTCCACGCCGCCCTCTCGGGAAGGCGCACGGTTGCCGTCTTTGCGACACCAGAGGGACGCGCCGAGTGCGTCGTGGGCGACCCTGATTTCTGGGACCGCTATCGCATCTCGGGCACGAGCAGACCGCCGTACCACATCCCCACCACGCTCGAGGAAGTTGAGTCGATAGCAGAGAGTGAACATCAGGGTTGACCGACCCGCTTTGCGCCCTGGGCGTTCCCCAGCATCCAGTCCGATAGCGCCCAGGCGGGTGAAGCAACGCCACCAGACAGCCGATTCTTGACTGCGGTAGGCCTTCTCGAATTCGTCTGGTGTGAGGTAGTCGAGGGTGCTGTGGGAGGCGGCGTTGGTTGAACCAGTCGACCCATCCCATCGTGGCGAACTCGACATCGTCGATGGTCTTGAGCGGGCCGTTCAGGAACGGGCTTCTCTTCGATACTGCCTCGGTCTTGAACAACCCAATTGTGCTCTCGGCCAACGCATTGTCGTACGCATCCCGACACAGCGGATCGATGCCGCAATCCCCTCGCAACGCTGCCACCCGCGACGGCAAGCTCGAGTACCGCACATCAGTGGCGCAATGGAAAGCCGATCTTGCGGCAAGGCGACCCAAGGTAGCCAAACTCGTTGAACACGAACCTCTTCGAGAGTACGTGCAGGAAGTGCTCTCGGGCGTGATCCGCGACGAAAACGGTGAGGTCTGATCATCGGGCTGGGCAGGTCCGCAGTGGGTACGCTTGTCGAACGCACCAGCAGATTCACCACGTTGCTGCATCTGCCACGTAAGGATGGGTACGGGGATGCGCCCCCGGTGAAGAACGGGCCGGCGTTGTCCGGTTACGGATCGGAGTCGGTCCGCGATGCACTCCAGGCTGCGATGACACCGCTGCCGGAGCACCTGCGCAGATCGGTGACCTGGGACCGCGGCGGAGCTTGCACGTCATGCGGAGTTGACCGCAGAAACCGGGATCCGTGTGTACTTCTGCGACCCGTACAGCCCCTGGCCGCGAGGACCGAACGAAAACACCAATGCATTGCTGCGACAATACTTTCCGAAGGGAACCGATCTCGCTCGATACCGTCGAAGTGACGTTCAGGCCGTGACGGATGCACTCAACAACCGCCCGCGCAAAACACATGGGTGGCGAACCCCAGCGGAAGTGCTTGCAGAGCAGATACGCTCGGCTTCACGGCACTGTGTTGCGACGACAGGTTGAATCCGCCCTGACTGCCGGCACCGCTGTGATGGATGAGCCCTGAGCCGACGCGGCGTCCACCGTGATCTCGTCGTCACAACGCCATCTTCAGCGCCGTGGTGACCATCGCTGTGTCTTTGACCGTCGGCACGGCGAGGAGGCCTGCAAAATCCCGACATTCCCGATTATGTCGGTGTTCGACCACTCGCAAACTGACCCGATCGAGTGGCACCCGCAACCCGAAGAGATCACCCAACTCCTCACCGGCGTCGACCCCGCCGACATCTCCGACATCTGCGACCGCGTCGAAGAATGAGTACCGTCCTGCATCTTGCTCTTCGTGGAACTCCTTCTGCGGAGCCGCCGCCTCATTCAGCTGGGCCATAGTCCTGAATTTGCCAGCCCTGGGCGGTTTTCGTCACGACCACCTTCAACAATGTCGGCAGTTCACTCGGTTGTGGATTCTGCACGTTCTGCGTCTTCTGGCTCGCGAAGACCATCACCGTGTATTCTTCGTCGGTGTCACCGGTGTCACCGGTGACGCTGGTGGCCAGAACGCGTCCCGACGCCTGCACCTGGGCCTGCTGGATAATCTGGGTCAGCGTCGGCCGAACCTCGTCATACCGCTTGACTAGAGCCTCACCCGCGTCCTCTTTGACTGCCGCGAAAAAGGCGTCGGTGTTCTGGTAGCTGTAGGTCAGGGATCTGGTCGTGTAATCCGAGGCGGCCTTCGCCGCGGCGGCCCGTTGCGCGGCGTCGTTTTCCAATACCGACTTCGCTTCGTCGGCCTCGAGGTAGAGGTAGGCGAACACGCCGGCCAGCACAGCGAGCACCACGATCACGGCCGAAACCACCACGGCACGTGATCGCGGCGATGCTGACCAGCGGTGCCCACCTGGCGAGGGGGGTTCGACGTCGCTGTCTCCAGCCCCAGCCGTGGCTACGGCGGACGCGGCTGGGGCGTTTTCGTCCATCAGTAGATCGCCATCCGGCGTCGCTGCTGCCGCGCTGTCCTCGACCTCAGTGGGCTCGGGGTGCGGTTTCGTTCGGTCGTCATTTGTCATGTGGGACCTTCTGTGTACTTACGGTGACAGTCGCTTGCGGACGGGGCGTCACCGTAGTGGCGGCGACACGGTGACGGGGACCTCGGCGCGACCTGGTCGCGACGCCGGGAAAGTTCGGCCGAGGAGGTCGCCGATCGACCCGAAGTCGACGTATGTGTCGGCAACTTTCTCGGTCGCCGGTTTCACCGCCCGGGTGATCGTCAGCAGATCCGGCTGCAGGATCTGAATATAGCCGTTGAGCTTTTCCACAAGCTTCAACACGGGAGGCCACTTGTCGTACGAGGTGGTTGTGAACCTGATGAACGCCCGTTGAATCCGCGCCAGCCCGTTCACGGCGTCAGGGGTGCGTACAGATGCCGTAGTGAGGACGTCCCCGGCATTGGACAAGAGGCCGAGCAGGAACTCGGCGTTGTCCGCGGTCACCCGGACGGACCCATCTTTGCCGACGAAATCGACTACACGGTGCATCATGTCGCCGATCGTGTCGAGGTCGTCCTGCCGTCCGGCGACGGCCTCGGCGACGGTCTTGTTGATGGACTCGATCGATTCCGGGTCGAGCCCATCTGCCACTGCAGCCAACTTTGGCAACACCTGGGGAACCGATTGCGACACGTGCACCGCGTCCGCGGGCACCACGTCTCCGTTATCGAAGTACCCACCGGTTGCCGTGCCCGCGGGCACGAAGTTGATGTACTGTTCCCCCGCGAGCGACAGATTCTGGATAGACATCTCGCTGTCCTGGGGGATCTTGTGGTCGGAATCGATCGTCATCTCGACCTTAATTGCCGAATCCGCGACGTTGATCGAGGACACCTTTCCGACGGGTACCCCCCGCACCATCACCGGCGATGTGTCCAGCAGACCGCCTGAGCTGTCGATGATGGCGGTTAACGAGTACTCGGAGCGGGTGGGGTTGATGTGTGCCACGCCGACGACGAGGTAGCCGAGCCCTACGACGAACACGACGGCGAGAGCCAGTATCGATATGAGCGTGCTGCTGCGGTTCACGGCATCATTCCGATTGATCTCAACACGGTTATGAAGGATTCGGCGTCACGCCGCGCTAGGTCCCGACCATCGATGGAGATGTCCGAGAGGTTGATGTCGGGCGACCGCACGAATGGAATGAGTTTGTCGCGGATGACGCTCGTTGCCTGCTCCGTGACGGACTTCGAGTAGATGTCGGAGTTGGCGATCGAATCGATCACCGGGGCGATCCCGGCCACTGACTCCTTGATCCGTAAGTACTCCGGATCCACGATCCTGCCCGCGGACACAGCGAAATCACGCAAGTTGGCGATGAGTAACGCGACCTCGATCAGGGAGTAGCCGAGGCCAGAAAAGTTGCGTCCGCCCTTGGTCAGCATCCGGTCGATTCCCGACGGATCGTCCAAGATCACTTTCAGAGTCTGATCAGCCGACCTCAACACTACGTCGAGTTTGTCGGTATTCGAGGAGACCTCCGAGACGGTCTCCAGCGTTGTCTGATACAGGGCGTCGAATTGCTGCAAGTCCTTGGGGAACGTGGTGTTCAATGTCGAGATCGCGGTGTGGATCTTGTCGAGCTCACCGCCGCCGAGAACATTCGACATCCCGCGCATGACGTCCTCGACATTTGCTGCCGGCTCGGTCCGTGCCAACGGGATCACCGAACCCGACCGCAGCAAGGCACCCGTCGACGGCTCGGCTGGGGGAAGGATGGCAACGTAGATCTCACCAAGGAGAGTGTCCTGACGTAGCTCAGCCCGCGATTCGCCCGGCAGCTGAGTCGTGTTGTCGATGCGAGCTTTCACGACCGCATGCCCGTTCTCGTACGTGACATCTTCGACGAACCCGACGCTGATTCCCCCCGAGAGAACTTTTGCGAGGGCCGGCAAGTTGAGTGCGCTGGTGAACTCCATCTGGATGTCGTAACCGTCCGCGTCGGAGGTCGCTATCGTCGGCGGATTGTCGGCGTTGATCCCACACGATGTCACGAAAACTATCGTTGCCATCAGTGCGACCACCATGGGTCCGAGGCATGCGCGATTTACCGAGATCATCAGGCCCCTCCCCCCATCATCCCTGCGATCGTCCTCGATACATCGCTGGACCCGCAGACTCCGTTTGCCACCGGCGCGGCGCAGCCACCGACCAGGCTTCGCAAAGGCAGCGACACTGCGAACGCCTGCACAATTGACTTGGCATCGGGGTGTTTCACGATGAGGTCTGCCGTGCGGGCTGCGATCGCTACCACCATGTCCGGCTGCTCTCCCATGTCGGCGATGAGCGGAACGGCAGCATCACCGATCGCGAATATCGGGGGACCGAAATCTGTTGCGAACCTCGAGAGGATCGGAACGAACGTCCCCGCGTACTCGACTGCCGCGCCGAAGGTCTGGCCGAACGCGATGATGACCTCGATGGCACCTACGAAGTTGTCGAAGAGGGCGGTCACCTCTTTGTCGTTCTCGGTTGCCACCCCCGTCAGTGCGGCGAGGTTCCCGACGATGCTGCGAATCTGCATATCCCGCTTTGCCGGGTCGTTGATGAGCGTGGCTGAGTCCTTGATGATCCCGGCCACGTCACCCTGCGTTCCTTCTAGATTGCGGGAGACGAGCTCGAGGGACTGCAAGATCGCGTCGGTGTTCCTGCCGTTGTCCTTGACCAGGTCCTCGGACAAGTTGCTGATCGAGTCGAGCGTCTGACTGATTCCCAGCGGGGTTCTCGTCTTACTCAACGGAATGCACTGATCCGTCTCGTATCGGGCTCCATCAGAGTACGGCTTGGTGAACTCGATTTGACGTTCGGTCACGATGGATGTCGACACCAGAGTCGCGCCGACGTCGGCGGGCAGCGGAACGCTCTTGTCGATCCGCATTTCGATCCTTACACCGGACTGATCACTATTCTGGTGCACCCCGACGACGCTGCCTATCTTCTTGCCGAGCATGGCTACTGTGTTGCCTTCGAAGAGGCCCGATGCGTCGGTGAACTCGGCACACAGGGAGCGCGTGTCGTCGGACACCCTCCCCCCTATTTCCACACTAGCGACCACCACAACCACCACGGCGATCAGGAGCAACAGTCTTCGGATCCATGTAGTCAACATTTGTCGTCACCACTCGGAATGCACACACGAACCTCTGGTTCTGTGGTAGTCGACGCACCGACCGGCGCCTGGAGGAGGACGCCGAGGCGCTGAGTGATCTGATCAACCTGGGCCAGGGCATCGGAGTAGCCTGGCAGCTCTGACGACACCTTGTCGAGGAGCGTCTTGTATTGTTGGACAGACGGTTCGATTCCATCGCTGTAAGCCACGAGCGGCCTCGTGAGAAGTTTGAACAGACGACTGAGAAGGTCGAACCCGCCGCGGACGTTCTCGATATCAGGTCCCAGCGTACTGGCAAGGAAGCTGAGTTGACGGAGAAAGTCGACCAGCACCTGTTTTTGATCGGCGAAAGCGTTGACGTATTCATCGGATAGAGCGACCGCTTTGTCGAGCTGACCGTACTGTCGCTCTAAGAGTTCCATCAAACTGCTGGTGTTCCTCAGTGCGTCGGGAATGTTTGTGTTGCCGTCGGAGAACGCATTCTGCAGCAGCGACGCAGTCTGACGGAGATCGACGCCCTTTACATCGCGGAACACCGGCGTCGTCGTCTCGAGCGTGTCCGAAATGTCGTAAGTACTCGATGTCTGAACAAGGGGGATCGCCCCCGACAGCGAGGTCGGTCCTGACCCTGGGTCCAGATCCAGAACTCGCCCGCCGATCGGCGTGATCAGGCGAACCGCTGCGGTGGCATCCGAACGGACTGGCACTGAGTCGTCGAGTCGAAATTCGACTGTGATAAACGTTCCCGCGAGGTCCACCGACGACACCGTTCCCTGTCTTATCCCCGCTATACGCACCTGATCACCCGACTCCAGCCCTCCGGTGTTGACCAGTTGCGCCGAGTACACCTTTTGGCCGGGCGGTGCGATATACACGGTCCCGGCGATTACCAGACCGACCACCACGGTCACCACCACCACAGCGGCGACGATGAGGTCGCGTCTGCGTTCGGACTGGTGATGCGGTCGATTTCGACTGAACAACCTCACTTACACACCACCAATCGTTGCCCCATAAGCGCAATCGTAGCTGTATCCGGCAGGGGCAGAAGGCCTTTCGAACATCGTGCCTCAGTCGGCGTGGAATTCGTCGAAGCGTTCAGCGAGTCCATAAGGGGCTTGAGCAGTACCGCGCCATTCAGTAGCCCCTCCAACTCCCCGGGTTCTCGCGCCAGACGCTGATAGATCGTCGCGAAACTCTGGTCGTAAGTTGACTCAAGTTGCTCCCCGGCGATGACAGTTTTCTCCATGGACCGGTTGACCTCGCCTAGCGACTCCCGCAACCGGTCACTCACGCGGCTGAAGGCGTCGACGATCGATCCCAGCTGGTCGACGAGTTCGACCAGCTGCGCCGAGCGGCCTTCGAGTTGGTCGGAGACCTGGCCGAGGCTCGTCACAATATTCGTGATGATCTCAGACCGCTGGTCCCCGTAGGCGGTGATGTTGGCGACCTGCTCCAGAACAGGCGATATACCCCTCCCATCACCTTGAGCAACGCGCAACAAGTTGGACTGCAGTTCATTGATCTCGTCGGCGTTAAGCGTGTCGAACACCGGCTTGAACCCGTTGAACAAGGTGGACACATCAAATGAGGGAACGGTCTTGTCGAGCGCCACCTGTGTAAGCGCCGCCCCCTGTGTCTTTCCCTGTGCCGCACCGATCAATTCGACATATCGCTGTCCGAGAAGATTCTGATAACGCACGGCGGCGGTAGTGCTCGACGTGATCGCGACGTCGTTGTTCAGTTGGAAATGAACGACCGCGGTGGGCCCTTTCAGGCCGATCGCCGTCACATATCCGACCTTTACTCCCGCCAAACGCACACCGTCGCGAGGCTTGAGCCCAGATGCATCGGAGAAGACCGCAGACCGTTCAGAACTCGCTCCGTCCGAGCTGGGTTCGAGGATGGCGATGATCACGTAGGTGAGAACGCCGATGACTGCGGCGAACGCGACGATCTTGACGATGGTGGGAATTAACGACTTGAGCTTCATCTTCTTGGTCCTCCTGCTGCAAGCGCGCTCTGCAGCGCAGGTGACGTCTGCACTACCAGGGCGACCTGAAGTTGTACTCGCTCGCCGACTTGCGGCGTGGCGTTGTCGATGCTGTCCAGGATCTGCGGGATGGTGTAAATGGTCTGCGCGAGTCCCGATGCCGATCTGGCGACCGGCCTCGCCAGATCGAGGCCGACGTCCAGTACCGAACTCAACGCCGGGTAGTTTTCGCTCAACAGTCCTCCCAGTCCCCCGAACAGAACCTCGCCGGTGCTGTTGAGGTTGCCTGTGGCCTGTTTGATGGCCTCGTCGGTGGCGAAGAAGTCAGCGACGTCGACGTTTATGAGGATGCCCGGAACGAACGGCGTCATGAAGTCGGCAACGCCCTGGGACAGGTCTGCCGCGATCGCCAAATCCTGGCCCACTGGCCGCTGTTGAACGTCCCGAGTGAGCTGCGCGATCTGGAACATGAGCTGGCCGGCATCGGCAAACGTTTGGGAATCATCGACGACAAACTTCACCACAGAATTGAACGCCGGCTGATCGAGAGCATCGACCAGCTTCGAGAGTTTTCGAATCAGGGTCGATACCGAAGTGTGTTCGGACTGCAGCTTGCTCACATAGACGCTGCCGCCATCACGGATGAGGACTCCCCGCCCGGGGTCCACAATCTCCAGTGCCGTCGGCCCCAGCGCGCTGGCGGACGTGTAATTCACGGCCATGCCCTGACGCAACCGGATGTCGTCGTTCACTCCGGTGAGCTCGATTTTCACATTTACACTTTGGTCGCGCCCCGACACCGAGGACACCTTGCCCACCGTGAAGCCCCGATACTTCACCTCCGATCCGCCCTTCAACCCGTCACCAACCGCGTCGGTGGTGATCGTCACTGTCGTGTTGTCTTCATATTTTCCGGTCGCGTTGCCCGCCAGAAGATAGCCGGCAACCGTCACTACGACGAGAACCCCGATCCCGCGCAGGGTCAAGTTCGCCAGTGAGGGCGCGCGTCCTGATGGATCTTGAAATACAGCCACTTGAACTCCTAGCCCGAAATCTGGACGCCCGAATCGAAACCCCACATCAACAGGGTTAAGATCATGTCCTCCACGACGATGATGATGAGACTGCTGCGGATCGCTCGACCAGACGCGCGGCCGACGCCTTCTGCCCCGCCGCTGGCGTAGTAACCCTGGTAGCTGTGGATGATGACGACCGACACCACGAAAACGAGGACCTTGATGACTGAGAAAGCCAAATCCTGCGGTTTGAGGAACGCATCGAAATAGAAGTCATAGGTGCCAGCCGACTGGCCGTGTAGAAGGATGACGACCAGCTTGGCCGCGCCGAAACTGAGTATCAGCGTTACGATGTAGAGGGGGATGATGGTAGTGATCGCCGCGACTACACGCGTGCTGACGATGTACGGAATCGGCCGCACCGCCATCGACTCGAGCGCATCGATCTCTTCGGCGATACGCATCGAACCTATTTCCGCAGTGAGGCGACAGCCGGCCTGGGCTGCGAAGCCGATCGCGGCGATCATCGGTGCCAACTCTCGAGTGTTGGCGTATGACGAAATGAATCCCGTAAGAGACCCCATCCCGACCAGGTCTAGCGAGGCGTAGCCCTGGATGCCGATGGACGCCCCGACAGCCATTCCGAGAATCACAAGCACGATCGCGGTACCCCCGCCGACCAGTACAGCGCCTCGTCCCCAGGCAAACTCCTGTATGAATAAAAACGTCTGTCGTCGATAGGTGGTTGCGACGTGCCGAATTCCGGCGACGGTGTCGATGGTGAATGTTGTAATGTGCCCGAGCTGCGCGGGGACCTCAGCGAGGGGTGTCACAGCACGCACGATCGGACGAGTAACCAAAGTATAACGGGTGGATGGTACTGCGGTCACGTGTTCTCCGTCATCCGATGGTCTGCGGGACGAACATGATGGTCAGTTGGGTGATGAACACGTTGATGACGAAGCACGCCACCACCCCTAGGACCACGGTGGCGTTGACAGATGTAGCCACACCTTTGGGGCCACCTTTCGTGGACAGGCCCCGATGACACGCGATTGTCACGACCACGAGACCGAACACCACTGACTTGATCAGCGCTACAAGGATGTCCGCCGATGATGCGAACGATGCGAACGATGCGACGTAGCTCCCCGGCGTGATGCCCTGGACGTTGACGCTAAGGATGTAGCCAGCCACGAGACCGGTAAACACGATGAGCATGCATAACATCGGAGCGACGATGAGAACCGCGACGAATCGAGGTGCGACGAGTCGACGTGTCGAATTTAGTCCGAGCGTCTCCATGGCATCGATTTCTTCACGGACGGTGCGTGCGCCAAGGTCAGAGGCGATGGCCGACCCTGCCGCACCACCGAGCAGGAGCGCGGTGACGATCGGTGCCCCCTGCTGAATGATCCCGAGTCCACCGGCGGCTCCGGCGATAGATGTGGCCCCGACCTGCTGGGTTAGACTTCCGACCTGCACCGAGACGATGACGCCAAACGGAATCGCGACCAGGATCGCTGGCAACGTCGTTACGGTGATGACGAACCACGTCTGTGTGACAAACTCCCGAAACGGAAACCGTCCGGTGACAATATCGCGCACGGCCCACCGCAGTGCCTGGCCGGCGAGGGCAATCGAATTTCCAAAGGTCACAAGACTGGCTGTCGCTCGACCAGCAATTTCTGTATAGATACCGGTCTCCTCTTCTGTCTGCGCAGCTCGTCGCGATAAGGTTGTTCGCACAGTATCAGGTACGTGCAGTACCTGATACATGGTTTCGGGAACTTCCCGGGATGTCGCATTTTGAGTGAGCGGTAGTTCTTCGTTCCGAAGGGGTGGCTCGGGTTCGATGCCCGGGTCACCTCTTTTTCGGCTCTGGGGTGCTCTGTTCCGCTCGGTCAGGCCAGCGCTACGTTGGGTGCGGCGGTCAGGTGGGTGAGAATCTTGCCGATGTTGTGCACCGCGGCATGGAAGGACCATTCACTGGTCGCTCGGTCGAGGCCGCGGCTGGTGAATCGCCGGAAACCGAGGTTGTGTTTGGCATGTCCGAACGGTGTCTCGGCGATGTGAGACCGTTTGCGGTACGTTGCGATTCCCTCCGGGGTGGCCAATCGTTCGGCCATCCTGGCAATCGAATTACCCTGTGCTGGTGCAGGATCCGATACCGGCGTCGCTACGGCCGCGGCAGCGGCGGCTTCGAGTGTCCGCGATTTTCCGGTGGCGATCAACCGGTCCGGACCCGGTGCATCGAGGTTCTCGATCGAGCAATAGCCGGCATCGAAGAGCATGATCCCGATCGACGGCGGCTCGGCCTGCGGTGGTGCGTGGTCGGCGATCACTGCCGCCGCAGCGACCGCTTTGTCGACCATCTTCTCGTAGTAGGTGACATCGGAAGGGCTGGCACCGACGCCGGTGGCGATGATGATGCCGTCCTCGGCGGTGAACGCTTGGCAGTTGTAGCCCTGCACCCAGCCACCACCTCGCAGCGGCTGCATCCGAGAATCCGGATCGGTGATGTTGCGCCGCAATACCGTTGGCGTTTTGCGCTCCGGAGCACTGTGCTCGGCGACCGCCTTCGACAACGAGGTGCGTGCGGCGATCACGCGGTGATGGTTCTCGACCGGAACCGGAACTTTGCCTTTCGGTTTCCCACCGCGACGCGCAGCAGCATCGGCTCGCTGCCGGTACCGTGCCTCGGTGGCCTCGTGTCGTGCGATTTCCCGTGCAAGACGCCGGTGAGCAGCAGCTACCTGCGCGGCAAGCGGCACCCGACCCGCCGGTGACTGCCCGGCGTCGAGACGCTCGAGATGACCCTCGGCAGCGGTCCTCGCAGCCTTCTCGCGGGCATCGTCTTCGGCTTCGATCTGCGCCAACGCCTCCGCGATCCGCTTCGATCGCGACGTCGGATCGGCCAACTCGGCAGGAACCCGACCCGGTCCGGGATCGTCCTCGCCGTAGAGTTCGTCCTCGGCAGCATCGACCTCGGCGTGCGCACGGGCCGCGGCGACAGCGATCTCACGTGCCCGAGCCTGAGCAGCTTTCGCCGCCTCGGCGTCGGCGGCGGCCTTCAATCCGTCCGCGCTGCGGTTGGCTCCGATGGAGGCGTTCGAGGCGATCTTGACCCCATCGAGAGCGATGGTCCCCAACGACCCCAAACCGACCCGCGCTGCCAACGTCAATACCTGTGCGAACAGCGACTCGCAGGCCGCGTGGTTGTCTTTACGGAACCGGGAGATCGTCGCGTGATCGGGGGCATCGCCGGCGCAGATGACCCGGTAGGACACCACATCGGTGCACGCGGATTCGATCTGACGTGAGGACCGCATCCCTTTCGACCAGGCCCAGATAAGCAGCGTGAGCAGCATGTCCGGGTCGTATCCGGCGCGGCCGACCCCACCGGTGCGTCGTCCGGCATGAAAGACAGAGGTGTCCAGATGGGTGTCGACGATGTCGATCAGCATCCACACCGGATGCGACGGTGGTAACCATTCGCGCATGTCCGGTGGAATCAGAAATTGCTGATCACGATCGACCGGTCGATAACCCTTCGCCACCAACACATTGTCCCGCACCACCGACAATGGGGCGCCTCGACACTCGAGACGCCCCACTATCAAAATGCAACAGCCCCTTCCGTCGGATTAATCAGCTGACAGGTTGGCGTGTCCCCAAGTGAACGGAGCCATCTCGATTTAGAGCCTTGTTGCCCATGAGCTGGGCGGATAGGACGATGGAAAACATGGCTGGACGGAAACGCAACTCTGCCGAGGGCATCGTGCGCAAGCTGCGCAGTGCCGACGAACTGACCGCTGCGGGCAAGACGCAGGAGGAGATCGCGGCGGCGCTCGAGGTGTCGGCGGCGACGTTGTACAACTGGCGGCGTCAGTACGGCGGGATGGACACCGATGCCGCGAAGGAACTCAAAGAGTTGCGCGAGCAGAACGGCAAGCTCAAACGGTTGCTCGCCAAGGCCGAGCTGGAGAAAGATGCACTGCGGGAGGTAGCGAAAGGGAAGATTCTGAGCCCAGCCGCCAAGCGCAGCGCTGTCGACATGCTCGTGTACACCATGAGTCTGTCGAAACGACTGGGCGTGCGAAGCTGTTGGGCTTACCCGCTCCACCTACGCACGAACACCGATCGCCGACGCAGCCCTGAGGGCCGCGTTGCGGACGTACGCAGGCTCGCATCCACTGCACGGCTTCCGCCGCGCCTGGGCGCATCTGAGGCACGACGAGGGGCTTGTCGGTGAACAAGAAGAAGGTCCACCGGCTCTGGAAGGAGGGTCTGCAGGTTCGAATCTACCATCCCCGCAAACGCGCCGGCATCAGTTCATGACCGCAGGTCGAAGCCGATGCCCCGAAAGTGTTGTGGGCTAAGGACTCTCAGTTCGATTCGACCGTCGATGGTAAGGCGATCAAGATCGCGTCGATGATCGACGAACACACCCGGCAGTCCCTCTTGAATATCGTAGAGCGGTCGATCACCGCACAGCGGCTGACCGGCGAGCTCGACAAGACGTTCGTGCTGTGGGACGGGCCGCCGCAAGTGCTGCGGACGGACAACGGTCCGGAGTTCATTTCCCATGTGCTGCAACATTTCTGCGCGACCGTGTCGGTATCTCCTACATCCAGCCGGGGACGCCGTGGAACAACGGACACATCGAATCCGTCAACAATCGACTACGGAGGGCCTCAACCGCAATCACTGGACGAGCTTGCTCGAAGCGAGGGTGGTGATCGAGGACTTCAAAGACCACCACAACCATCGACACCGGCACTCATCACTCGGATACCTCACGCCGCCCTGGGGGTCCCTCCCGCTTGCGGGGGCGTACGCTGCCCGATGCACCCACAACCACCAACCGGTCGAGGGCTGCGAGGTCGCTGAATCAACTACACCATGGATCTAGAACACGGTGGCCCGACTTATCGGGGACCTGCCAAGGTCGCCTCGTCGAGCGTTGAAAACGTCGGCGAGGTTGCAGATGAGGGTCATCCACCCCGCAGCCCAGTGGCTGGCGTCGTGATCTGATCGGCCCAGGGATTCGGACACTAGACCCGCTTGGAATAGGGATCTACAAGCATGAGCAGATCGCGTCGATCTTTCAGCACCGAGTTCAAAGACGAACTGTGCCGAGAGGTCATCGACTCTTCCAAGCCGATCAGTGAGGTCGCCAGGGCGTACGGTGTCGGCGACGACAGCTGCAGCACAGTGCGATGCGCCCCGTGTACCGCGCGCCATCGAACGACGGTGGGCATCATCTCGTGATGGCGGACAGCGAGCGTGAAGCAGACTCCAGGGACTCCACCAGGATCAGCTCGAGTTCCGACAGTCTGGCAGCCGACACGGCCACCGCAGCTGCGCGTGTTCGTACATCGAGACCGCGTTGTGTTCCGGCGCGGGCAGTTTCGGTCCAGGCCTGGGCGCAGTGATCGGCGGCCACCGCGAGGTCTGCGGTAGCGGGATCACCGGTCAGACGTGCAATCTCGGTACAGCCGTCGGCGAGAAGCCGACGAAAGAGCCCGCCTCCGGTTCCGGCCTTTTCGATGAAGATACCGAGACTGAACAGCAGCGTCTCGAGGTCATCGGGCGGAAGGTCGACCCAGCTCTTGACGTCGGTTGCCAGCTGGTCGACCGCGGCCAAACCGTCGGCACCGGCTGCTGGTATGTGGTCGGCTATTCCCGGTGTCGATGGGGCGTGCATGCTGGCGGCGGATCGGGCGAAGGCCGCGGCCGCGGCAGTCGACACGGGCGGCAGTGTCTGCGGCCACGTGATTCGGTACGTGCAGTGACGTGTCGGTTGCGGGAACGAGGTGGAAGATCGCGCCCGAGCCAGCGCGTCGAGCGGGATCTTCTGCACGTCGGCCCGATCGTTGTCGACGACCGAGGCAGTCCCCCCGATCTCGTCGTAGCCGATCACCACGATGTCGTGGCGACTCATCTGCAGTTTCACCCGTAAGTAGGGCAGCTCAGCGATATCGGCCCAGACCAGACTGGGTCGTCCCGCATCGATGTCGTCGCGAACCCATGACCATCCCTCACCGGGATCGTCGGTCGTGAGAACCTCGACTTGTCCGCCGAGCCTGCGCGGTAAGTCGATCTCGAAGTCGGCACCGCGGCCGACCAGGTACATCGGTGGGACCAGGTCGTCCGATCGCAGGTAGGACAAACCGAGATCACCACCCAGTGCGAACACCAACCCCTCGTCGGGTGGTCCGTCCCATCCCAGACCGTGCCAATGGAGAAGGTCTCGCATTGCACCTGACCCGCAGTGCCCTCCCATCCGGTGGGGATAGTTCTCGATCAGAGTCGTGTGGGGCACTGTGGCTGCCTTTCGGGTGGTTGGTCGAGCGCGCGTGTCGGCATGCTCAGCTGTTCTGGATTCTGTCGAGATACGTTCGGCGAGCAGTCATGTCGACGTCCGCGAGGAACACCGAATCTGTGTTCAGGGCCGCACCCAGTCCGGTCGCCAGCCGCCGGGGGACGAATTTCACCGCCGCGACCATTGCGCCTGCGAGACGGGTGACGCGGACGAAGGGGCGTGGATTCTCGATCAGATCTGCTGTCGCGCGGGCGATTTCCTCCGGCTCGGCGTTGCGTAATCCCTTTGCGCCGGCGGTTCCGGCGACGAGTTCGGTGTTGGTTAACGTCGGGCGGACTGTGGACAGTCGAACCCCTGACTTGCGGTACTCCAGTCGTGCGGCCTCTGTGAATCCGATGACTGCGAACTTGGTAGCGCAGTAGGTCGCCAAACCAGGTACCGCGAGCTCGCCGGCCAATGACGCAGTGTTGATGATGTGTCCGGTGCGGCGTGGCAGCATTCGCTGAAGAGCCAGTTTGGTCCCGAAGATGACACCCAGGACGTTGATCTCGACTTGCCTCCGGGTTATTGCATCGTCCTCTTCGTGGGCGTGGCCGGTAGGCATGATGCCCGCGTTGTTGATCAGGATGTCGAGGGGTCCGAGTTCACGTTCGACCAGGTCCAGAAACGTTGTGAACGAGTCAGGTTCGGTGACGTCGAGTCGGGTGACGACCTTCACCCCGAGTTCGGCGGCGGCCTCCTTCGCACGTGCCTCGTCGATGTCGCCGATGGCGACCCGGTGGCCTCGTCGAATCAACTCCTTCGCTGTCTGATAGCCGATGCCTCGAGCTCCACCTGTGATCGCTACGGTCCTGGCGGGGGTGTGAGGTGCGTTGTTTGTCATCTGCTGCGCTCCTTGCATAGATAAGAGACATCGGTAGACGCCGTTCGGGCCGCTCTCGCGGTGGTGGCTGCGCACACGAAAGAGGGATATGGGTATCGCGCGGCGTCTCGTGCCCGGGGAGGCGTTCGGATCGGTCGTTCATCGCCCGCAGCCGCAATTCCAGCGGCAGAGCGAGTCTCGTCTGTTCGGTGTAACTTCCGGTGTCGGCCTCAACACGGCCGCGCCGACGAGACAGTCATACGGCACAGCTCTGCCAGCAGGTATCGGCTCACCCGATTCGAAGGTGTCCGAGGTAGTCCGAGTGGTCACGCCGTGGTTGTTCGCGGAGAGAGCTCCGACCGATCGGCAGTCGGCCGCGATACGGGGTTCAAGACGTATGTTCTCACCGCTTGTGTTCATCGAGACTCCCGCGGAAGGTTTCGATCCCCGGGAGTTTCGTCCGGCCGGGTGCGGCCGGTGAAAACATCATCGAGTGGGTGAGCGCCCGTGAAGATCGTGGGGCCGTAGGAGTGCCGAAGCACCGTCAAGATCGCGTTCAAGGGTAGGTCGTCGAAGACTCCTCGTTCGCGGACATACTCCATGTGCTGGGCTCCGTCTGCGGTGAAGGCATGCATGAGAGCATCGCGATCGCCGTCGAATTCCACTGGCGGCACGCCGAAACGAGCGCACAACTCGACATTGAATGCCGGCGTGGCCTTCAACCACCGGCCCTCGATGTAGAGGCGACTGTAGCCGTGGTAGACGAACAGGTCGGTGCCGCCCATCAGCGTGCGCAACGTCTCGGTCTGCAGGTGATTTCGGACGTCGGCGAAGCCGAGCAGTGCTGGGATACCCGCCGCCCGGCACACTGCGGTCAACAGCACCGCCTTCGGGACGCAGTAAGCGCGCCCGGCCTCGAGGACGAAGCTCGCTCGATAGTGGGCCGGATCGTCCGACACGGTGTATGGGTCGTACCAGATTCGGTCGCGGACGGCGGCGAAGAGGCGTCTGGCCTTGTCACGGTCGCTGCTCGCATCTCCGATTGCCGCGGCGGTGAACGCCCGCACGGATTCGTGCTCGATGTCGAGGAAGTCCGTTGCTCCCAGGTATGCGTGTGGTGGCTGCGTAGTATGTGCTCCGGGCGGGCGGTCTGTCATGGTCATCGCTGATGTTCCCTTCTCTGAGCAAACCGGTTGCTGTTGTGTGCACAACGACCGAAGGATCGGTCAGTTGCGCGCGAGTCCGCCGAGCATCAGGTCTTCGCGTTGGACGGGGAGTCGCTGGGCGATCACCCGTTTGCTGTACATGAACTCGCGCGGGCGACCTATGCAGTCGGCGGCAATGAGCTCACCGGCCTGGAGATAGAAGCAACTGAAATCACTGTCGCGGGTGGGGTCACCGCTGAGAACCACTTCGTCGTATCCAGTGTTGAGGCCGGCGATCTGCAGCTTGAAGTGATACTGATCCGACCAGAACCACGGCAACGCTTCGATTTTTCTGGACTTCCCGCAGGCGGTCGACGCAGCGACTTTGGCCTGCTCTCCTGCGCTCGAGACGGACTCCAACCGTAGTCGACGGCCGTAACGGGCCATGTCGTGGCTCGCGCAGTCCCCCGCCGCCATGATGTCGGGGTCGTTGGTCCGAGTGTGATCGTCGATCACGATGCCGTTGTCGATGACAAGACCCGCATCGGCGGCGAGGTCGGTGTTCGGCTCGACGCCGACACCGACGATGACCAGATCTGCGGGGATCGATTCTCCGCTGGCCAAGGTGATTTCACGAACCTCACGGTCACCGGACAGGCCCTGAACCATCGCGTTCGTTCTGATGTCGACTCCCTGTTCGCGATGTATCCGCTCGAAGAACGTCGATACCTCGGGAGCAGTGACCCGCTCGAGCACACGCCCAGTTGCCTCGAGGACTGTGACCTGTACGCCCAGTGCGCGCAGCGATGCCGCTGTCTCGAGTCCGATGTAGCCGCCTCCGACGATCACCACCCGCTGGCCAGGGCCGGTGGCCATACGGATCCTCTCGACGTCCGCTGCGGTGCGCAGGTAGTAGACCCCGTGGAGATCGGCCCCGGGAACGGTGAGCCGACGAGGGCGGGCTCCCGTGCACAGCGCGAGCTTGTCGTAGGCCAGCTTCTCCCCGGTGTCGAGAACGACGTTGCCTTCCGACCGAACGATGGTCTCCACCTGCGCGTTCAGGAGCTGAATACCTTGCTTGGAGTAGAAGTCCGTGCTGCGAATGGCGATATCATCGAGTACGCATTTGCCCGCCAGGTATGCCTTCGACAGCGGGGGGCGTTGATAGGGAGCGGCAGACTCGTTACCGATGAGGACGATGTCGCCTGTCCAACCTTCTTGGCGCAAACTAGCTGCCAGTTGTGCCCCAGCATGGCTTGCGCCGACGATGATCGCCCGTTGCGATGTCATGCGCTGGAAGTAGGCGTCAGGCGCACCATCATCTTGCTGATGCCCCGCACGAAATTCGACTGAACATACTCGGGGTCGCCGACGACCTCGATGTTCTCGAAGCGGGGAAGCAACTCCTCCCACAGAATCCGCAGCTGCATTTCGGCCAGCCGATTGCCCATACACCGGTGCACACCGAATCCGAACGCGATGTGATTGCGCGCATTGGCACGATCGATGATGAAATCATCAGGATTCTCGAAAACGCGTTCGTCGCGGTTACCCGAGGCATACCACATCACCAATTTGTCACCCTTGCGGATGAATTGTCCGTTCAGAACGGTGTCGGCTTTGGCGATTCGGCGCATGTACGCCAAGGGTGTTTGCCATCGGATGATTTCCGAGTTCATGTTGGGGATCAAATCGGGATTGGCCTTCAATTTCTCGAACTGGTCGGGGAATTGGTTCAACGCAAGAACGCCACCGCTCATCGAGTTTCGCGTGGTGTCGTTGCCACCGACGATCAGCAGGACGAGGTTGCCCAGAAATTCCATCGGACGATCGATCAGATCCTTGGTGTCCTCGTTGCTCTGCAACATGGTGATCAGATCGAAACCGGACTCTTCCCCTGCAGACCTCCTGGCTGCTTTGTCATGCCAGAGAGCGCTGAGGCCACGGGCCATGTCACGCATGCCTTCGAACACCTCGTCGTTGTCCGAGGGCCCACCGTTGGCTTGCTCCATCGAGGTTGCCAAATCGGACCAGTAGACGAGTTTGCGGCGTTGTTCGTAGGGGAAATCCAGAAGAGTTGCGAGCATCCGAGCTGTCAACTCGATCGAGACATTCTGCACCCAGTCGAACGGCTCGTTCAAGGGGAGGTCGTCCAATACCTCCCGTACGCGCGATCGGATCAGTCCCTCCATCTCCCGGAGGTTCTTCGGTGCGACAACCCCCTGGACGGCAGCGCGCTGCTTGTCGTGGCGTGGTGGGTCCATCGCGATGAACATCTCGATATCGAGAAACCGGGGCGGAACGCCGATGACGATGAACGGTTCGGCCGAGAACACAGCGTGATTCTTGTCGACGGCCACGATATCGGCATGGCGCGTGACCGACCAGAACGGGCCGAACGGACTATTGGGTTGGTAGTGCACCGGTGCCTCGTTCCGCACGCGCTCGAAGTACGACTGCCACCGCCCTTGTCTGTAAAGAAAGGGGTTACTGAGGTCGATGTCGGCGAGCTCGACATCCTCGACCGGTGGGATGGGACTTTCGACGAAGATCTTCTTGCCATTCGTGCCAGTCACCCACCGTCGGGTCTTGTCGTACAAATGAGCGCCCTGGATCTGCAGCCCTATCGGGATGGTCGACTGGACCTTGTCGGCGATCGACTCAGAAACTTTCATGCTGTCGTGCCTGCCTTTCGCACATCACAATTGGAATTCAGGTGTTCGAACGATCAGGCCATCCCACGCTTCCGAGGCCACCATCTGGCACGACAACCGAGACGTGGGTTCACGCTCGGGGTTCATCGCCAGCATCTCCTCCTCGTCGGCGCCGGACAGACCCACCTCTCCTGACCACTGCGGGTCGACGATCACATGGCAGGTGCCACAGGCCGTTTCGCCCCCACAGTCTCCATCGATCCCCGGCACAGCATTGTCGGTTGCAATCTGCATCAGCGAGCGACCTTCGACCAGAGCCGCCTCGTGCTTCTCACCATCGTGGGCGACGAAAATTACAGCTGCCATGTCAACTCCTCGTTTTCCGGCGTGATTGACGAAAGTGTCGTCGCAAACGCGGGTGACGGCTATGTTCGGTGGAGTCATAAACTTGTGAATTCGGGTCAAAGGGGTCACCGTGAAGCTGAGCGACGAGGGCGTGCCACCGCTTGCGTTCGTTCAGTTGCTCGAACGCCGCGCACTCGACCCTGACGCCGCCGCGCGGCTTCGTGTGATCATGCACCGCGAAGGAACCAGTGAAGCGACGCTCATTCAGCATGACGTTCAGGCACCGATACGGTGGTTTCGGGAGGTCTATCCCGAACTCGATATCGCCCAGGCCACTCGACTCGGATTTGCGTTTGCCGAGCAGGCCCAGTTGACATCGTTCGGGCCTCTGAGTTCACCTTTGATCAGCGCTGGTTCGGTCGCCGAGATCGTCGACCTCCTGACATACCTACCATTGATCTCCACGGCGTTGAAGTCGCAGTTCCACACCGGCGACTACGGTCTGATCGTCGGGCTCACTGCGCACACAGGCGATTCCGCACTGGACTGCTTGGTCATCACCTACGGTGGGTCGGCGTTACTACGACTGCTGGACATGCTCGCCGGTGACATATCGCCGGTGACACTCCATCTGAGCTGGCCGGAGCCGGCCGAGGTGAGCCACGACGAAGGTCCGGGGGCGAATCGCCGGTTCTTCGACGCTCCGATTTCCTTCGTCCACGTACCCGAGGAGACCCTCAACAAGGCTTGTCGCTTCTCGGACCCCCTCGCATATCGTCTCGCTATCGCTGATCTGCAGCGAACACTCGCCCAGCGGAGTGGGTCCATGTCATCCGCCGAGAAGGTGAGGCAACAGTTGGAAAAGGACCTCGGACAGCGAACCAACCATGATGTTGCACAAGCATTGTCGATGTCGAGTAGCACGTTGAAACGGCGGCTTGCCGAAGAAGGAACCACCTATAGCAAGGTGCGCCACTCGCTGCTGTACGAGCGCGCGATGCTACGGCTCCTCGACCGATCGGTTTCGGTCAGCGAGATCGCTACCGAACTCGGATACAGCGACCTCGCCAACTTCTCTCACGCCTTCAAACGCTGGACCGGACGCTCTCCGAAAGATTTCCGAAATCCCCGACTCTCAGACGACCCGGTTTCGACGTAGACCCCGCAGAACGGGGTCGAGATCGATGCCTCCGTTCGTCCGCAACCTGATCGATCTTCGTCTCGGAGATGACGGAGACGTCGCCGCCTCCGTGCCATGAGAAGAAGAGTGTGTGCAAACCGGAGTACCAACCACTAGTCACTCGACGGTGTCGGTCGGCACGCGTGTGGTCTCCGATGCGAGAAAGTCGACGAGTGCTTCCAACAGGCTGTCCGCGCGGGTTTCGACATCGGCCAGGACAGAGTCCAGGTCATCGAGAAGACCGTGGGCGTGTCTACGCGCAAGCGTTCCGCGTTCGTAGTAGCCGGGGTCGAGCACGACCCGCGGTACTGGATCCGGTGCAGTGCTCTGCTCCGGCTGTTGTGACCGCGCAGTGGGCTGCAGGTGGGTGGGTGCCCTTCCGTCCCAGTGCATTCGCACGATGCCCGCTACCGCGCGGGCGGTCAGCGGAGTCGCAGCCAACGGGGTGTGGCCCCACCGGTCGATCGCAGTCGACAGCGGATGTTGACCGGCCGGGTCGAAATACCGGTCGTATCCGCCGAGCCCGGTGCCGTCCACGGCATCGAAAGCGTCGGCGAGCATTCGGGTGCTCGGATACCGGGCCTGATGGCCGAGCACCTCACACCAGCGCTGGTACACCGTGCGCGGAGAAATGCCCGTCCCCGCCAGCGCGAGGGAGGTGAGGGTATGAACGCCGCGGCCTGTCTCGATGCGAAGGGCGTCGAGACCCGCATCGGCGGTGACATCGCATGCCCGCAGGGCCGCGATCTGCGTGTACGGCAGACCTGTCGTAGCGAGCATGAGGATCAGCGCGTCTCTGCGCGCGAACAACGCTGACGGCCAACCGTATTCGGGGAGTCGGGCGATGATTCCGCCGATCACGGCTGCCACCTCCTGCAGGCGCGACGTGCGGGCCCCATCCAGCGCAGCCCGGACGGTCTCAGCGCGCCCTGGAGGAGGTAATAGATGCCGATGATGAGCGGAGTCGATCACCGCGATCCGGCGGCGTTGGGTCGTCGGCGCGGCGGGGTGCGCATACAGGAACCGAGCAAGTGACTCAGGAGAGGCCGCCAATGGGGGTTCGCCATGGGCGGTGCACCAGTCCTCGAACAGTGACCACGTGTGCCGATCCCGCCTCGGTATCGACGTGTTCGTGATGTCCGATGCACGTATCGGACAAGGGCGGTCGTCGTGGTCAGCATCTACCCCTGTCGTCCCGTCGCCGCTCACTGGTTCGGTCGGGTGACTGGCGGAGTGTCGATATTCAAAGTTGCAGTGTTCGGAAACGGTGACACTTCCTCCCCGGTTTGGCTGTTACAACAGTTTAGGCACCGCTCGCCCAG
>NZ_NOZC01000042.1:0-90717 GCF_002258545.1 Rhodococcus sp. 05-2255-3B1 | reverse complement strand
CAATGGGAGTCGGGTGTGCAGGGCGACGCCGACCGAGATATACGATTCGGCGACCGTCGCCGAGCACCCCAACGCGACGGCCATTTCGGTGCGCCCGTACCGGCTGTAATGCTTGTGTTCGGCGTCGTGGGTGATCCAGCTCCGATGGACCTCGTAGCAGGCGGTGATCTTGCGGGCGGCCTGCCGATTCTCCGCACGCGCGGCAGCGGTCAACGCCTCCAGTGACACAGCTGGCAGTGCACCCATCTTTCACCCCCCGGTGAGCAGCATTTCAGAACGTGCGTTCGAACCGAAAGAAGACTAACCCGGGCCACCGACAAGAAACGGAAGGGCGGTTGGGGAGTGCCGACTTGTATGCCCGAAGGCGGTGATCGGCCGGTGTACGGGCTGTCGTCACGCCGATCGAGAAGTCCGGCCACACCGTATATGTCGGCGGAGCCGATTACCTCGACGAGTTCGTGTCGGGGTAATCGGCTCCGTTCGACTGAATATCTGTTGTGGAACCGGGCAATCAGCTACCGAGGACGCAGAACTGGCCGCTCGTGAGGTTCAGTGCCAGAGACAGGGGTCCCACACAATCGACGCCCTGAGCCTCCGAGGTAGCGCCGGATCCCCACCCGGCGACTGCGAGGGTTGTCTGCCCGGCATCGGCCCACGAGTGCGCGATTCCGCCACCGAGTGCCAGTGCGTAGGCAGTGCCCGCATTCTTGCTCGCTCCGAGGGCGACGCCGTATCCGTTGGCGTACGTGGTCGTCGCGCCGGGGCCGTCGTTGACGCTGACTGCGGTGCCACTGTCGGCAGCACCTGCGGTGGCCCGTCCGGTGCCGTTCGAGGTCGCTCCGCAGCTCGCGGTGTCGTCGACCTGGATGTCGTTGGCCGAAGGCGGAGACACGCAGTTGACGGGGGCTGCCGACGCAGTGGCCGTGCCCGACAGGGCGGCGACCGTCAATCCCGAGCCCATGGCGAATATTGCTGCGGTGCGGGCAATTCGACTGGAGAACCGACTGGATGTGCGCGCGGAGGAGGAGTTGGCGGACGAGAAACGGGGCAGGGAAACAGAGAACAAAAGAAAGCTCCTTCACGAGCGAAAACGGGCCGGTGCGGCACACGGTACCCCGCCCCGCCAGTCCATGGCAGCAAGCAGGCGCAGTTTGTGTAACGGTGCCGCAGGCATCCGGTGACGGATCGCCGTAGAAGTCCGGTTTCGCGCACCCCGGCTGCCGCGGTTGGGACCGTCCGAGGCATGTTCACGTCGCCATCGTGCTCGGTGTCCGATGTGGCGAATTCTGTTCCATCACTTGATATTCGCGTGCATCGAATAGATCTCTTGCTCGTGCCCGAGGTGGCTGGGGGCTCCGAGCGGCAGCAATCCTGGATGCCGGGCGAACGAAAGAAAATCGTTACCGGGCAGCTGCCGATTGTCGCCGACGATTTGTCGACGCTCACAATGAGTTTCACCGCCGATACCGAAGGCAGCCGTTCGCCTCCGTCGGAGAGTTCTACGGAGTGGTGCAGGTCGTGCACCGGCATCCCGACAACCGCATCCGGGTCGGCAACACGGTCGGTCGGCCGCGAGTACGGCGTCGCCGGCTGTCCCGGTCAGCGCGCGTTCCGACGCAGTCCCGTCAGACGCTGCCTTCGTACCCGTGTTGCCGCCATGCTTCGTACATCGTCACTGCTGCCGCGTTCGCCAGATTCAACGATCGGCGGCCCGGAATCATCGGAATACGGAGTCGATCGGTCACGTGTGGGTCGTCCAGGACGTCGTCGGGCAATCCTGTGGGTTCCGGTCCGAACAGGAGGACGTCGCCGGGTTCGTACGCGACGTCCGCGTAGGACCGGGAAGCGTGCGCGGTGTAGGCGAACACGCGAGTCGGTGCGAGCGCCGACCAGGCCGAGGGCAGGTCCGCGTGCACCGTCACCGAGGCCAGATCGTGGTAATCCAAGCCTGCCCGCTTGAGTTTCGGCTCGGACATGTCGAAGCCGAGCGGGCCCACCAGATGCAGTTCGCAGCCGGTCCCGGCGACCAGGCGTATTGCGTTGCCGGTGTTCTGTGGAATGCGGGGCTCGAAGAACATGAGTCGAAACACCCGGTTCACTCTGCCATCACGAGCCCGGGAAGTATGGGGCAGGTGGACGACGAACAGACGATCGGTGAGGATTTTTCCGACACGCGGCTCGACGGGCAGGAGTGGACCGGCAGGCAGTTCGTTCGATGTACCTTTCGCGACGCGGACATGAGCGGCGTCCGAACCGACTCGGTGGTGTTCTCCGAATGCGACTTCACCGGTACCGACCTGACCGAATCGGTTCATACGAACTCTGCATTTCGATCGTGCACTTTCACTCGGACCAATCTGCAGCACAGCACTTTTCGCCATTCGACCATGATGGGCTCCGTGTTCGTCGACAGTCGCATGCGTCCAGCGACCTACGACGAAGTCGACTTCACCCTCGCATCGCTGGGCAACGCGGACCTTCGCGGCCTCGATCTGACGGGGTGCCGGATGCGGGAAGCGAACCTCGTGTTCGCAGACTTCCGGAAGGCAACCGTGCGCTCGGTCGATTTCTCGGGTGCCAGGGCAATCGATGCGAAGTTCGACGAGGCGGATCTTCGTGGAGCCGTCGCCGACGCATCTCTGTGGGTGAGCGCGAGCGTGCGCAACGCGAAGATCGAGCTGATGCAGGCGGTGGCCTATGCGGCAGCTCATGGGCTCGTCGTCGAGGGTTGACGGTGGTGATCGGACCGGTGCGCCGCTGCTGACGCCGAACCTGGAACAATGACCGGGTGACTGCAACGATTCTCGATGGCAAAGCGACCCGTGACGAGATATTCGTCGATCTCACCGCCCGCGTGGCAACGCTGCGTGAGAAGGGCATCACCCCAGGTCTGGCGACCGTGCTGGTGGGCGATGATCCGGGTTCGGCCGCGTACGTCCGGGGCAAGCACAACGACTGCGCCAAGGTCGGCATCACCTCGATTCGTCGCGATCTGCCCGCGGACATCACCCAGGCAGATCTCGAAGCCGTCATCGACGAACTCAATGCCAACCCCGAATGCACCGGCTACATCGTCCAGCTGCCCTTGCCGAAGCATCTCGACGAGAACGCTGCGCTCGAGCGAATCGATCCGGACAAGGACGCCGACGGTCTGCACCCGATCAATCTCGGACGGCTGGTACTGGGCAAGGATGCCGCACTGCCGTGTACACCTCGCGGGATTGTGCACCTGCTGCGCCGCTACGACGTTGCTCTCGACGGTGCGCACGCGGTGGTCATCGGCCGCGGAGTGACGGTGGGGCGACCCATCGGCCTGTTGCTCACGAGGCGTTCCGAGAACGCAACAGTGACGTTGTGCCACACAGGAACTCGTGATCTGGCCGCCGAGGTCTCACGCGCGGACATCGTCATCGCTGCTGCCGGAGTACCCGGGTTGATCACTGCGGACATGGTCAAGGCGGGTGCTGCGGTGCTCGACGTCGGGGTCACCCGCACCGAGGACGGACTGCGCGGCGACGTCGCAGGCGATGTCGCGGAGGTGGCCGGATTCCTGTCGCCCAACCCCGGAGGTGTCGGCCCGCTGACGCGGGCCTTCCTGCTCACCAATGTCGTCGAACGCGCCGAGCGCGTCGCTGCCGAGAGCTGAGCGAACCGGACGTGAACCATCCAGAGGATGCGCGGCGGGAGCTCGACACAGGATTTCGCGCTGCAGTCACGCGCAATCTACCGATCGTCGCAGTCTCGGTCGTCGTCCTCGCCGCGCTGATTCTGGTGCTGGCCGATCGCTGGCGGCGCGGCGCATTCATCTTCGGATGCGCCGCACTGCTGGCGGCCGTCCTGCGGCTGTGCCTGCCCGAAACACGAGTCGGCACACTGCAAGTGCGCAGTCGCGTGTTCGATGTGCTGGCGCTGGGCTGCGTCGGCGGAGCGATCGTCTTTCTGTCGCTGTCGATCGATCCGCTGGGGACCGACTGACCTTGTCCGGCGGTGTCAGCGCCGTCCGAGGCGGGCCAGCTCCATCGTCTCGGCGAGCAGCTTCGCCACCGAATCGGCCTCGGTGAGGAAACCGTCGTGTCCGTCGCGAGACTGGATCACTTCGAGTCCACGGCACTGCGGGAGTTCGCGAGCGATCTCCTTCTGCAGGCGAAGCGGATACAGGCGATCGGAGTCGACTCCGCCGACGATCGTCGGAACCGGCGTGGACGCAAGGGCTTCGGCCACTCCGCCGCGACCACGGCCCACATCGTGACGGTTCATTGCCTCACTGAGCAGTACGTACGTCGCCGCGTCGAACCGGTTGACGAGTTTGGCAGCCTGATGCTCCAGGTAGCTCTGCGCGGAGTATCTGCCGCCGGCCCACGGGTCTTCGTCGTTCTGCGGTGTGTTCCCGAACCTGTTGTCGAGTTCGCTCTCGGTCCGGTACGTCAGGTGCGCGATGCGTCGCGCGATGCCGAGTCCGGCGGTCGGCGAGGTGCCGGTGTCGTGGTAGTTGCCGCCGAGCCACCCTGGATCGGCCTTGATCGCGGCGATCTGTGTCGTCTGGGTACCGATCTGGTCGGCAGTTGCCCTGGCGCCGACTGCCAGGACCAAGGCGGCCGCCACTCGGTCGGGATGGCCCACGATCCATTCGAGAGTGCGCATCCCGCCCATCGAGCCGCCGACGACGGCTGCGAACCGCTCGATTCCCAGTACGTCGGCCACGGCCGCCTCGGCAGCGACCTGATCACGGATGGAGATGTCCGGGAAGCGAGATCCGTACGGCATGCCGTCGGGAGAAATGCTGCTCGGGCCCGTGGTCCCGCCGCAGCCGCCGAGCACGTTCGTCGCCACGACGCACCACTCGTCGGTGTCGATGGGGCAGCCGGGACCGACCATTCCGTTCCACCAACCGGGCAGAGCGTGATCGGCATCCGGCGGACCGGATACATGAGAGTCCCCGGTCAGGGCGTGCTCGACGAGCACGACGTTGCTGCGGTCGGTGGCGAGTTCGCCCCAGCGTTGCACCGCGACGGTGACCTGGGGGATTCGAGCGCCGTTCTCGAGATCGAGACCACCGATGTCGATGGTTCCCAACCGCCCGTCCGGAGACGGAAGTACCGCCTCCGGACGAACGCCTGTGTCGCAGCTGTGGCTCAAGATGCCGCCGCGCTGAATCCGACCTCGAGGTCGGCGATGATGTCGTCGATTCCCTCGATGCCCACGGCGAGACGCACCAGGCCGGGAGTGACACCCGACGCCAGCTGCTCTTCCGGAGTCAGCTGGGAATGGGTGGTGGAAGCGGGATGGATGACGAGTGAACGCACGTCTCCGATGTTAGCGACGTGGCTGTGGAGAGTGAGTGCGTTGACGAACTTCTTGCCCGCGTCAACGCCTCCCTTCAGCTCGAACGCGATGATCGCGCCCTGCCCCTTCGGCAACAACTCCTGCCCGCGCTGGTACCACGGCGAGGATTCGAGTCCGGCGTAGTTGATCGAGACGACGTCGTCGCGACCGGCGAGGAAGGCGGCAACCTTCTGTGCGTTCGCCACGTGCCGCTCGATCCGAAGGCTCAACGTTTCCAGACCCTGGCTGATGAGGAAGGCGTTGAACGGCGAGACCGCAGCACCGATGTCGCGCAACAGTTGAACGCGTGCCTTCAGCGCGAATGCGGGCGCACCGAGATCGGCGAACACGACGCCGTGGTAGCTCGGATCCGCGGTGGTGAAGTTGGGATGACGGCCCTGCGTCCAATCGAACGTCCCGCCGTCCACGATGACGCCCGCGATCGCCGTTCCGTGGCCGCCGAGATACTTCGTCGCGGAGTGCACCACGATGTCGGCCCCGTGCTTCAACGGCTGCAGCAGGTACGGCGTCGCCACCGTGTTGTCCACGATCAGCGGGATGCCGTTCTCGTGGGCCACGGCCGAGATCCCCGGGATGTCGAGAATGTCGTTCTTCGGGTTCGAGATCGACTCGCCGTAGAACGCCTTGGTCGACGGAGTGATCGCGGCACGCCACTGCTCGAGATCGTCGGGATCGTCGACGAACGAGACGGTGATGCCCAGCTTGGGGAGCGTGTAGTGGAACAGGTTGTACGTGCCGCCGTAGAGCCGCGGGCTCGACACGATGTGGTCGCCTGCCTCCGCGAGATTGAGGATCGCGAACGTCTCGGCGGCTTGACCCGATGCGAGCAACAACGCCGCGACTCCACCTTCGAGGGCGGCGATGCGCTGCTCGACGACATCCTGCGTCGGGTTGATGATGCGGGTGTAGATGTTGCCGGGTTCTGCCAGGCCGAACAGGGCAGCTGCGTGATCGGTGTTGTCGAACGTGTACGAGGTGGTCTGGTAGATCGGCAACGCACGAGCCTTGGTGGTGCCGTCCGGAGTCTGGCCCGAGTGGATCTGCTTGGTCTCGAAGCTCCAGTCGGCGGCAGGATCGGTGAACGGATCCTCGGTGGGGGCCCCGGTGGCGTCGACGACGTCCGGTGTGGAATCGGTCATGGCTGGTGATACTCCGTTTTCTTTGGACGAGTCCGTCTAAGACGATTCGAATGTCGAATGAAGCTCGAGAAGTCGAGCGCTACGGGGCGTATCGGTACAGCAACACATGAGAGAACCTCCTGACAGGCTTCGGACCCTGGGGGCCGAAGGTTCAGTGGGTCCGCTTCCTGCGGACCCGCGCTTGTCGATACGGCACTCGCATACCGGATCGGCCTGGTCGTTCACCCGGGGCACCCCACCGCGGTTGGAGGGTTGCCGGCCAGCAAGCCGGGGCTCGATGCTGGCACTCATGACCTGGCGAATATCCTAGCGGGTGACGGCACATCACCGGAACAAGGGCTCGGCCGGAACTCGAGCAGATGCTCGGGTGAGGACTATCACCGCTCGTAGACGCGAAAACGGGACACCTTCGGGAAGACAATTGACCGGAGCTACGTTCCTGCTTCGGTCGGCCTTCTTTCACAGGCTCGACTCCAGGACGCTTCCTCTGCCCCCGATCTCCACACGAAGGTTGTATTGCTGTGACTGTCACCGATTCCGCTCTTGCCCGAGTCAGCGCTGCGCGCGGCAAGGTGTCGAGTGGCCTGAGTGTCAGTCACCGACCGCACTCCACCCGCCGCAAGCTCGCGATGCTGGCTCTGTCCATCGGCGGCTTCGGAATCGGCACCACGGAGTTCGCGTCGATGGGTCTGTTGCCGGACATCGCGACGACGATGGGGATCTCCGAGCCCTCGGCCGGCCACATGATCTCCGCGTACGCGCTCGGTGTGGTCGTCGGTGCCCCGACCATCGCAGCCCTGGCTGCCCGCGTTCCGCGCCGGATGTTGCTGTTGGCGCTGATGGTGGCCTTCACCCTCGGAAACCTCGGCACCGTGTTCGCGCCGAGCTTCGACGAGCTGGTGGCCTCGCGATTCGTTGCGGGTCTGCCGCACGGTGCGTACTTCGGTGTTGCGGCCCTGGTCGCTGCCCACCTCGCCGAACCCGGCAAACGAGCCAAGGCCGTGGCGATGGTGATGATGGGACTCTCGGTCGCCAACGTCGTCGGCGTACCGGTGGCGACCTGGATCGGGCAGGCGCTGGGATGGCGCAGTGCGTTCACTCTCGTGGCCGTCATCGGTGCCCTCACCGTCGCCGCGCTCGTTCTCTGGATGCCGCGACTCGACGCGATGCCGACCACCAGCCCCATCACCGAGCTCGGCGCACTGCGCCGCAGCCAGGTGTGGATGACCCTGTTCGTGGGCATCGTCGGATTCGGCGGCATGTTCGCGGTGTACACCTACATCGCGTCGACGCTGACCGATGTCGCCGGGCTGGCCCGCGCACTCGTCCCGGTCGCCCTGATGATCTACGGCCTGGGAATGGTCGCCGGAAACTACGCGGGCGGATGGCTCGCCGACCGTTACCAGCTCAAGGGCACCTTCGTCGGCCTGGCCGCCACTGCCGTGTTCCTTGCGGTGTTCGTCGTGGCCGCACACAACCCGATCACCGCGCTACTGCTGGTGTTCCTCATCGGTGCGTCCGGCTCCTCGGTGGTACCCGGTCTGCAGACGAGGTTGATGGACGTGGCCGAGGACGCCCAGACGCTCGCCGCATCGCTCAACCATGCCGCGTTCAACCTGGCCAACGCCATCGGAGCGGCAGTCGGTGGTGCCGTGATCGCCGCCGGATTCGGCTACACGGCACCCGCCGCTGTCGGCTCGGGCCTGGCGGTGGCCGGTCTCGGTGTTCTCGCCACCGCCATGTGGATGGACAAGCGTTCGGCTGCGTAGAGTCGCGCCGAATCAGCCGGTGATGGTCGCGGCAGTTCCCCCGAGAGCTTCGGTCAGTGCCGGGGTGAGCTTGTCGATCACGTACGGCAGGCTGAGCACGCTGGTGAAGTAGATCGCTCCTGCCGTCACACCGTCGGTGAACACGAGGTTGCCGTCCTTCACCGGCTCGAGTGCGTTGTACACCGCTTCCTTCTCCAACTGTGCGCGGTCGCCGGGCTCCTCGGTTCCCCAGATCAACACGTCGGCCGCGTTCAGAACCGACAGGTTCTCCAGCGGGATGCTCGCCTGCGCACTGCCGTCGGCAGGCACGTACGCGTCGATGTCATCCGGGATGACGAAGCCCAGTTTCGTCAGGAAGTCCGTGCTGAACCCGTCCTGGTACGCGATCGCCTTGCCCTCGTAGAACGCGTTCTGGAGGAAGATCGCCTTCTTGCCGGCAAATTCGGGGTGGGCGGCCGCAGCGTCGACGAACTTCTGGTTCACGCCCTCGATCAATGCGTCGATCTCGGACTTCTTTCCGAGTGCACGGCCGATCTTCTCGGCCTGGATGTCCCAGGGTTCGAAGTAGGCAGTCGATGCGTCGGACTGTGCGAGCGTCGGCGCGATGTCGCTGAGCGTGCTGTAGCTCTCCGCCGTGAGACCTGCGTTGGTGGCGATGATCAGATCGGGCTCGAGTGCGGCGATCTTCTCCGTCTCGAATCCGTCGTCGTTCGAGAGCACCTCGGGCTGTGCGTCGCCCAACGCTGCCTGGGCCCACGGCCAGGTGGCGTACGGCTGGTTGCCGTACCACTCGGTGACCCCGACGGGTATCACGCCGAGTGCCAGGACCGTGTCCTGCTCGGTGTACCCGGCCACCACGACGCGAGTGGGCTCGTCCGGGACTACGGTCTCACCGAACGCGTGCTCGATCGTCACCGGGAACGCCGCCGAAACGGACGCGCCACCGGCCGTCGGCGGTGCCTCGTCGGCGGAACTCGAGCACGCAGTCAGCATTCCCGCGGTGGTCAGCGCAATCGCGCACACCGCCCAGGTTCGGTGAAGAGGTCGGATGAGCATCGAGACGCCTTTCGTAAGGGTTGGCTAACATCGGGAAGGGTAGCCGACCCTAATTTCAGCGCGCCACCGAGTCCGCCTGGCCCCGCGACGGCAAACGAGCTGCTCGAACCTTCACCGAACCTCCACATTTCCCGACGGGCTCCTCCACGTGCGCCCTCTAGGGTCGATTCTCATGAGCCGCACAGTTCTCGTCGTCGACGACGAGCCCACGATCTCCGAGGCCGTTGCCGCCCGGCTGCGCGGCGAAGGGTACGAGGTCGTCACGGCCGCCGACGGCCCGTCCGCCGTCGACGCGTGCGCCCGGATCGATCCCGACGTGGTGGTGCTCGATCTGATGCTGCCCGGGTTCGACGGGCTCGAAGTGTGTCGCCGGATTCAGGCGTCCCGCCCGGTGCCGGTGTTGATGTTGACGGCCAAGTCCGACGAGACGGACATGCTCGTCGGCCTGGGCGTCGGCGCGGACGACTACCTGGGCAAGCCGTTCAGTATGCGCGAGCTGGTCGCTCGCGTACACGCCCTGGTTCGGCGTGCCGAGCGTGCGGTGGCCGTCGAACCACAGGCAGTTCGAATCGGTGACGTGCAGATCGACCACCGGGAACGGCGGGTTACCGATCCCTCCGGCGACATCCATTTGACCAGAACGGAATTCGACATCCTCGCCTATCTGGCCGCGCGGCCGCGCACCGCCGTCTCGCGTGAAACCCTGCTGTCGGAACTGTGGGGCTGGGACGATTCGGCCAGTAGCAGGACGGTCGATTCTCACGTCAAAGCGTTGCGGCGCAAACTCGGTGGCGATCTCATTCGCACCGTGCACGGCGTGGGCTACGCCGTGGAGTCTCCGCGATGACGCGAATGCTGCCGCGACCGTTGGATCCGTTGCGGTCGTTCAAGCTCAAGGTCTCGCTCGTCGTGGGCACAGTGTTGGTCCTCGCGAGCGTCGTGTTCTGGATCGGGGCGGGTTGGCAGTTTCGCTACACCCTCCTCGCCGCGCTCGTCGTGTCCTTGGCCGCAACCCAATTCGTCGCCCACGGGATGACGTCACCACTGCGCGAGATGACTTCGGCCGCCAAAGCGATGGCGCGAGGCGACTATTCGACGCGAGTGCGGGCGACATCCAGGGACGAGGTGGGGGAGTTGGCCACGGCGTTCAACACCATGTCGAGTGATCTGGAAGCAGCCGAGAAGTACCGCCGCGAACTCATCGGCAATGTCTCGCACGAGTTGAAGACGCCCATCGCTGCGCTGCGTGCCGTGCTCGAGAACATGGTCGACGGGGTGACCGAGCCGAATCCCGCGACGCTGGCGGTGGCGCTGCGCCAAACCGAGAGACTCGGAGATCTGGTCAGCGAACTGCTCGACCTGTCGCGGGTGGAGGGCGGTGTGCTCACCATTGCCCCGGAGGAGTTCGCAGTGCGGCAATTCCTCGAGGATGCGACAGCCGTGCACCGCGAACGTGTGTCGATCGTCGTCTCGCCCGGTGATTCGACTGTGGTGGCCGACCGATCTCGCATGACACAGGTGATCACCAACCTCGTCGACAACGCCGTGCGGCATTCCCCCCATTCGAGCACCGTTACGGTACGGGCCCATCGGATCGGCGGAGCGTATGCATTCGACGTCGTCGACCAGGGTCCAGGCATCGCGCTCGCCGATCGCCATGCGGTGTTCGACCGATTCACCCGCGGCGGATCCACCGACGGCGGAACAGGTCTGGGCCTCGGCATCGCGCGCTGGGCCACCGAACTGCACGGCGGAACCATCGAAGTTCTCGACAGCGAATTCGGCTGCCACATCAGAGTGGCCATCCCCGAACACTGACTTGCTCGATCCATCCGAACCGCGACTGCACGTCCCCGGACCGCAGCCGCCGACCTTCCATGCCCGAAACACAGAAAAAGGAAGCGCCATGACCACGATCGACACTCCGGTTCATCCGACTGCGAAGCACGGTCACTCCTTCTGGGGGCCTCGCACCTGGCCGGTGCTGAGGTATGCGCAGGCTCCCCGCGCGGCGCTTCTCGGGTCCGCTGTTGCCGGGCTGATCGGTGCAGTGACGTTGGTGGACAACATGTTCGGTGTGCTGATCACCGCCCTGGCCGTCGTGGGCGTTGTGCTCGCAGCGCGCAGAGGCAGGCTCACGCGGTGGGAATGGGCGGGGGTGGCAGGAGTGCTGGCATTGGCGAGCGTGTCGGTACTGCGCGAGGCCGAGTGGATCGTGACGATGTCGACGACGCTCGCCATCGTGGTCGCGGTGGTGGTCCTCTCTCGTGCCTGGACATGGACGGGAATCGCACTCGGCGCTCTGGTGCCGGCCTTTCTGCCGGTGCGCGTGGCTCGGTGGACCCGACGCGGAGCCGGTTCGATCGATTTGGAGGGGCCACGGCCGGTGCGGATCGGCATGGTCTGCATTGTCACGATCGCGCTGCTCGTCGTGTTCGCGGCGTTGTTCGGTGCGGCCGACAAGCGTTTTGCGGATGCGCTGAGTGCGGTGACACCCGAGTTCGATGCCGCGTCCGTCGTCGGGCGCATTGTCGTTTTCGTTCTCACCGCAGCAGGTGCGCTCGCCGTCACCTACGTCGCGCTGCATCCGCCTCGGTTCGATCGGCTCGCACCGTCGCCGCGTCGAACAGTGCAGTTGTGGGAGTGGATGGTTCCGCTCGGGGCGGTGGTGGCCCTGTTTGCCGTGTTCGTGGGGTTTCAGGTGCCGACGTTGTTCGGCGGGCAGGGACACGTCCTCACCACCGAGGGTCTGACCAATGCCGAATACGCCCGACAGGGCTTCTGGCAATTGCTCGCGGTCACGGTACTGACACTGCTCGTCATCGCTGTGACGGTCGCGAAGGCTCGACGAGAAGACCGGGGAGATCGCATCGCACTGCGGGCGTTGCTCGGAGCGCTGTGCCTGCTGTCGTCGGTGATCGTTGCGTCGGCCCTGCATCGAATGTCGTTGTACGAGCAGCAGTACGGCTACACGACGCTCAGGTTGTTCGTCACGGCTGTCGAGTGGTGGCTGGGATCGGTGTTCGTACTGGTTCTGGTGTCGGGCGTGCGGATGTCGGGGCGCTGGCTACCGAGAGCCGTGGGCGTCGGTGCAGTTCTGACCGTGCTCGCGCTGGCCGCCCTGAACCCGGATGCGTACATCGCTCGGCACAACGTCGATCGCTTCGAGCAGACCGGACGCATCGATACGTCCTACGTGGGTGGGTTGTCGGCCGACGCCGACGCGGAGCTCGACCGACTGCCGAAGTACGTGCGTCCGTGTGTACGGGCCCGCGGTCCGGTCATCGTCGGCGACACCTGGCACCTGTGCACGGACCCCTCGGTATCTGTACCCTGAGCAACGACTCGGGTTCAGTGACACACCAGGGAGGTGCGCGATGCGATACCAGAGCATGGTCGTCACCTCGCTGCTTCTCGTGGCGCTGCACCTGACGATGCCGACCGCAACCGCAGATTTCGCCCTGCTTCTCGTTGCGGCACTGACGACGCTGATGCTGCTCGCGCACCGCGTCGATGTTCCGGCACTGCTGCGCCTGCTGCCGATTATCGGCCCCGCCGCAGAGGAACGCCACCGTCGAGGTGCGTTCCGGCGTCAACATCGACCGGATGCCCCTGGACGCCCGCAGCCGCGCGCGCCCGGTATGCCGGTGGGGGCACTGTAGCTCGAAAGTTCCCCCACGCCTTCGCAACCCGTTGTCCGCGAGGCTGTCACGAGGAACCGAAGATGCTCGATTCTCGACCTGTCCACATGGCGATTCGACGCTACGCCGGGACGCTGGTCGGCGTCCTGGCCGTCCTGCTCGTCGTCTTTGCCGTCGTCGACGCCCAACCCGCCGCACAGATAGCGATGTTCGGTGCGCTGGTCGCGGCGTCCCTGGTCGTGCTCGGTGCGCCGTCCGACCTCGCACTGATCGCACCGCTGTCGTCGTGCGCTGCAGGCGCCGACGGGCGGCGACTTCGGGGATCGTTCCGCAGGCAACAGCAACCCGATGCGCCAGGTCGCCCCATGCCCAGAGCACCCGGTCCGGTCCGTGGACCGGACCGGTGGCTCCACTTCGTCTGAGCCACTGCGAGATCCGGTCGAGACGCCAACCGACCGACTTCTCTCACAGTGAGGTGCTCCACCATGCTCGATTTCGTCTACTATCCCGTCTCCGCCGTGCTGTGGTTCTGGCACCGAGTCTTCGGGTCCGTGCTCGGCCCCGACAACGGTGTCGCCTGGGCCCTGGCGGTGATATTCCTGGTGTTCACACTGCGGGCGCTGCTGATCAAGCCGTTCGTCGGCCAGATTCGTTCGCAGCTCGCCATGAAGAGGCTCCGACCACAGATCGAGGCCGTACAGAAGAAATACTCCGGGGACCGTGCTCGGCAGGCCGCCGAGATTCGGAAGTTGCAGCAGGAGTACGGTTTCAACCCGTTGATGGGGTGCCTGCCCCTGCTGGCGCAGGGCCCGGTTTTCATCGGTCTGCTGCACGTGCTGCGCTCGTTCAATCGAACCGGAACCGGATTCGGCCATCTGGGTATGACGGCGCAGGAGAATGCGAACACTGCGAATTACGTCTTCAGCGCCGCCGATGTGCAGTCCTTTCTCGACGCACGCCTGTTCGGCGCGCCGATCTCTGCGGCCGTCAACAGTTCTCGGGAGGTGCTCGAGGCCTTCGGTCCGTTCGGTGGAGTGCCGTCGGTGTGGAGCATCGCGTTCGTGGCGGTCCCGTTGATGATCGTCGCTGCGGTGGCCACGCACATGAACTCGCGGGCGTCCGTCGCCCGGCAGGACGCAGCGGCGCTCGCCAACCCACAGACCGCGATCATGAACAAGCTCGTGCTCTGGGTGTTCCCGGCGGGCGTGCTCGTCGGCGGGCCCGTGCTTCCGGTCGCGGTGTTGTTGTACTGGGTGAGCAACAACATCTGGACCTATGCCCAACAGCACCTCGTCTACCGACGCATCGACCGAGAACCGAGTATCTCGCCGGAGGTCACATCGGTGGTCACCGCCCCGAAACCAGGGGCAAAGCCGAGGCGACGGTAGGAGCCTGCGGGAACGACCTCGATGTGCAGCCCACGTCCCGTGTGTCGGTGGGCTCCGCTACCGTCGTCGGCGTGCCGATCACTGTCTCCACTGTCAACGTCAACGGAATTCGCGCTGCTGTTCGCAAGGGCATGCTGCCGTGGCTCGAGGCCACCGATGCCGACGTCATCTGCTTGCAGGAAACCCGCGCCAACGACGGGGAACTGACCAAGGCGCTGGCCCCGGCCCTCGATGCGGGCTGGCATCTGGCCTCGGCGGAGCCGTCCGCGAAAGGCCGCAACGGGGTGGCCTTGCTGTCGAAGGCGGCTCCCGATGCCATTCGTACCGGTATCGGGGCCGTCGAGTTCGCCGATGCCGGTCGCTACATCGAAGCCGACTTCGGCGACGTCACCGTGGCCAGCCTGTATCTGCCGTCGGGTGAGGTGGGTACCGAGCGTCAGGACGAGAAGGAACGTTTCATGGCGGCTTTCGCGAAGTACCTGGCGAAGACGGCCAAGTCCGCGAAGTCAGAGAATCGCGATGTGGTGGTCTGCGGCGATTGGAACATCGCACACACCGAGGCCGATCTGAAGGCATGGAAGACCAACCGGAAGAACTCCGGTTTTCTGCCCGAGGAACGGGAGTGGGTGTCGCGGTTGCTCGCCGAGAAGGCCCCGTGGACCGATGTCGTCCGGGTGCTGCACCCGGGTGTCGAGGGTCCGTACAGCTGGTGGTCCTACCGCGGCAAGGCCTTCGACAACGACGCCGGCTGGCGGATCGACTATCAGTTGGCCACCAGTGATCTGGCCGAGCGTGCCAAGGAAGCGATCACCGAGCGGGCCGAGGCGTACGACCAGCGATGGTCCGATCATGCTCCGGTAACCGTGCGCTATCGCTAGAGCGGAGCCTGCGGGTGACGATCTCGGCAGGCAGGAAGTGGGCGTCGATGGGGTCGTGAAAAGATTGCATCATGTCTTCTTCCGACTCCATCGACACTCCGCAGGGTCCGCGTCGGCGGGTGCTCTCCGGCATCCAACCGACTGCCGATTCGTTTCATCTCGGTAACTACCTGGGTGCGGTGCGGAACTGGGTGGAGTTGCAGGACGAGTTCGATGCGTTCTACTTCATCCCGGACCTGCATGCGATCACCGTGCCGCAGGATCCCAAGGAGCTTCGTCGCCGTACCCGTGTGGCCGCAGCGCAGTTGCTCGCCGTGGGCATCGATCCGGAGAAGTCGACGCTGTTCGTGCAGAGTCAGGTGCCCGAGCATGCACAGTTGGCGTGGGTTCTGAACTGCATCACCGGATTCGGCGAAGCTGCGCGGATGACGCAGTTCAAGGACAAGTCCGCCAAGCAGGGTCGCGATCACACCAGCGTCGGACTGTTCACCTATCCGATTCTGCAGGCCGCCGACATCCTGCTCTATCGGCCGAATCTGGTGCCCGTGGGTGAGGATCAGCGGCAGCACCTCGAGTTGACTCGCGATCTGGCACAGCGTTTCAACACGCGGTTCAAGAAGACGTTCGTCGTGCCCGATGCGCACATCATCAAGGGCACCGCGAAGATCTTCGATCTGCAGGATCCCACCGCGAAGATGAGCAAGTCCTCGTCGAATCCGGCGGGCATCGTCAACATCCTCGACGATCCGAAGGTGTCGGCGAAGAAGATTCGTTCGGCCGTGACGGACAACGAACGCGACATCGTGTTCGATCCGGAGAACAAGGCGGGCGTCAGCAACCTGCTGGTGATTCAGTCTGCCCTGTCGGGCGCGAGCATCGACGATCTGGTTGCCGGGTACGCGGGTAAGGGGTACGGCGACCTCAAGTCCGACACCGCCGACGTTCTGACCGAGTTCGTCGTTCCCCTGCGGGAGCGGATGGACGGGTTCATGGCCGATGTGGCCGAACTCGATCGCATCCTCGCGGCCGGTGCGGATCGAGCCAGGGAAGTGGCGAGTCGAACGCTCGCTCAGGTCTACGACAGGGTGGGTTTCCTGCCGCCGGGTGCATAGCATCTACGGCACACCGCGGCGACACGATCCGACAGCAGGCGACGACAGCGAGAAGGTGAGTGCCATGCCAGATTTCAAGGCGATCCTCGAAGACCGGCGCAAACGGTGGCCCTGGCTCGATCACACTGTTGTTGCGGCACAGCGGTATCAGGGTCAGAAGGGCGATTACTACGCGGCAGGCATGACGTACTTCAGTGTGTTGGCCTTGTTCCCACTGCTGATGGTCGCCTTCGCGATCGCTGGGTTCGTGCTGGTGAATCAGCCCGAGTGGCTTGCCGAGATCCAGTCGCAGATTGCCGAGAACGTTCCCGGCAGTTTCGGCGAGACGATCAATTCGCTGATCCAGACGGCCATCGAGTCACGGACCAGTGTCGGCATCATCGGTCTGCTCGGTGCCTTGTATGCGGGTCTCGGTTGGATCGCGAACCTGCGCGAGGCACTGACCGCCATGTGGGAGAGCCAGCACGAGCAGGGTGGATTTCTGGCTACCAAGGCCAAGGATTTCGCTGCGCTGCTGGGGCTGGGGACCGCGCTGGTGCTGTCGTTGGCGTTGTCGGCACTGGCCGGAGGTGGGCTGATGCGCAGCATTCTCGAGTGGGCCAATCTCGATTCCGTCCCGGGAGTGGGCGTGGCCCTGCGCGTCTTCTCGATTCTTCTCGCGCTTGCAGGTACCTGGGCGTTGTTCACCTGGGTGATCTCGCGTTTGCCGCGCGAGCCGGTCTCGTGGCACAGCGCAGCCAAAGGAGCCTTGCTCGCTGCCGTCGGGTTCGAGATCTTCAAGCAGCTCGGTGCCATCTACCTGGCCTCGGTGACGAGTGGCCCAGCAGGGGTGGTCTTCGGACCCATCATCGGTCTGCTGGTGTTCGTGTTCACGACGTCACGGCTGGTGCTGTTCTCCACGGCGTTCGCTGCGACCACTCGCGAAAGCCTCGCCGAGGCGCATGTTCCGGCACCGGAGCCGGCGGTCATCAACACCAGGGTCGAGGTCAGCGAAGGGCCGGGTGTGACGGGCGGTCTGGCGCTGGTGGGTGCCGGTGCCCTCGCTGCGCTCGGCGTCGCAGGATTGCGCAACAGACGCCGCTGATCGCTCTGTCGGTCGAGCCGGCTCAGCGGTTGCGTGACAGCCGTCGAGCTCCCCACAGCAGCCCGATCACCACGATCGAACCGATGACACCGATCGCGATGCGAACGACGGTGTCGCCTTGGGCCTGCATCTCCGACTGGCGGGAGCTCGACCCGGACGCCGATGCGGGCGGCTGGGCGAGCGTCGGACCGGCCGCGGGCGTGCGCGTACTCGTCACCGCGGATGTCGATCGCGGCTCCACGAGTTCGCCGACGCCGCGGCCGGAATCGAGCGCGAACCCGTAGTCCAACAGGCGGGCCGCCTGCTCCCACGGCCGGATCGGCAACACGTCACCCTTCATGATCGTCACGACCAGACGCCTGCCGCCCCGCTCTGCTCCTGCGACGAATGTCTGGCGCGCATCGTCGGTGTACCCGGTCTTGCCGCCGAGAGCTCCCTCGTAGTTGTAGAGCAGCTGATTGTCGTTGGAGAGGGCGAACCCGGGTCGGTCTTGGTCGTCCGGGATCGTTGGGTCCCTCGGGTAGCCGGGAAACTGAACGGTTTCGGTCGAAATCAATTGCGCGAAGGTCGGATTGCGCATGGCCGCGCGGTAGATCAACGCCAGGTCGTAGGCCGAGCTCGCCATGCCGGGACCGTCGAGACCGGACGGCGTGGCGGTGCGCGTGTCGAGCGCACCCAGTTCTGCGGCCTTGGCATTCATTTTGTCCACGGTGGCCGCTTCCCCGCCCAACTGCCTGGACAACGCGTGTGCTGCATCGTTTCCCGATGCCATCACCAGACCCTGCATCAATTCGAGATTGGTGTAGACACCGTTCTTCCCGATGCCGACGGCACTGCCCTCGGCGTCGGCGTCCTCTGCGGTCGCGGTGATACGAGAGTTCAAATCCAGCTCGTCGAGGGCGACGATCGCAAGCAGCACCTTGATAGTGCTCGCCGGCCGGTACCGACCGTGCGGATCCTTGGCGGCCAGTACTGAGCCGGAGTCCATGTCGGCCACCACGAACCCGGTGGCCGAGATATCGGCAGGCAACGGGGGAGACCCGTCCGGCAGCACCGCCCCACATTCGGCGAGCCGGTCGCCGCCGACGGCCTCGGCGGGAATCGGGAGTGGTTGCGGGGCAGTGCTTCCAGGTGCCGGTACCTCGGACAGATCGATCGCCGGGGGCGGTGACGCGGCGAACGGGCAGCTGTCGGTGTCCGGCGTCGTGAACGGCGGTGTCGTCGTCGGAACCGGAGGCTCGGCGGCCGGCTGTGCCAGGGCAGGTCCAGCACCGATTCCGACGAGCGCAATCGATACCGCACATACAGCCGCGAAACTTCTGATCCTTTTCATCGCGAATCACCATAGGCGCTCGGGGGTCGGTCGACGTGGCGACCCACCGGCGAGCATCACCCGAACCACCCTGGTTCTCGTCCCGACATCGTCACCGGCAACGGTCGAACGTCGACCCACGAGCCCGTCGCGAGTATGAGAACTCGCTCATGTTGTGCTCCTTCGGTTCTCACGTTCGACCGCGATCGTTGAGTCATCACCGAAACGGTGGCCCACAGAACTCGGATCGAAGGAGCAGACATGAGAATGCCAGGAAAGTTCATGATCGTCGGTGCAGCAGCCGTTGTCGTCACCCTCGGAAGCGTCGGCGCACTCGCGATCGCCGACGACGACCCCACCCAGCAGCGTCCGTCCTCGATCTCGGTGGAACAGCCGCTGCCGGAGGCAGATTCGGCTACGAACCCGCCGGCAGCTCCCCAGCAGCCCGCGCCGACCCAGATCCCGGACGACCGCTACGACGACGACTGGGACGACCGCAACGACGACTGGGACGACCGCAACGACGACTGGGACGATCGCAACGACGATCTGAACGGTCGTGACGACGACTGGGACGACCGCAACGACGATCTGGACGGTCGTGACGACGACTGGGACGATCGCAACGACGACCTCGACGACGATCTGGACGACGACGATCTGGAAGATGACAACGACGACAACGATCGGGACGACTGATACTCGATCGGTGGCGTCGGCACCGGCCGACGCCACTCATGTCTCGGACAGTCGGTATCCCATGCCGCGGACGGTCTCGATTCGTGCGGCACCGAATTTCGCTCGGAGGTAGCGGACGTAGACGTCGACGACATTCGATCCAGGGTCGAAGTCGTAGCCCCACACCTGCGACAGGAGTTGCTCTCGTGAGAGGACCTGTCCGGGGTGGCGCATGAAGGTTTCGGCCAGGGCGAACTCGCGGGCGGACAGGTCGACGGTGCGGTCTCCCACCACGGCCCGCCGGGTACGCAGGTCGAGGGTGAGGTCGGCGACCGCGAGCTGAGTGGTGTCGACGGTTCGTTTGGTGCCCAGGCGAACTCGGATGCGCGCCAGCAGTTCCTCGAATCGGAACGGCTTCGCCATGTAGTCGTCGGCACCGGTCTCGAGACCGGACACCACGTCCTGGACGCTGTCGCGTGCGGTCAACACGATCACCGGTATCTCGCACTGCTCTCCGCGCAGTCGCTGCAGTACCTCGAAACCGTCCATGATCGGCAGGCCGATGTCGAGTACCACCAGATCGAAGTCACCGCTGCGGGCGTGTTCGTACGCGGACCTGCCGTCGGAGACCGTCGTCGTGCTGAAACCGCTCGCCCTGAGCCCCTTGTGGACGAACGAAGCGATCCGGGGTTCGTCTTCGGCGATCAGGATGCGGGCCATGGTCGATCCTTCTGTGGGGGAGGGGAATCGGGCAGGGGAATCGTGATGGTGAACGTGGCCCCGTGCCCCGGAGCGCTGCCGACACTGACTCGCCCACGGTGGGCCTGTGCGATGGCGGTGACGATGGACAATCCGAGCCCCGCACCCTCGGTGCGTCTGGTTCCGTTGCGGCCGCGGGCGAAGCGCTCGAAGATTCGTTCCTGCTCGTCACGCTCGATTCCCGGGCCGGAGTCGGTGACCCAGAAGCGGATGTCACCGTCGGACAGTTGCGATCCGATGCCGACACGACCGCCGGGGATCGTGTGGTGAGTTGCGTTGTCCGCCAACGCCAGCAGTGCCTGGGTCAGTCGTTGCGCATCCAGCGGCGCGTGGACCGTTGCGCTCGCCTCCAGCGCCCATTCCCGGTCGGCGAGGGTGGTCACCTTCTCGAACACGCTTCGAGTGAGGGCGTCGACATCGGTGTCCACCGGCGTGACGAAGCTCGTCTGGTCGGCCCGGGTGAGCAACAACAGGTCGGCGACGAGTCGATTCATCCGATCGAGTTCGTCGTCGACGAGCGCGACGGTATCTCGAACGTCGGCGGGGTCCCCGTGGTCGAGCACGTCGAGATGACCTCGAACGATGGTGATGGGAGTGCGGAGCTCGTGGCCGGCGTCGTCGAGGAATCGGCGCTGACTCGCCGCGCCGGACTCGATGCGGTCGAGCATCGAGTTCAGGGTGTCGATCAGGTCTGCGATGTCGTCGCCTGGACCCGTCGTTCTGGCGTCGGTGATTCGGCCGGACAGGTCGGTCTCGGTGATCGTTCTGGCGGTGGCGGCGATGTGTCTGATCGGCGACATGATGCGGCCCGCGACGAACCATGCCCCTACTGCGGCCAGCACCGAGGTGACGCCACCGACGACGAGCATCAGGGTCGCGGTCTCGTCGGCCGAGGCGCGTTCCTGATCGGCGAAGTAGGCGGCGACCACGACGCCCGGCACCGGGTCGCCCGCCAGCGAGACCGGCACCGCGAGGTACACCAATTCGCCTGCCGCGCTCGAATACGAACCCTCGACCGGTGCGGTGACGGAGCCGACCTCGGCGGTGAAGCCGGTGTCGTCGGACAGTCGCACCGGTGCCTGCTGCCTGCTCTGTACGGCGAACGCACCGTCCACGTAACCCAGGAACTTCTCGTTGGGGCGGGCGAGGTTGTAGGTGATCACCACGCGGAGAACGTCGTTGATGTCGTCGAACGGTGCGCCGGTTCCCGGATCGACGCCTGCGTCGGTGAGGGTGGTGAACTCGGCGATCTCGGTGCGCAGAGATTCGCGCATGCGATTGTCGGTCGCGCGGATCATCAGCAGCCAGGTGGTGACGGTGACGGCCGCGAGAGATGCCAGCACCAACAGCAGTACCCACGAGAAGATCCTGCTCCGAGCGCTCGTCGGGCGCAGGGCGAGCAGTCGCGTCCGCATCACGTGGTCGGTCTCGCAGCAGGGTCAGTCGTCGTCATCGTCATCCCAATCGTCGTCGAAGTCATCGTCCCAGTCGGCAGGCGGCAGCGGCGGTGGGGGCACGAATCCGTCCGGTGCCACCGGCTGTGGCGCGGGGGTGGGGGCGCTACTGGGCGCGGCGCCGCCCGGTCCCGGTGCAGGGGGAACGGACCCCGGAGTACCCGGGGCGGATTGCACGGGTGCAGCGGGTGCAACGATGGGTGCGGGCAACGGGCTCTGCTCGCCCGTCGATCGAGTCGTCAGCACTGCTGCGACGAGCACGGCGAGGGTGAGCAGTCCCAGGGCCGAGACGATGATGGTTCGCACACGGACGAGTCTGATGACGGCGGATTGTGGCCACGTGAATCGGAGATGAGAGTTCTCTCATGTCCGAGGTCCGGTGCTGCGCACACCGGTTTCGTCGCCTGACGAATAATCGTCGAAGATGCGTGGCGGGTACCGATCGTTTCTTACAGTGATCAGGTCGGCGGGGTGGATTCGTCGGTCGTTCGAGAGCCGGTTGTTGGAAAGGGAAGTGCAATGAGGTTTCGGCAAAGGCGCGGGCCGATCGCGATCGGAGCGGTCTGTGCGGTCGCGGCTCTGACCGTCGCTGCCTGTTCGAGCACCGGCGGTGCTCCTCGCTCCTCCGACGACGGAAACAACGCGGGCGTGGCCGACACGCCGTCGGCAACGATCGCGATGATCACGCACGAGGTTCCCGGCGACACGTTCTGGGATCTGGTGCGCAAAGGTGCCGAGGCCGCCGCGGCCAAGGACAACATCGAACTGCGCTACTCGGCAGATCCGGAGGCACCCAACCAGGCCAACCTCGTCCAGAGCGCGATCGATTCCCGGGTCGACGGCATCGCGGTCACCCTGGCCAAGCCCGACGCGATGGCCCCCTCGGTCGAGACGGCAACCGCTGCAGGCATTCCGGTGGTCGCATTCAATTCCGGTTACGACTCCTGGAAGAACATGGGAGTGCAGCAGTACTTCGGTCAGGACGAGACCATCGCCGGACAGGCTGCAGGGGCTCGCCTCACCGAGGACGGTGCACGAAAGACCCTGTGCATCATTCAAGAGCAGGGTGCCGTGGCACTCGAGGCTCGCTGCGCCGGGGTCAGGCAGGGCTTCACCGGTGGCACCACCGAGATCCTGAACGTCAACAGCAAGGACATGCCGTCCGTCGAGTCGACCATCACGGCCAAGCTGCAGCAGGACCCGAGCATCGACCACGTCATCGCGCTGGCCGCTCCGATCGCTCTGACGGCCGTGCAGTCCAAGAACAATGCGGGCAGCGACGCCACGATCGTCACGTTCGACACCAATGCCGCACTCGTCGATGCGATCGAGTCGGGCGACGTGGCGTGGGCCATCGATCAGCAGCCGTACCTGCAGGGTTACCTGGCGATCGACTCGCTGTGGCTCTACCTCAACAACGGCAACACCATCGGTGGCGGTACCCCGGTGCTGACCGGTCCCGCGTTCATCGATACGACCAATATCGGCGCGGTCGCCGAGTACGCCCGAAACGGCACACGCTGAGTGCGTCGCCTCGGCGCGGAAGGAATCTCATGTCCACACAGGCCGATCCGGCTCTGTCCGAACACACCGTGACAGCGGACGAGCGGGTCAAGAAGCAGAAGCCGTTGCAGCGGTTGCTGATTCGCCCGGAGGTCGGGGCGCTGTTCGGCGCGGTCGCCATCTTCGTCTTCTTCTGCATCGTGGCACCGCCGTTTCGGTCGCCCGAGGCTCTGGCCACCGTGCTGTACGCGTCCTCGACCATCGGCATCATGGCGATCGGTGTCTCACTGTTGATGATCGGCGGTGAATTCGACCTCTCCACCGGGGTTGCGGTGACGTTCTCCTCGATCATGGCCTCCATGCTGGCCTACAACCTGCATCTGAACGTCTGGACCGGCTCGGCGCTGGCGCTGGTGCTGGCACTGGCGGTCGGGTTCTTCAACGGATACCTGGTGATGACGACCAGAATTCCGTCGTTCCTGATCACACTGGCGTCGTTCCTGATGCTCACCGGCATCAATCTCGCCGTCACCAAGCTCGTCACCGGCCAGGTCGCCACTCCGTCCATCTCGGACATGGAGGGATTCGACTCGGCCAGGGCGGTCTTCTCGTCCTCGTTTTCGCTGCTGGGGGTCTCGGTCCGCATCACCGTCGTCTGGTGGATCGTGTTCACCCTCGCCGCGACCTGGGTGCTGATGAAGACCCGTACCGGTAACTGGATCTTCGCTGTCGGCGGCAACCAGGAATCGGCCCGTGCGGTCGGTGTCCCGGTCACTCGGGTCAAGATCGGCTTGTTCATGTTCGTCGGATTCTGCGCCTGGTTCGTCGGCATGCACCTGTTGTTCGCCTTCGACACCGTTCAGTCCGGTCAGGGCGTGGGCAACGAGTTCCTCTACATCATCGCCGCCGTGATCGGCGGATGCCTGCTCACCGGTGGATACGGCACGGCCGTCGGTGCGTTCATCGGAGCGTTCATCTTCGGCATGACCAACCAGGGCATCGTCTATGCAGGCTGGAACCCTGACTGGTTCAAGTTCTTCCTCGGCGCGATGCTGCTGTTCGCAGTGATCGCGAACAGCTCCTTCCGCAACTACGCGGCGAAAAGGTGACCATGACGTCCTCGGACAACACGCCCCTCATCGAACTGAAGGGCGTGGGCAAGAGCTACGGCAACATCATCGCGCTGCGCGGGATAGACCTCCGCGTCGGTGCCGGTGAGGTCACCTGCGTCCTCGGTGACAACGGCGCAGGCAAGTCCACTCTGATCAAGATCATGTCCGGGCTGCACAAGCAGTCGGAGGGGGAACTGCTCGTCGACGGCACCGCAACCACGTTCGGCTCGCCCAAGCAGGCAGTCGACCAGGGCATCGCCACGGTCTACCAGGACCTCGCCGTCGTCTCCCTGATGCCGGTGTGGCGCAACTTCTTTCTCGGTCAGGAGCTGCGCAGGGGCAAGGTCGTCAAGACCCTCGACACCAACGCGATGCGCGCGAGAACCATCGACGAACTCCGCAAGATGGGTATCGATCTGCCCGATGTCGATGCCCCCATCGGCTCACTGTCCGGTGGCCAACGTCAGTGCGTGGCCATCGCTCGGGCCATCTTCTTCGGTGCCCGAGTACTCATTCTCGACGAGCCGACCGCCGCTCTCGGCGTCAAACAGTCCGGCATGGTTCTCCGGTACATCTCGGCGGCCAGGGAGAAAGGCTTCGGCGTCGTGTTCATCACTCACAATCCGCATCACGCGTACATGGTCGGAGATCACTTCGTCCTCCTCGATCGTGGACGTCAGACGTTGGACTGTGCGCACGAGGACATCTCGCTCGACGACCTCACCACAGAGATGGCGGGCGGCGACGAACTGGCGACCCTCTCCGACGAACTACGTCGCTGACATCTCGGGGCGGCGGTTGCATGCGTGAGAATCGGGCGCGGCGGGTAGAAGTTCGGTAGCGGTGCCCGACGGAGGCACCAGACGAAGGAGCCGAACATGAGCGAGCACGAGCCCCTCGGACCACTGTCGCCGGACTTTCTCGAATCCGATTTCTACGGGTACCAGAGCATGCTCGACGACACCGAGACCGAGGTGGTCCTGCGTACCCGCCGGTTCCTGCAGGACGACGTCGCGCCGCGGGCGAACGAATTCTGGGAGAAGGCCACCTCTCCGGTGCACCTGATGCCGAAGATCGCCGAACTCGAGATCGCCGGTCTAGGCTACGCGTTCGATGATCGCAAGGCCTCACGCAAGCTGCTCACCGGCTGGCTCGAAATGGAGTTCGCCCGGGTCGATCCGTCCACGGGAACGATGTTCAGCGTGCACAGTTCGCTGGCGATGAGCAGTATCTCGATTCTCGGGTCCGAGGAGCAGCGCGAACGATGGTTGCCCGCCATGCGCCGAATGGAGAAGATCGGCGCGTTCGGACTGTCCGAACCGCACGGTGGCTCCGACGTCGCAGGCGGACTCGAGACCACAGCTCGCCTCGACGGTGATCACTGGATCCTCAACGGCAGCAAGCGCTGGATCGGCAACGCGACCTTCGCAGACCTGACCATCGTGTTCGCCAAGGACGAGGCCGACGGTGAGGTCAAGGGTTTCGTCGTCGAGCAGGGATTCGAGGGGTTCCGGGCCGAGAAGATCGAGGGCAAGTACTCGCTCCGCGCGGTCGAGAACGCGGACATCCATCTGGAGAACTGCAGAGTCCCGGTCGCCAACAAGCTGGCCGACGCCAACTCGTTCGCCGATACCGCGAAGGTGCTCCGTCTGACCCGCGGAGGAGTGGCGTTCCAGGCGGTGGGCGTGATGATGGGCGCGTACGAGCGGGCCGTGGCCTATGCGCGCGAACGCGAACAGTTCGGATCCCCGATCGCGTCGTTCCAGCTGATCTCCGACCTGATCGCCCGCATGACGGCGAACATCACCGCCTCGCTCGGCATGGCGATCCGTGTCTCTCAGTTGCAGGGCAACGGCGTCCACCACGACGAGCATGCGGCGCTGGCCAAGACGTTCTGTACGACGCGGCTGCGCGAGGTCGTCGGCTGGGCCCGAGAGATTCTGGGCGGCAACGGAATTCTCATCGAGCACGACGTCATCAGGTTCTTCGCCGACGCCGAGGCCCTGTACTCCTACGAGGGAACCGCGCAGATCAACAACCTGATCGTCGGCCGCGGAGTAACGGGCTTCGGCGCGTTCGTCTGACCGACGAACGCCGAACGCCCCTTCGCGTGTGCGAAGGGGCGCTCGGCGTCGGTGCGAGACGGTCAGCGTGCGAAGAGCAACGCGCGCTTGACTTCCTGGATGGCCTTGGTCACCTGAATGCCGCGAGGGCACGCGTCGGTGCAGTTGAAGGTGGTGCGGCAGCGCCACACACCCTCGACGTCGTTGAGGATGTCCAGACGCTCGGTTGCACCCTCGTCACGGCTGTCGAAGATGAACCGGTGCGCGTTGACGATGGCGGCCGGACCGAAGTAGCTGCCATCGCTCCAGAACACGGGGCACGAGGTGGTGCAGCACGCGCACAGGATGCACTTGGTGGTGTCGTCGAACCGGGCGCGGTCCGCTGCGGACTGGATCCGCTCACGGGTCGGCTCGTTACCCGTCGTCATCAGGAACGGCTTCACGGCGCGGAAGGCGTCGAAGAAGGGTTCCATGTCGACGATGAGGTCCTTCTCCACCGGCAGACCCTTGATGGGCTCGATGGTGATGTTCAGCGTCTTCGACGAGTCCTTGGGGAGCATGTCGCGCATGAGCACCTTGCAGGCGAGACGGTTGACACCGTTGATACGCATCGCGTCGCTGCCGCAGACTCCGTGTGCGCACGAGCGACGGAACGTGAGCGTGCCGTCCAGGTAGCCCTTCACGTACAGCAGCAGGTTGAGCAGACGGTCGGTGGCCAGGGTGGGGACCTGGAAGGTGTCCCAGCGCTGACCGTCACCGCTCTCGGGATTGAAGCGCGCGATCTTGAGGTTGACCATCACCGCGCCCTCGGGGACGGGCGGCAGATCGGACTCGTTGGACTTCTTGTCCAGGGTGGGTGCGCTCATATCAGTACTTCCGCTCCATCGGCTCGTAGCGGGTTTGGATTACCGGCTTGTAATCCAAGCGGATCTCGGTGAGCAGACCTTCGCCCTCTTTGTAGGCCATGGTGTGCTTCATGTACTCGGCGTCGTTGCGCTCGGGGTAGTCCTCGCGAGCGTGTCCGCCGCGCGATTCCTTGCGGTTGAGTGCGCCGACGACCGTGACCTCCGCCATTTCGAGCAGGAAGCCGAGTTCGATGGCCTCGAGCAGGTCGCTGTTGTAGCGCTTGCCCTTGTCCTCGACGGTGATCTTGTTGTACCGCTCCTTGAGGGCGCGGACATCCTTGAGCGCCGTCTCGAGACGCTCTTCCGTACGGAACACCGATGCGTTGTTGTCCATCGACTGCTGCATCTCGGTACGGATGTCGGCTGCGCGCTCGTGGCCGTGATCGGACAGGATCAGCTCCAGCCAGTCCTGCACCATCTTCGCCGGCTCCTCGGGGAGCGGGGTGAAGTCGACCGAGTTCGCGTACTCGGCGGCGGCGATGCCGGCACGACGCCCGAAGACGTTGATGTCGAGCAGCGAGTTGGTGCCGAGACGGTTGGCTCCGTGCACGGAGACGCAAGCGCACTCGCCGGCCGCGTATAGACCGGGAACGATGTCCTCGTTGTTGCGCAGAACCTCGCCGCGGATCTTGGTGGGGATGCCACCCATGACGTAGTGGCACGTCGGGTAGACGGGCACCGGCTCCTTGACGGGGTCGACACCGAGGTACGTGCGGGAGAACTCCATGATGTCCGGGAGCTTCTCGTCGAGAACTTCCTCGGGGATGTGCGTGACGTCGATGTAGACGTAATCCTTGTTCGGGCCGCCGCCGCGTCCTTCGAGCACCTCGAGCACCATCGAGCGCGCGACGATGTCGCGGGGCGCGAGGTCCTTGATGGTCGGTGCGTAGCGCTCCATGAAGCGTTCGCCCGACTCGTTTCGCAGGATGCCGCCCTCGCCTCGTACGGCCTCGGAGATGAGGATGCCCAGGCCTGCGAGACCTGTCGGGTGGAACTGGTGGAATTCCATGTCCTCCAAGGGAAGACCCTTGCGGAACACGATGCTCATGCCGTCACCGGTGAGGGTGTGGGCATTGGAGGTGGTCTTGTAGATCCGGCCCGAGCCGCCGGTGGCGAAGATGATCGACTTCGCGTGGAAGATGTGCAGCTCACCGGTGGAGAGCTCGTAGGCGATGATGCCGGTTGCGACGGGACCGTCGTCGGTCTCGGTCAGACACAGATCCAGTGCGTAGAACTCGTTGTAGAACTCGACGTCGTGCTTGACGCAGTTCTGGTAGAGCGTCTGCAGAATCATGTGGCCGGTGCGGTCGGCTGCGTAGCACGCACGACGGACCGGAGCCTTGCCGTGGTCACGGGTGTGACCGCCGAAGCGTCGCTGATCGATCTTGCCCTCGGGCGTCCGGTTGAACGGAAGACCCATCTTCTCGAGGTCGAGGACTGCGTCGATGGCTTCCTTGGCCATGATCTCCACCGCGTCCTGGTCGGCGAGGTAGTCGCCGCCCTTGACGGTGTCGAACGTGTGCCACTCCCAGTTGTCTTCCTCGACATTGGCCAGTGCGGCACACATGCCGCCCTGAGCTGCGCCGGTGTGCGAGCGCGTGGGGTAGAGCTTGGTCAGTACGGCTGTCCGAGCACGGGGTCCGGCCTCGATCGCAGCACGCATACCGGCACCGCCTGCGCCGACGATCAGTACGTCGTAACGATGTTCCTGCATGTAAGCGTCAGTGTCCTTAGCTCGCCGTGATGTTGGGATCGAACGTGAAGATGACGTAGGTGCCGACGCCCATGATGAGGATCATCGACAGCACCAGCAGCGTGGTCAGCCAGAAACGCGTCGAGTCCTTGCGGGAGTAGTCCGCGATGATCGTGCGCAGGCCGTTGCCGCCGTGCAGCTGCGCCAGCCACAGCATCGTCAGGTCCCAGAATTGCCAGAACGGGCTGGCCCAGCGACCGGCGACGAATGCGAAGTTGATGCGGTGCACACCGTCGTCGAGCATGAGCATGATGAACATGTGGCCCAGGACGAGCACGACGAGTGCCAGGCCGGAGAAGCGCATGAACAGCCATGCGTAGAGCTCGAAGTTGCCCTTGCTCTGGCGCCGCGGCGAACGCGGGTTGGCCAAGCTGGCCGGACGGTCGTAGTTCGTGCCGAGGACCTTCGCCTCGGGACCCTGCGTCGACATCAGTGACCACCCGCCGTGAACATGTTGTAGAAGATTCGTCCCGCGCCGGGGATCATGACGACGAGCCAGACCACTGCGATCGCCCACAGCATGGGCTTCTGGTACTGCGGTCCCTTGGACCAGAAGTCGATCAACATCACGCGGATGCCGTTCAACGCGTGGTACAGCACAGCCGCGACGAGGCCGATCTCCATCAGGCCGACGAGCGGGGTCTTGTAGGTCTCGATGATGGCGTCGTACGTCTCGGGGTTGACCCGAACCATCGCCGTGTCGAGGACGTGGACGAACAAGAAGAAGAACGTCAACACGCCAGTGATGCGGTGCAGAACCCAGGACCACATGCCCGGATCCCCGCGGTACAGAGACCGCTTGCGCTCCTTGACCGGAGCGACTTCCGTCGTGCTACTCATCGAGTGCAATGCCTCCAACGTCGTTGGTGGACGCATCGAGCCCCGGTGGCCGGTCTTGCCTGGCTCGATTTGTCGCGATTCGGCCCTAGTGCTGGTTGTACTAGCCGCTTACTCGAAACTGTAAACCCATTCGAAACACGGAACTAATTCGACTCGAGGTTCGTACGCTGCCGAAATCCGGTGTTAGGTTTGCCTTCCCAATTGCCGCAGCCACTTTCGGCCGGATCTCTGCATCAATTCAGACACCGTGATTGGATGGTTCACCATGAACGAAATCGACTGGAAGACGTTGCGCGACAATGCTCATGAGGCAATGAGCCGTGCCTACGCCCCGTACTCGAACTTTCCGGTCGGAGCCGCAGCTCTGGTGGACGACAATCGGATAGTCACCGGGTGCAATGTGGAAAATGTCTCATACGGTTTGGGGCTGTGTGCGGAGTGCGGGTTGGTCTCGAACCTGCACACGACCGGCGGCGGCAGACTCGTGGCCTTTTCGTGCTGCGATTCCCGACGTGAAATTCTGATGCCGTGCGGGCGATGCCGACAGCTGCTGTACGAGTTCGGCGGCCCGGATCTGCTCGTCGACACCGTCTCGGGACCGGCTCGACTGGCAGAGTTGCTCCCGAATGCTTTCGGCCCCGACAACCTCGACGAAGGACGCGTGAACAACCATGCCTGACGCCGTATCGATCATCAGCGCCAAACGCGACGGGCGGGTTCTCGACGACGAACAGATCGAATGGGTGATCGCGGAGTTCACCCGCGGATCCGTCGCGCCGGAACAGATGTCGGCTCTCGCGATGGCCGTTCTGTGGCGCGGACTGTCGCGTCGCGAGCTCGGTACGTGGACGAACGCGATGATCGCGTCGGGCACACGAATGGACTTCTCGACGCTGCCGCTGCCCACCGTCGACAAACATTCGACCGGTGGTGTCGGAGACAAGATCACGCTGCCGCTGGCTCCGCTCGTCGCCGCCTGCGGGGCCGCTGTGCCGCAGCTGTCCGGTCGAGGACTGGGCCATACCGGCGGAACGCTCGACAAGCTCGAGTCGATCCCCGGATGGCGGGCGGATTTGAGCGGTGACGAGATGCATCGCATCCTCGCCGATCCGGCGATCGGTGCTGTCGTGTGCGCTGCCGGTGCCGATCTGGCCCCCGCCGACAAGAAGCTCTACGCCCTACGAGACGTGACAGGAACGGTCGAATCGATCCCGTTGATCGCCAGTTCGATCATGAGCAAGAAGATCGCCGAGGGCACCGGGGCGCTCGTGTTGGACGTCAAGGTGGGTGCAGGCGCGTTCATGAAGAACGTCGACGACGCACGCGAACTCGCGACCGCGATGGTCGAGCTCGGAACCGACGCGGGCGTACGAACTCTGGCGGTGCTGACCGCGATGGACACCCCGCTCGGGCTCACCGCGGGCAACGCGCTGGAAGTTGAGGAATCGGTGGAGGTACTCGCCGGAGGTGGGCCGGCCGACATCGTCGAGCTGACGATCACGCTTGCCCGCACGATGCTCGCCGCGGCCGGGATCGAGGGCATCGATCCCGCCGACAAACTCGCCGACGGTTCGGCCATGGATCGGTGGCGAACGATGATCGCCGCGCAGGGCGGCGATCCCGATGCCGCACTACCCGTCGCCCGCGAGAGCCAGGACTTCACCGCCGCCACCGACGGTGTCGTCACCGGATTGGACGCGATGGGCGTCGGACTGGCGGCGTGGCGGCTGGGCGCGGGCCGCGAGCGACAGGGTGAGCCGGTGCAGGCCGCCGCCGGTGTCCGATTGCACGCCAAGCCCGGCGATCGGGTGCGGGCAGGAGATCGGCTGGCGACGCTGTACACCGACACTCCCGAGCGCTTCGAGTATGCGCAGCAGGCACTCGAATCCAGCTGGGAGATAGGGGCCACGGCCCCGCAGCCGAGGCCCCTCGTGATCGACCGCATCGGCCGGTAGCAGCCTCCGTCAGATCAGGTTCCCTGCCTCGGTCAGAACGCTGCGCAGGATCTGCTCCATCTCGTCGAACTCCTTCTGACCGCAGATCAGTGGCGGAGCCAGCTGCACCACCGGGTCGCCGCGGTCGTCGGCGCGGCAGTACAGGCCTGCGTCGAACAAGGCCGTCGACAGGAAGCCGCGAAGGATGCGTTCGGCTTCGGCGTCGCTGAACGTCTCCTTCGTGGTCTTGTCCTTGACCAACTCGATGCCGTAGAAGAACCCCTCGCCGCGCACGTCTCCGACGATCGGCAGGTCGTGCAGTTTCTCGAGCGTCGCACGGAACGCCGGTGCACTGTCCGCGACGTGCGCGTTGATGCCCTCGCGCTCGAAGATGTCGAGATTGGCCATGGCCACGGCGGCGGAGACGGGGTGGCCGCCGAAGGTGTACCCGTGCGCGAAGCTCGATTTGCCGTCGTCGAACGGCTCGAAGAGCTTGTCGGAGGCGATCATTGCGCCGATGGGTGAGTATCCCGAGGTCATACCCTTCGCGCAGGTGATGATGTCCGGCACGTAGCCGAAGTCGCTGCAGGCGAACATCGACCCGATCCGGCCGAAAGCGCAGATGACTTCGTCGGAGACGAGCAGAACGTCGTACCGGTCGCAGATCTCACGGACCCGCTCGAAGTATCCGGGCGGGGGAGGGAAGCAGCCGCCGGCGTTCTGAACCGGCTCGAGGAACACCGCGGCAACCGTATCCGGGCCCTCGAATTCGATGGCCTCGGCGATCCGGTCCGCTGCCCAGATTCCGAACGCCTTGGGATCGGTGTCCAGGGGAGCGGGGGCGCGGTAGATGTTGGTGTTGGGCACTCGGAACGCGCCCGGTGTCAGCGGCTCGAACGGTTCCTTGAGCGCAGGGATCCCGGTGATGGCCAGCGCGCCCTGCGGGGTGCCGTGGTACGCGATGGACCGCGAGATCACCTTGTGCTTACCGGGCTTGCCGACCTTCTTGAAGTACTGCTTGGCGAGCTTCCACGCGCTCTCGACGGCCTCGCCGCCGCCGGTGGTGAAGAAGACGCGATTCAGATCGCCGGGGGCGTACCCGGCGAGCCGCTCGGCGAGCTCGATCGCAGGTTCGGTCACGTACGACCACAGGGGGAAGAACGCCAACTCCTTGGCCTGCTTCGCGGCAGCCTCGGCCAGTTCCTCCCGGCCGTGCCCCACCTGCACCACGAACAGCCCCGAAAGACCGTCGATGTAGCTCTTGCCGTTCGAGTCCCAGATGGTCGACCCTTCGCCGCGGGTGATGATCGGGGGAGTGACCCCTGCGCCGTGGCGGGTGAAGTGGCCCCACAGATGCTTGGCTGCGGAGGCGTCGAGCTCGGATGTCGTTCGCGTCATCGTGTTCCCCAATTGTATTGCTGCTTGACGAGTTTGAGATAGACCAGCGTTTCGGTGCTGGTGACACCGTCCAGACTGCGGATCTGTTTGTTCAGGATCTGCAGGAGTTGTTCGTCGTCCTCGCACACCACTTCCGCGACGACGTCGAACGACCCTGCGGTGAGGACGACGTAGTCGATCGCGTCGATCGCCGACAGTTCCTCGGACAGTGCGTAACTGTCGCCGGTGCACCTGATGCCGATCATGGCCTGGCGCTTGAATCCGACCTGTACCGGATCGGTCACCGCGACGATCTGCATGACACCGGAGTCCGTCAGGCGCTGAACTCGTTGGCGGACAGCCGCTTCCGAGAGTCCGACGGCTTTGCCGATGGCAGCGTACGAGCGACGCCCGTCCTCCTGGAGTTGCTCGATGATCGCCTTGGAGACGTCGTCGAGTGCGATGGGTGGTTGCTCGGGCATGGATCGATCTTGTCACTGTGGTGGCCGTGAACACAACCCGTCGACGATGAAAAGCGTGTCATTTCTCGATCGATACGACAGAATCCGTTGTCGAAAGGCCAGAAACAGAGAGAATCCGTGGATCTGACGGTACTGTCGCAGGCATGGCGAACATTCCTGGTTGTTGGATCGGTGGACGCTCGGCGGACGGTAGCGGTGATCGGTACGAGATCGACGATCCCGCGACCGGAGCGGTCGTCGCCGAGGTGGGTCTGGCCACCGCCGCCGACGTCGATTCGGCTCTCGCGCATGCCCGATCGGCCTTTCCCGCATGGTCCACCGCCACCCCCGCGCACCGCAGTGCCGTGTTGACGGAACTGGCGCGGCTCGTGGCCGCCGACGCGGAGAACTTCGTGTCCGAGGAAGTGGCGCAGACCGGCAAATCGTCAAGACTGGCAAGGGAATTCGACGTTCCGGGCAGCGTCGACAACATCGAGTTCTTCGCCGGAGCGGCGCGGCACCTGGACGGCAAGGCTGCTGCGGAGTACTCGGGTGAGCACACCTCCGCCATCCGTCGTGATGCCGTCGGAGTGGTCGGTTCGATCACGCCGTGGAACTATCCGCTGCAGATGGCGGTGTGGAAAGCGATGCCTGCGTTGGCGGCCGGATGCTCCATCGTGCTCAAACCCAGTGAACTCACCCCGCTGACCACGTTGCGGCTGGCGCGCCTGGCCACCGAAGCAGGCGTTCCCGACGGGGTGTTCAACGTGGTCACCGGAACCGGTCTCGACGCAGGCGTCGCGCTGTCCTCCCACGCGGGTCTGGACCTGATGACGTTCACCGGCTCCACTCCCGTCGGCAGGCGCGTGATGGCGCAGGCCGCCGCGCACGGCACCCGCGTGCAGCTCGAGCTCGGCGGCAAGGCACCGCTGGTGGTGTTCGAGGACGCAGATCTCGACGCAGCCATCCACGGAGCCGTCGCGGGATCGTTGATCAACGGCGGCCAGGACTGCACGGCAGCCACCCGCGCCATCGTCGCCGAATCCCTTTACGACGACTTCGTCGCCGGAGTCGCCGAGTTGATGGGACGCGTCGTGATGGGAGACCCGACCGATCCGGCGACCGACATGGGATCGTTGATCTCCCTCGCGCACCGCGATCGTGTTGCCGCCATGGTGGATCGGGCTCGCGCCACCGGAGCCAGGATCGTCACCGGAGGCCGTGTGCCGGAGGGCCCGGGTGCGTTCTACCCGCCGACCCTGATCGCCGATGTCGGCGAGCAGGACGAGATCTATCGCGACGAGGTGTTCGGCCCGGTGCTCACGGTGACGAAGCATCACGGAGACGACGATGCGATCCGACGCGCCAACGACACCGAGTTCGGACTGGCCGCCTCCGCCTGGACCAGGGACGTGTACCGCGCGGGCCGAGCGACGCGGGAGATCGCCGTCGGCTGTGTGTGGATCAACGACCACATCCCGATCATCAGCGAGATGCCACACGGCGGGTTCGGGGCCTCGGGGTTCGGGAAGGACATGTCGAGCTACTCTCTCGACGAGTATCTGACCGTCAAGCACGTCATGACCGATATCACCGGTGTGGCTCGAAAGGCCTGGCACCGAACGGTGTTCGCTTCGGCCCATCCCGAGGCGCAGGGGGATGCCCGATGAGCGCGTCATGGGCAACCGCCCCCACCGACCGCGGCGTGGCGATGGTGGCGGGCGCGGCACCGGAGTCCTACTGGCTCGACCGTCCCGAACGCCCGGCACCACGGCCACGGCATACGGGTTCGGCAGCCGCGGATCTGGTGATCGTCGGCGGCGGGTTCACCGGATTGTGGGCGGCTCTGCAGGCGGCGGAGGAGAATCCGAACCGGTCGATCGTCCTGCTCGAAGGCGATCGAATCGCCGAGGGCGCAACGGGACGCAACGGCGGCTTCTGCGCGGCCAGCCTGACGCACGGACTGAGCAACGGACTCGACCGCTACGCCGACGAACTACCCGAGCTGCTGCGCATGGGCACCGAGACGCTCGATGCGATCTGCGCGACTGCCGAGAAGTACGGAATCGACGCCGACATCGAACGCACCGGCGAGCTCGACATCGCCAATTTCGACTGGCAGGTGGACGACCTGCGGGAGCTCGGCGACGAGGGGAGACGACTGTCGCAGCCGATGGAATACCTCGATGCCGCGGCAGTGCGGTCCAGAATCGCCTCACCCATGGCGCGCGGCGCACTGTTCGACCCCGACGTCGCGATGATAGATCCCGCCAAACTCGCGTGGGGCCTGGCCGACGCGGCCGAGTCGCTCGGCGTTCGGATTCACGAGAACACCAGGGCTCTGTCGATCGGCAAGTCCGGCAACGGTATTCGAGTGAAGACGGGATACGGCACCATCGAGGCCGCCAAGGTTCTGCTCGCCACCTCGGCATCGAAGTCGTTGCGTCGCAAGCTCCGTCACTGGATCGTCCCGGTGTGGGATTACGTGATCATGACCGAACCGCTGACGTCTGCGCAGCTCGCCGACATCGGCTGGTCCGGTCGCGAAGGCTTGGCCGACTGCGGCAACAGATTCCATTACTTCCGGTTGACGGCGGACGATCGCATCCTGTTCGGCGGGTGGGACGCGCACTACTTCTACGGTAGCGACACCGACCCACGCCGAACCCAACATCCCGAAGAGTTCGCATTGCTCGCCGAACACCTGCTGCAGATGTTCCCCGGCCTCGAAGGAATCCGTGCCACCCATGCCTGGGGCGGGTCGATCGACACGTGCTCGCGGTTCAGCGCCTTCTGGGACCTCGGACTGAACGGACGGGTGGCCTCGGTGGCCGGATTCACCGGCCTCGGCGTCGGCGCGTCGCACTTCGGGGCCCGCACCGCCCTCGATCTGCTGGACGGCAAGGACACCGAACGAACACGACTGAAGATGGTGCGCAGCAAGCCTCTGCCGTTCCCACCCGAGCCCATCAGATCCATCGGAATCAACGTCACCCGCGCCGAGTTCGCCCGAGCCGACCGCAACGGCGGCAAGCGCGGCCTGTGGCTCAAGGGAATGGACGCGCTGGGTCTGGGCTTCGACAGCTGACAGAGCGGCTTCGCCGCATGTGCACGGAAACTCGACCTCTGCTACGAATTACCGCTCACATGCGGCGCAGCCGCTCTACTCGTGCGGGACGACGACCACCGGCACCGGGGCGGCCCGCAGAATCTTCGCTGCGCTCGAACCGAGGAACACCCGCTTGGGAGTCGCCAGTCGACTCGAGCCGAGGAACAGCACATCGCCCGGCTTCCAGTCGAGGTTGCCCATCGCCTCGTCCAGCGTCGACCCGTCGGCGACGACGGACTGCAGGCCGTCGATATCGGGGAGAGCGCGAACCGCCCGATCGAGATTGTCCTCCGCGGCGGCAACCTGTCGTCGTCGGGTGTCCAGTGACGTCTCGTCGCTCGGAGCCCCGGTCGGTTCGAGCGAGACCAGCGACACCAAGCGCACCGGCACGTGCGCCGCGCTGGCAAGGGTGATGGCGAAGGGCAGCGGATTCGGGGCAGAGGCCCGAGTGGGGACGGCGACGGTCAGGTCGGTGATCGGAGCGCTGGAGAGCCGGTAACCCCGAGGGGCAAGGGCCAGCGGTACCTCCGACGCATGCAGCAGTTGACTGGCGACCGACCCGATCGAGTGCCGGTTCAACAGACCGTCACCGGCACCGCCGACGACGATCATGTCGGCATCGGTGTTCACCGCGAAGTCGATCAGGGCACGGGCGAACGACTCGTGGGTGAGCACGTGCGTGGTCACCTCGATGCCCGACGGCACCTGGGCGGCCGCGTCGTCCACCCAGCCTCGCGCCTTGGCCTCGAGAACCTTTCGGTACGGTCCGCTGCCCTCCATGACGGGTTCGTCCACGGCCATGACCAGCACGATGTCGATGGAGGCATCGAGGGCACGGGCGAGGGCGGTGGCCAGGGCTACGCCGTCGTCTCCGCTGGGGGTGGCGAGGTAGCCGACGGTGATCTTCATGAGCTCGGTGTCCTTCTCTGCTAGTAAGTGTCCGGAACCTTGACTTCGGTGGACGCGGTGAGTGTCTTGCCCTGGAAGAAGTCCCTGTTGCCCACGAAGCACAAGAGCATGAGCGGAATTCCGAGTACCAGCATGCCGACGCCGAGAACGAACACTCCGCCGATCGGACCGTAGACGGTGTAACCGTAGTCGGGCTTGATCATGTCGACCGCGCTCTGGACGAACGCCCATGTCATCGACAATCCGCCGAGAAGTGGAAAGATGCCGCGCATGAACAGGTTTCGGACGGACGAGAACAGGGTCCGACGGAAATACCAGGTGCACGCGTACGCGGTGATGCCGTAGTAGAACGCGACGGCCAGTCCCAGCGAAGCCACCGAATCCTGCAGCGCGTTGGCGCTGACGAAGGTCAGCACCAGGTAGAACATCAGGGCCGCGGCCCCCATCACGAGCGTGCCGAAGCCGGGCGTCATGTACTTGGGGTGCACGCTGGCGAACCGCTTGGGAATCGCCTCGTACACGGCCATCGACAGTGTTCCGCGGGCCGTGGGCAGGATGGTCGTCTGCGTCGAGGACAGTGCCGAGATGGAGACCGTCAACAGCAGCAGCGACGCCACGATCGAGCCGGCGACCGGATCGCCGAGAATGGTGAGCACATCGTCGACGTTGTCCGGATTGTTCAGGCCGATTCCGGTGTCGCCGAACCCGGCGAACGACTGCACGGCGTATCCGACCAGCACGTACGTCGCGACGAGAATCAGTGTGGTGATCACTGCGGCCCGGCCCGGGGTCTTCTCCGAATCCTTGGTTTCCTCGCCGACGGCCAGGCACGCATCCCATCCCCAGTAGATGAAGATGCACAGAATGATGGCCTGGGCCGCGTCGGACATCGTCACCCCGGTGGGGACCAACCAACTCCACTCAGGGGTGATGGCCTGTGGTCCCGCGGTGCCCGTGCCCACCTTGACCAATGCCGTCACCGACACTCCGATGAGCACACCGAACTGCACGACGAGCAGCACGTTCTGCATCCGTTCGCTGATGAGGATGCCGCGAAAACTGACGTAGGTCATCGAGACGATGAAGAACGAACCGAGGGCGACCTTGGCCGCGGTCGACTCCGCCAGGTCCGACAGGCCGAGGAACTCGAACAGGTAGATGGCGGCGATCTCGGCAACGTTGGCGAGCACGATGATCGCCGAGACCGCCAGCCCCCATCCCGCCATCCAGCCCACCCACGGGCCGAACGCCTTGGTACCCCAGGTGAACGACGTTCCGCAGTCCGGGGTGTCGCGTCCCAGCTCTCGGTAGGCGAAGGCCGTGAGCAACATCGGGACGAATGCGATGAGGAACATGGACGGCGCTTTGTCGCCGACGGCCAGAACGACGTAGCCGAGGGTGGCGGCCAGACTGTATGCCGGAGCCACCGCCGACAGCCCGATGACGATGTTGCCGACCAACCCGAGAGCGCCGGTGTTGAGTCCTTTACCCGGAAGGGTGTTCGGCGGTTCCACAGTGGACATAGGTCTCTCCGAAGTTCGAGTCGACCGAGCACGTCGGAGGGGGGACCCGACAGAATCGGCCGCGTGTGTGGGATGAACACTACGATTTCCGTCGCCGATTCGCTGTGTATCGACGGAATTGTTTTCATCGGAGTAACACTGCAACGGAATAGGTCGCGCAAGCGGCGAGGTTCGCCGAAATCCGTGGACTCGCCGATGGGCTTCGGCGGACGCGCGTGCGCGAGGGCCGCACGCTACCGTCGTCACATGAGCACCGCGGAGAACACTCAGTCCTCGATCGGTGGCAGTGCGCCACTCGATCTCGCGTCGATCAGGACCGCTCCCAAGGCGTTGCTGCACGATCACCTCGACGGCGGACTCCGCCCGCAGACCGTGTTGGAGCTGGCCGAGGAATGTGGTTACGACGATCTTCCCGCCACCGACGGTGCAGCATTGGGCGAGTGGTTCCGCGACGCCGCGGACAGCGGCTCCCTCGTGCGGTATCTCGAGACGTTCGCGCACACCGTCGCCGTGATGCAGACCCCCGAAGGGCTGTTCCGAGTGGCGCGCGAATGTGCCGAGGATCTTGCCGACGACGGGGTCGTGTACGCCGAGGTGCGCTTCGCTCCGGAACAGCACCTCGAGCGTGGCCTGACTCTCGACGAGGTCGTCACCCACACTCTCGCCGGTTTCGAGGCGGGTATTTCCGCCGCCAAGGTGCGCGGCAAGAACATCACGATCGGCACCTTGCTCACTGCCATGCGGCATGCGGCGCGTTCGCGGGAGATCGCCGAACTGACGGTTCGCTTCCGCGACCGCGGCGTCGTCGGCTTCGACATCGCCGGTGCCGAAGCGGGCTTTCCTCCCAGCCGCCACCTCGACGCCTTCGAGTACATGCGAGCGAGCAACGCGCACTTCACCATTCACGCGGGGGAGGCGTTCGGTCTGCCGTCGATCCAGGAAGCAGTGGCGTTCTGCGGCACCGACAGGCTCGGTCACGGAGTACGAATCACCGACGACATCACCACCGGTGACGACGGCACACCGCAACTCGGTCTGCTGGCCGCCTACGTCCGCGACACCAGAATGCCCCTGGAGCTGTGCCCCAGCTCCAACGTCCAGACCGGTGCCGTCGAATCGTTGGCGACGCACCCGTTCGATCTGCTGGCCCGAGCGCGATTCCGGGTCACCGTCAACACCGACAACCGGTTGATGAGCGATACCTCGATGAGTCGCGAGATGGCCAAGCTGGTCGAGACCTTCGGCTACGGCTGGAGCGATCTCGAGAGATTCACCATCAACGCGATGAAGTCGGCGTTCCTGCCGTTCGACGAGCGGCTGGCCCTCATCGACGACGTCATCAAGCCCGGTTACGCAGTGCTCATCGGCTGATGCCGCGGACCGAGCCGGCTGCTACTTCTTGCGCAGCCGGCTCTCGAACTCACGCTCGAGTACGCGCCACGCCTCGGCCTCGACGTCGAACGGTGCGCTCGGGGCGAGCCGATCGGGGCTGGGTTCGAGGGTGTACGAGACGTACCAGCCCAGCGGCGTGGACGTGGCGAGAGCCTCGTCCACGGAGTCGTCGCCGGCGAAATCGGCTGCGTCGGTGAACAACTCGACAGCGAGGTCGAGTTGGTCGACGTCGACTGCAGTGGGGCCTTCGGCGAGGTCGTCGGCCAGACCTGGCAGCACGTACACGTTGTCGTCGGTGACGGTGATGTCGAGGGATCCGTCGATGGCCGCGGTCTGAACGTCGGAGTAGGTACTGACCTGCGCCAGGTCGTGATCGTGGTCGTCGGCGAGATACCGGGCCAGCGACCGCTCGGAACCGAAGACGCTGATGGCTCCGCCGCGACCGAGGAACACCGGCTTGTCACCGAGGTAGCACCGCAGGGTGTACAGGGTGTCGTCCGAGGTGATGATGCGAATCGGGTCGATGCCCACGGTGGTCCAGAAGGTCTCCTCGGCGGCCGCCGCGGCGATCGGATCACGGTCCACCTCGGCAGAGTCGTCTTCGTCGTCGTCGTCGTCCGAATCGGAGTCGATGTCGTCCGTGACGTCGTCGGCGTCGACGGCGTTCTCCGCCGCGGCGGTGATCTCGGCTTCCGCTACGGCAACAGCAGCGGAGTCGACAGCGGGGGAGGTGACGATGGAGTCGACTGCGTCGAGCACGTCGTCCCAGTGCTTGGCGACAGCCGCTCCGATGCGGTCCCAGAGTTCTCCGCCCTCGCGACCGAGGAAGTTCTCGACGCCTCCGCCGACGGCCCCGACGAATGGGTTGGAGCCGAAAAAGCTTGTGACGGGGCGCAATTCGCAGACATCGCCGATGGAGGAGACGATATCGAAGGTGGCCTGCAGTTCGGCGAGAACGTCGGCCTCGGGGTCGGAGGCCACCAGCTCCGGTACCGCCACCAGATCGAAGCGGTGCAGATCGTCGGGCTCGAGTTCGTGTGCGGCGAGTGCGGAGACCACCTTCCACGACGGATGGTCGACCAGATCGTTGTCGTCGTCGGATCTGACGAATGCCGCGAGCTCTGCGACGCTCGAGAAGCCGTACAGGTCTTCCTCGTGTCCGAGAAATGCCTCCCACTCGTCGTCGCCTTCTCGCCACTCCGGTGCCCACAGCGTCGAGAAGTCACCTGCGGTGAGACCGAGTTCGATCGGGATGATGTCTCCAGCCATGGCGCGAAGCCTATCTCAGGAGTCTGTGAACGAACCCCGCAGACTTTGCAGGATCGTCTCGCGCTGCTCGAGCGCCGCAGCGGCGGCCTCTGCGGCCGCTGCGGTGATCGTCGACGCGAGTGCGTGGGCGGCAACCGATCCGAGGTTCTCGGCGAGCTCGAGCTCGACCAGGGCTCCGGATCCGTCGGCGACGACAGTGACCAGGTTGTCCGGCGAGGTGAGTCGAATCCTGATGCGGTCCAGGCGCTCGTGCGTTTCGCGGAGCGCATCGAGCCGGTCCTGGGCGCTGCCGACCAGAGTGTCGAGGTCGGTGGTGCGGGCGTGGGTCATACCTGCTTCAACCAACTCGTGGGTGCGGAGTCCTCTGCGAGATTCTCGTTCGCCTCGGCAGCGACTCGGGCCAGGGTGGGCAGACCGAGGCGATCGAGAACCTCGGTGGGAACGCCGTCCTCGGCGAGAAGCGTGCGGCGCCGAGCGCGGGCAGCCGCGCTCGCCCGTTCGCAGTGCTGGAGAATCGTCGACGCCAATGCGCCTCCGCCGTAGCGCAGTTCGCGCTCGTCGATGACGATTCCGATCGGCAGTCCGTGCTCGGTGGCACGCACCGTCACCGATCCCGATCGAGTACCCGACACCGCGCTGACGACGGTGGTATCCGAGTCCGTCATCGTCTGACCCCTCATTCGGTCGGACGGTAGAAGCCCTTGAAGCCCATACCGCTGTTGGTCGTTCTGATCGGTCCCACCTGCACGGGGTCGCCGGCCTCGCCAAATAGTGTCTGGGGGTGCCGATAGCTTGTGCCCTATGAGGGCGATCATTTACACCCGCGTCAGCTCGGATAGCAGCGGCCGAGCCAAGTCAGTCCGCGATCAAGAGCGGGAGTGCCGAGCTGTGTGCGACCGCGAAGGGTGGACGGTGGCGGAGGTGCTCACCGATAACGACATCGGGGCATCGCGGTGGTCGACGAAGCGTAGACCGGCATACCGACAACTCGCGGACAGTCTCCAACGCGGTGACGTTCTAGTCGTGTGGGAGGCGTCTCGCGCCCAACGTGACCTTGCGGCGTACGTGACACTGCGGGACCTGTGCGCGGATCGTGGAGTTCTTTGGTGTGTCTCTGGCAGAGTCTACGACCTTTCGCAGGGGGACGACCGGTTCGGTACCGGCCTGGATGCTCTACTGGCAGAGCGTGAAGCCGAGATGATTCGAGAGCGCGTTCTGCGAGGTAAGCGTGCGGCAGCTCGTGACGGGCGCAACGGGGGTCGTCTGCCGTATGGCTATCGGCGGCAGTTCGACCCGGACAGTGGCCGGACGACATGTTGGACGCACGATCCGGCCACAGCGCCCATCGTGCGGGAGATCGTCAGCCGATTCCTGGGCGGCGAATCCTTGTGGGCCGTCGCCCGGGATCTGACAGCCCGGTCGGTGCCGCCACCCAATGAGGGTGTGCCCTGGAAGGCTCAGCGGATCCGCACGATGATCTCCACTCCCACATATGCCGGATTGCTGGTGCATCAGGGCAAGGTGGTCGGCACTGGAAACTGGGATCCTCTGATCACGAAGGAGGAGCACGATCGGATTGTCGAGACGTTGGCAGATCCGACCCGGGTGACATATCGGGGTAGCGATGTGAAGCACCTCCTCTCTGGGATCGCCAAGTGTGGGGTGTGCGGGGAAGGGATGCGGTACTTCCACCCGAAGTCGTCGAAGTCACCGAGGTACGTGTGCAGCGCGAAGAGCTGTGTCGTGCGTCGAGCGGACTTGGTCGAGGACTACGTCGAGGTATCGATGATCGAATTGCTCGAGCGCAAGGAGCTTGAGTTCGATGAGGGCGAGGCCGCGAGGCTGAGTGCTGAGATCGCTCGTCAGAGGCAGCGGTTGGAGATGTTCGTTCAACAACTGGCTGATGAGCAGATCACGCCGGATGCTTTCCAGCGGATCGACAAGGCGATCCACCGGAAGATCGCCGACGCCGCCCAGGAGTTAAAGGCGGTCGCCCCATCGCCGCTGACGTCTCGACTGGCGGGTAGCGACGCCGCTGCCCGGTGGAAGGACTTGAGCATTATCGACCAACGTCAAGCAGTGCGCGAGCACCTAGCGGTGACTATCCTCCCGTCGACCGTGGGGACTCGCAGGTTCACGATCGACGACATCAGGCTCGAGGCAATCAAGACGCTCGACGTGCGGCCTGCCGCGAGCTCCTGATTCGCAGTAGTCGCTTTACCAAGACCGGCTCGGCTGCGAGAGCATCTGGTCGATCCAGGATGGCGTTCAAAAGCTGGTAGTAACGCACCGCAGAGAGTCCGAGTTGCTCGCGGATGTCGGCTTCCTTGTTTCCTGCCGCCGAATACCAACGGCGCTCGAACTGCAGGATCTCTGCCTGTTGTGGTGTCACGGCTGTCTCCTCTCTAGTTCTTCGTCGATGAATGCGCGCTCGTCGTCGGTGAGATTGCGGACGCGGGTGAGCAGGGTGGGTAGGTCGACCCATAGTTCCTCGGCCGCCTCGTCGTCGATGCGGTTGCGGTTCCATGCAATGACGTCGATCAGTGCGTCGAGTTCGATCAGTCGCTCGGCGGTGATCCGATCGACGGTCTCTTCTTCGCGCATCGCGAGTCGCAGATCGGCCGGCACCGGGCCGCGTTCGACGTGCACGATCTCGTGAGTGAGGGTGCAGCGCCGCTCGCGTTGGTTTGAGCGCCGGTTGATCTCGATCCCGTCGGACGTCCACTTTCCAAGGCACCCGGAACCCCCGTCTGGATACGCGACGTGGACGTGCGGATGCTCGTCTCGGAGGTGCCTCCAGGGGTGCCATGTCATATACACACCATGCGGTATGACTCCGACAAACTACGCAGATGTAATTCTTCGACCTGCGGAAATGCCGTTAATCGTATGCGATTCCGAGGCGTTCGCGCGCCTCGTCCTCGGTCTCGCCCTTGCGTGCAGCGAGTTCATGGTCAGCCTGTGAGCCTTGATTCGGCTCAGTCAATTCAGCGTCCTTGTCGGACGCATTCATGGGGGGCGTTCGGCCTTCCGCGCCGCTGCCTGCGCTGCCGACGACCGTGCTCGGCGAGCTCTCCCGCGATTGCGTGATGTCTTCATTCTGATCTCCCTCGTTAGTTTGGTTCTGTTCGTCTAGGTAGTCGGACAGGTCTGAACTTGCCTGGTTGATGAGTTGGATCGCTATCCACAGCTCCCGCTTCTGCAGCATCCCTAGCGCGGCTTGCATCGTCGTGACGATGAAGTCGAGTTCGGGTTCATCCCGGTATGTCTCGACAGGTCCGGGTCGATACTGCTTCCGGCTTCCTCCAGCACCCGCACGCGGGTCTGGTGGGATAGCGACCTTGTTTGCGTAGGCCTCTTCGTACGTCAGTCCTTGCGCCTGCAGGTAGGCGTCCTGGTGTGAGAGCTCAATCGGGTCTTCTCCATTAAGGATTTCGGAGATGCTCCCGATCTGCCACCGCAGGATCTTCTCAAGCGGCTCAAGCGTGCCAGCTCTGTACTCACCACCCTTACCTCCTTCGATGCCTCGGAGTGTGGCGGTTGATGGGCCGCCCAATTGCTGCACCTCTACCTGAGTCAGTCGAAGTTGCTTACGCCTGTCTCGGACAAGCCGTGCTAGCCGCTGTTGGTTCGTCTCGTTGGGCATGGCAAAAGACTGTCAGAACAACCCATGACAGGTCCAGTGACAACACGACAAGTTAGCGCCAGATTCGCGCCAGTTCAGTGGCCTGACAACTAATGACATGGTTGTCGTTCCGCAGGTTAAGCGCTAACTTTCCGAAAGAACATTGCCAAACTGGCGATGGTTGTCTAGAGTTGTCGCTATGCCAGCGACAGAACCGCTAGGACCAATGGTCCGGATCAAAGACTTCCGACTTGCACACGGCTTGAGCCAGGCGCAGTTGGTCGAACGAATCGGCGAGCAAGGCGTGGCCATCACGGAAGCCGGAATCTCGAATGTCGAGAACGGCAACAAGAAGGCCAGCGACCGCCTACTGACCGCGTGGGCCAAGGCCCTCGGTGTCGAGCCGCTCAATGTGTGGCACGGACCCCTCCGCCCGGCCGTAGTGCCGGGCAAACCGGGACGGGCCGCGTAACTCACCCAGAACGCAAAGAAGCCGCCCCATGCCAGTGGGACGGCTTCATCGACAACTGATTGGAGAACCAATGTCTGACTTGCAGAATACGGCACAGCTAGTGCCGGTGGAAGTTCCAGGGGCGGGGACGATCCTTGCCCTCGATGAAGGTGACTCGAAATGGATCGCTATCCGACCGATGTGCGAACGCCTAGGTATCGACGTCCAGGCGCAGCAGCGCAAGCTTGACCAGGCGGAATGGGCGTGCACAGCGTTGAAGGCTGTGCACGACGCCAGCGGTCGGACGCAGCAGATGGTCATGATCGACGCGGACCACCTCCCAATGTGGCTCGCATCCATTCAACCTTCCCGAGTTGACCAGTCCATCCGGCAGGCACTGATCACGTTTCAACGTGAAGCAACCCGCGCACTCCGTGATCACTTCTATCAAGGCGTGTCGGTCGCTCCCGCCTCCAACTCCTTCGACGTCATGCGCTCGATGATCGACCAACTTGAGGCGACGCAGCGAGATGCGGCTGAAGCGAAGGCTATCGCTGCCACGACCGAGGCTCGGCTCGACGCGATCGAAGGGCAGCACGACTACTTCGCAGCTCTGGGATACGCAAAACTGCACAACCTTCCTACGTCGACGTGGCATTTGCGAAAGATGGGCGGGCAGGCATCGAAGATCGCGAAGACCTACGGCGTGGATCCGGTCCCCACGCAGCATGCTCTCTACGGCACAGTGAACAGCTTCCCGAAGTGGATCTGGGACTTGGTGGCGGCATGACTTACACCGATCGCGACATTCTGGCGTGGTCTGCACATGAGGCATCGCAGACGCTGAACTGGGCGTTGGATTCTCTTGGCGGGAACGGCGTTGACACCGAACGGGATGAGTTCAACGCAATGGATGCATCACGCCGGCATCTGGAATCTGCAGCGCGAACAGTCAATACCTACTCGGATGGACGACCGATCAAGTCGCAGGCATGGGTCGGCGACCAGGAGATCCTCGTCAGCCACCTGTGGGACTACCGGCCCAGCGCCAAGGGCGAGTCCTTGCTCTACACCTCGAAGCGACCCGCCGACCCAGGCCAGGACAACGGGTCGTACTCGGTCTACGTCAACCCGTCCGCGTGCACGTTGCGGATCGAACTGACTGACCCCGCGCCTCGGTTGCGTTCTATCAATGGCGGTGCGGCATGACCACTCGTGAGCCTGTTCAGACCCGAGACGAGTTGCGCGCCGAGATGAAGGCTGCTGCGCGAAAGATGTGGGACGAAGCCGACATTCAGGTGAGTCCGCATCTTGCCAACGCGATTCGACGCGTCGTTCAGTCCGATGATCGGCGGGCATCATGACCGCACTCAAGGTCCACCTGACCCGGACCGATACCACGATCATCGCGTCGACGGATGACGGTCGCCGTACCGAGTTTCGCCCAAGCCTGTACCCGAATCCGACTGTGCGAGCGCGTGAGATTGCGACTCGTCTAGGTCGTTCGCATTCCCCGTTGGCGGCGACGTACAAGGCGCATTGGGATGCGATCGCAATGAACTTCGAATTGGAGGCGTCCGCATGAACCCCTCAATGTCGTCGCACATATCCGAGTACCGCGCGGTCATCGCGTGGTGCTGGCGATCAACTGACCGCGTCACCAAGGCCTTCCTGTTCGTGATGCTTGCAGGGTCGCTGCTGCAGTTGCTGGTCGGCCATTACTCGACTGCGTTCTTCTGCCTCCTCATCGCAGGGTTCATCGCATTGAACGCGGGGATGCAGGCGTACGCATCGGAACTCGAAGTCGAGAACGCCCTGCTCGCAGCCGATAACGATCGACTTCGGAGGTCCGCATGAACTCCACCGATTACTCCGATGTCCGCACTCGTCATCGTCGTGAGATTCGCAACGATCCGTGGCCGCGGCATGAGTCGGATCACCGGATTCTGGCGTTGGGTTTCGCGACTGTGATGGCCGTGCTGATCGTGGTTGTGACTGCGGTGGCGGTGATGTGGCCATGAGTGAACTTGATCTCGACACGATCGAACGCCGATGGTCTGCGGACGGCGGCACGGGCAACCCACGCAGCGCCGACGACTACACCGAGGCTGGATGCAGAGTATTCGCGCAGTATGCGTTCGCTGAAGTCCCTACTCTCGTCGCTCGGATCAGGGAATTGGAAGCCGAGATTGTGCGTCGCAAGGTGATCAACACGCTCTCGCGGATGAAGGCTGACATCGACCCAGATGACCCCACCGCTATCGAAGCGTGGCGGGAGACGACGATCGGATGGAAGGAGCGATGCGAGCTCGCTGAGGCCGAGGCTGCTCGCGTCCGAGAGCTGACTCCCCGCGTGCTCGAGGGGGATTGGGAGACGGTCCGGGATGCACTGGACGCACTGCCGGAAGGTGCGCAGATCCGTTGGACGACAGGTGATCCGGTCCATGTCGCGCTGGCCATCAAGTACACGAACGTCCTGGGCAACGGACGCTGGGACGCCACCGGCAGCGGCCTGCTTCTCCGCTCCGAAACCATCGCCCGCGATGAGACGCCCATCGAGGTGATCGCATGAGCGGCATCGAAGGCGCAATCGTCTGCTACTCGCAGTGCTGGTCATGCAAATTCAACTGCCACTTCGAGCCCGCACACTGGCATAGCTGGGCTGACGACGATGACATCGCACACGCCCTAGCCACCGGACAGCCGGATCCTTCATCGTCCAAGTGCGCGTGCTTCTGCGCTGGTGACGGCGGGCGTGCCTCATGATCCGCCGTCTCCGTCCCCACTTGATCCTCGCGGGCATCCTCGTCGGCGGTCTGGCCGCGTCACCACTCTGGCAGGTGACGGGATGAGCCGGTCGATGGGTTCGCACCATTCAGCTCGCGCCGAGACGACGACCTGGCTGACTCCGCCGCACGTGATCGAAGCGCTCGGGCATTTCGATCTCGATCCGTGCGGACATCCGAACTCGCACACCGCAGAAAGCAGCATCATCCTTCCCGAGGATGGACTTGCGGCGGAGTGGTCCGGCCGCGTGTGGCTCAACCCGCCATACGGCAACGAAGCCTGGACATGGCTCGACAAACTCGCATCGCACGGTAATGGGATCGCTCTCATCTTCGCCCGTACCGAGACTGCCGGATTCGTCGAGCAGGTATGGAAGAAGGCGTCGGGGATCCTATTTCTCCACGGCCGCCTGCATTTCCACTATCCGAACGGTGAACGAGCCAAGGCGAACTCGGGAGCGCCATCCTGCCTCGTGGCATACGGGCAAGAGTGCGCCGAGCTACTGGCGGAGTGCAGTCTCGACGGTTCGTTCGTCAACGGCTGGACGATGGACGTGGCGTCATGACCTTCATCTCCCGTGGCGAGGTCTACGACGGCTACCCGATGGGCGCGGACTGCGACTTGGACGCCCTGATCGTCGGTGTGATGCTGCCAAATCTGGTTGTCGAGTCGGCTATCGCGGCTGTGCTTCTCCTCGCGCAGACGTTCGGATTCGACATGCCGCGTTCCGAAGTGGAGCGCGTTCTTCTTCCTGCTGCCGCTGGGCTGGGTGGCGCGGGTTCCCCGGTGCCGGTGAGCAGTCTCGCTCCCGGCACCCCAAACGAAACGAGAAACGAATGAGCGAAAAGACCAGCGGCATCTGGCTGCCGAAGCCCGACACATGGCTGGGCGTATTCGGCGGAACGGATAGCCCCGAGAGGGCGTTCCTGACTGTTGTCACCAAGGCACCGTCGTCGACCCTCACGGAAATCGACAACCTCGCCACCGCAATGGGACTCACGGTCACGCTGCACGTCGAGAAGAAGAAGCCAGCGGGTGAGAAGCCATGACCGACAAGCAGATCCTCATCACCAAGACCCGCGCCGGCGGCAATCGCATGGTCCGCGCCGACACGAAAGACGGCCTCGGCAACGGCACCTGGATCAACTGCAATCAGCTGACGAACACCCTCATCGATCAGGTCCGCGAGATCGGCCACGAGCATCTGGCGATCGCGGACTCGTTGGAGCAGAACCTCGAGGAAGGGGCGGACTGGTGATCGCGAAGTTATGGAAGCACTCAGGCCATCATGTCGTCGCGTGCGATCGGTTGACGTCGGTTGAATCGTCGTTCTTTGGCGGGAGTTTCGAGTGCCTAATGTCCTGCGGCTGCATGGTTTTCGCGTTCGCCGATGAGATCACCATCAGTGCGGAGGCGTCGGCATGAGCACTCACTTCACCGTCGACCGGGGCGAACTCGTCGAACCCCGCCACCTCACCCTCGTCGTGTCGAATCCGTGGCCGACCGAGCGTGACGAGGACGTGTACGAACGCGGCTCCAATCCCGTGACCGTTGCGCTGTGGTGCGCGCTGATGTCGATCTTCATCGGCGTTGTGACGTGGGCGGCGGTGCTCTGATGGATCCCAAGAAGTGGGGCGCGGCCGTCGACAAATTCGCCGCCGACCCAGTCGAACATCCCGCGCATTACACCAGCCATCCGTCTGGCATCGAGTGCATTCAGATCACTGAGCACATGAACTTCAACCTCGGCAACGCGGTCAAGTATGTCTGGCGCGCGGGAGAGAAGGGCGACCGCATGGAGGACCTACGCAAAGCGCGCTGGTACCTCGACCGCGAAATCACCCGCCTCGAAACATTATCCGCGCCACCGAAGTGCACTGCGAAGTGCTCCGAGATGCACACGTTCGACGAGACGTGCGCTGCGCCCGGGGGAGGTCGATTCGATGGATAACGAGCACGACGACGGGCAACTCATCGACCACGCCTACGACCTCGAGCTCGACCGAATCCTAGGAATCACACCATGAGCAGACGACCACTCGGAGACCACTGGCTCCAGGAGTACTCACACTTCCGCGAAATGGGCTTCAGCGACGAAGCCATCGCCGCCCGTCTCGGCATCACCCTCGACGGACTTTCACGGAGGTTTGCCCGCATGAACAACCGACCATCGCAGTTGGTCGCTGAGCCCGAGCCGGTCGAATACCCGGAGCCTGGCAGCGAGTCCGCACTGGCCGAGCAGTCGATCGAAGTTGCGGCCGAGGTCATCTGCCGTATACGCGAAGAAGACACGCACGGCCTGTGGGCTGACCTCTCGCGGATGACACCCAATTGCCTGCTGAGTCTGGTGTTCACGCTCGCTGCGATGGTTCCCGACGACCGAACCGTGGGCCAACTGCTCGCATGGACTGAGCCATTGGCGGCGGCGTCATGACCCGCCGATTCGACGAACACGTCCACCACGACACCACCGACGACCAGTACGAGTCCAAGCATCGGGACTGGCCGAAGACCCTCGCCGAGAAGGATGCCGCCGACGCGAAAGCCGAACGATTGCGCGCGCAAGCAGCCGAGCGGGCACGGAAACGGGTGTCGGCATGACGATTCACTACAGCGACGACTCGACAACCCTGCATCACGGCGACTGCATCGAAGTCCTCCGCACGCTGCCTGACTGCAGCGTCGACTCAGTCGTCACAGATCCGCCATACGGTCTCGAGTTCATGGGCCGCGAATGGGATGGCGCAGATGGGTTTCGCCGCAGCCTGAACCCCGAGGACGCAGGCCGCGACAACGCATTCGGGCGGGCATCTAAGACATCGCCAGAGTACAAGGCGGGGCCGTTGTTTCAGCAATGGTGCGAAGCGTGGGCTAGTGAGTGCCTTCGTGTGCTCAAGCCTGGCGGACACATGGTCGCATTCGGAGGCTCACGCACCTGGCATCGACTCGCGGCCGCGATTGAGGACTCAGGGTTCGAGATCCGTGATTCGATCGCGTGGCTGTACGGATCCGGCTTCCCGAAGTCGGTCGACGTCGCGAAGGCAATCACCGGCACACAGCTCGGCTACGGCTCGAACTCGGGCGCTATCCGCCGCGCCACCATGGGTTCGGACTACGTCGAATCCGGACGCCAGGGCAACCGGGACGGCGCAGGACGACGGGACACGGGGTTGTTGGACCAGGAGCTCGAACTGACCTCTGACGCGGTGCCGTGGGAGGGCTGGGGAACGGCGCTCAAACCAGGCTTCGAGCCAATCGTTGTCGGCCGTAAGCCATTGAGCGGCACCGTGCCGGCGAACGTACTCGCGCACGGCACCGGAGCACTGAACATCGATGGATGCCGGATCGATGGCCGCGAGCGCACCGAATACGGACTGTCATCTGCTACCCGGTCGTACGGGACGACCTACGGTGCACCCTCAGCGGCCGCAGACTTCGACTCCAGCAAAGGTCGGTGGCCGACCAACGTCCTGCTCGACGAATCACAGGCCGGCGCGCTCGACGCGCAGAGCGGAGTGAGCACGAGCCGCGCGTCCACGGGGAAGCAGACAGCCAAGCACGGCACGAGTGCCCTGGGCGACTTCAAAGGCAGACCCGACGCCGCCGCCGGTCACAGTGATACCGGCGGCGCATCGCGATTCTTCCCCACATTCCGCTACGAGGCCAAGGCACCCACGAGCGAGCGTCCGTCCGTCGACGGCGTTCAGCATCCGACAGTGAAGCCACTCGACCTGATGCGGTGGCTCGTTCGACTCGTCACGCCACCCAACGGCGTTGTCCTGGAGCCATTCGCGGGATCCGGCACAACTGCGGAGGCGTGCGTTCACGAACACATGAAATGCATCGCTGTCGAGCGGGAGGCGGACTACCTGCCTCTGATCGTGGCTCGGCTCTCGAAGCCGATCGAGGTCGGCTTCGACTTCGGAGGTGTCGCATGACCACCCTCCACTCCGGCTTCGATGCCGTCGACATCACCCCCGAACCCAATGGCCGCATCCGCCTCACGCTCACCCGTGACGGCGAAACCCTGGCCACCCCAACGTTTCCGATGGCCGCATTTCTCGCCGCCATCCCTCAGTCAAACGGAGTCCCATCATGAGCGACACCCTCACCCGACCAACGCGCACGACACTCCCGGACCTCGAGCAAGGTTCGCCGGAATGGCACGATCAACGCCGCGGCATCGTCACCGCGTCCGTCATCGGCAATCTCATTACGACTCGGAAGCTGGCAGCGAAGGACTACGAGTGCCCCGACTGTGGCGCTGCGAAAGAGGCACCGTGCGTGGGCAAGAGGCCGCCGCACGCCCCAGTGAAGACGATGCACCCAGAACGTGCGGACGTCGCTCGACGCAGTACATCGGGCACCGTGTTCGAGACGGCGAGCAACGACGTCTCACGCGGCCTGACAATGCTTCTCGTCGCCGAACGCATCACTGGTTGGACCGAAGAGATGCACATGAATGATGACATGTGGAGGGGCGTTTTCGACGAGCCACGGGCGCGAGACAAGTACAGCGAATGCTATGCGCCCGTTACCCAGGTTGGGTTCATGACGTACGAAGAACCGGGCCTCAAGCTGGGGTTTTCACCGGACGGTCTCGTTGGTGACGAGGGCTTAATTGAAATCAAATCGCGTCGTCCAAAGAAGCAAGTGAGCACCATCATCTCAGGCCACCCGCCGGTCGAGACGATGGCTCAAATCCAATGCGGACTCCTGGTTTCCGGACGGAAGTGGCTGGACTACATCTCGTACGCCGGTGGATTGCCGATGTGGGTACATCGCGTCTACCCCGACCATCGCTGGTTCGACGCAATCATTGCGGCCGGCCGGGCATTCGAGTCCAATGCGGCAGAGATGATTCGCCTGTTTACCGAGGGCGCTGAGGGCTTTCCGATGACCGAGCGCATAGTCGAGCAAGAGTTGGTGATCTGACATGGCGAAGATGGGCAGACCCCGCCAGCGCCCGATCGATCGGTTCATTCCAAAGACCAAGCAGAGTGAGTCGGGATGCATTGAGTGGATTGGGCGAATAGACAGATACGGCTACGGACAGTTCGGGCGAGGCGGTCGAAACGGCCCAAACATGGGCGCGCACCGATGGGCATATGAACACTTCGTAGGACCAATCCAGACCGGTCTGCAGATTGATCACCTTTGCCGTAACCGACGGTGCGTCAATCCATTACACCTTGAACCTGTCACGCCGCAGGAGAACACCTTGCGGAGCAACTCGCCGAGTGCACTCAATGCCCGTAAGACGCATTGCGTCAATGGCCATCCGCTTTCCGGCGACAACATTTATCCGGTTACCAACGGATATCGAGTCTGCAAGATATGCAAAAAGGCCACTTCCGACAGAAATTACAGAAAGAAGATGATGCAACGTGGACATCACTGAGACAACAGCACCCCGTTCGGACCAGCTGAACTTCGACGACTTTACAACGACTTCACGGACGGTCACCGTCTCGGAGGTACGCAAGGGCACCTCCGAGCAGCCGGTCGAGATTCATCTGGTGGAGTTTCCGGGTCGACCGTTCAAGCCGAGCAAGACGGTGCGACGGGTTCTGGGCAAAATGTGGGGACCGGAAACGAACAATTACGCCGGCCGACGTATGACTTTGTACGGCGATCCAACCGTAAGGTTCGGCGGTAAAACCGTGGGCGGCATCAGGGTCAGCCACCTTTCCCATATCGAGAAGGAGGCCACCTTTCCTGTCACAACCACGCGCGGCCAAAGGGCCGACTACACCGTCAAACCTCTCGCCACACCGCCACCCGAACAGCCGGACGGCATGGTCACCAAGGCTCAACTGTCCGCGCTCGCAACCGAGTACGAGGACAAGGGCCTGACGAGCCGCGATCAGGTGCTCGAGTTCTTGGAGAAGACCGTCGGCCACCCGGTGAAGTCGTCGAAGGAACTCACCGAGGACGAGGCCGCGAAGGTGCTGGCCGAACTCGCCAAGGCAACCGAGCCAGCCGCGGCAGGTGAGCCAGCATGAGCGCCATCGACGACCATCTCCTGTTCTCTGAGGGCCGCGTCACTGACGCCACCCTCTCGATGGACCCCACCGATCCGATGCGGGCCGCGATCCAGGCGCAACTCGCGCTCGTCGAGGCCATGCACGCGCAGACGTTGGCGCTACAGGAGCAGACCGCGGCCATGAATCGCGTGTGCTCGATCCGATTCGAGCAAACGATCAGGAGATGGAGAGCGCCGTGAGCGGATCATTAATGCCTGACGTACGCGGTGAATGCGGATGCGCTGACGCCCCGAACGTCCCCGAGTGGACCGAAGTCCCGATCGAGAACCTTTCCACCCCGAAGTATCGCGGGCGGACCGTCGACTGCGGCACCGGTGAGCACTTCACCTTCACCGGCCTCACCTACGACCCCGACGAGACCGGCGACCGATTCACCGTGCACGGACGCAACGGGAAGTGGTCGACATCAGCGACCCTGCGCTCGGGTGACGTCGTGCGCGTTCAAGCGAAGGGGGCGGGCGCATGAGAACCGTCATTTGCGCCAGAGGGATAGGCGAACGACCGGGCACCACAACGATGCTCACCGACGTCACTCGCCGCTTGGACCCGACACGTTTCCGCATCAAGGAGCTGCCGTATTCAGCGGCATACGGGACTGTCGGCGGTAACGAGGCGTTCGCGGTGTCGCAAACGCAGGGCCGCAACGCACTGCTGACGATGATCCACCAAGACCCATATCCCGTCGTTCTTCTCGGCTTCAGTGCCGGCGCGAAACTCGTCGGTGACGTGGCAGCTGAGATCGCGGCGGGAATGCACGACAGTCTCGGTCTCGTCGTCGACGAGGTCGGACTCATTGCTGACCCCGCACGACATTCCGGGCAGATCGTCGGCAACAACCGCGGTGGGTACGGCATCACTGGCAACCGCCGGATCGACCCGAAGCGATTTCCGGTGTGGCAGTTCAGCGCACCCGGCGACCCGATCTCCGAACTCCCCGTAGGCAATCCGCTGCGAACGTTCGCTGACTTGACGGAGTTCTGGGGTCCGGATCAGGGCCGCTGGATGCAGGAGCTCGCCGACCGCGCCCGCAAGCGCCAATGGCAGCGGTGGTGGGACGTCCGGAACTGGCAGTCATGGGGTGGCGCGATCTACTGGGCCCAAAACTACCTCGTTCGGCAGCGACACATCCGGTACTCGGTCGAGAACATGGTGGGCGAGAACGTCACGTACACAGCACGTCTCGCACAGTTGGTGGGTGGTCTCGCATGAGCAACCCGGAAACCCCGAAAACCGACTCTGACCGGCTTGTATCCGCGTCTGCGTGTGTGGTGGAACGCATTGCCGCGGTGCTTGCAGAGCATCGTGCGTCGGATGGTTTCGAGGAGTGCTCGTGTGGTTATGGGCCTGAGTCGTTTGTGTTCTCGGAGCGTCGTTCGCTGCACCTCGCCCATCAGGCGTCTGTGGTTGCTGCCCTCCCCGACATCGAGATCGTGCCCAGCACTGAGCCGACCAGGACAGGCCGCTATCAGGTAGGGAACCTGGCAACGCAGGTGTGGACCGAGGACGCAAACAGCACGTTCGGCACGTCACCGCTTCTCCATATCGGGCATCCCGGCAGGTACACAATGGTCCCGGTTCGCCTCGCGGGTGAGCTGGCGTCCGCTGTCCTCGCTGCTGCTCGCGCCGCGGGAGGCCAAGCATGAACACCTGCAAGAACTGCGGCCGTCCGATCAGCCGCGTCAACTATGCCCTCGGCCCGGAATGGATGCACGGCGGCGGACCACACGGTGACAAGTATCCGGTTGGCGGGCACGACATGTTCGCCGCCTATCGCGAGTGCCGCACAACCGTCGCAGAACCAGCCGAGAAGGACGCCGACCATGAATGCTATTGACCCTGAGGGTTTCTTACGTGGCGGTGCAACGTGCACTTGCGGGCCTCTCTACAGCTACGGCGGTCATATCGAACCTGGCCAGTACAACCCAGACTGCCCCGAACACTCCACCGAGGAACTGTCGTGAACGGCGTGGAGTTGGCGGCGATCGAAGCCCGAGCCAAAGCAGCCAGTCGGGGACCGTGGGCGGTATGGCATGACCTGGACCACCAGGGATTCCGAACGGTAGGCGACGCAGAGTCGTACGCCAAGATCCTGGCCAACGGCATCACGGAAGAAGCCGAACCGACAGCGCACGTCTACATCGACGAGGACGCTGAGTTCATTGCTCATGCCCGCGAGGATGTGCCGGCGTTGTTGGCTGTGCTGCGGGAACGGGACAACACCATCGCACGAGTACGGGCGCTGCACGTGCGGAACCAGGACGGCGAGTGGCAGTGCCACGACGCTGACTGCGACAAGTGCCAGCTTGGATACGGCCATCACGGCCCCATCTGCTCGTACTGCTCGAACTCAGATCCCGACGACGAGAACGCCATCATCGTCTGGCCGTGTCCAACAGTGCAGATCATCGACGGATTACCGGCACCCGGCCTCCGCGCTGCCCTCGACCCACAGGAGACACCATGAGCACCGAACAGCCAGAGCCCGTATGCAATTGCGGTACCTGCCAAGCAATCGAGGCTGACCGCGTCCTACGCGCTACCGCCGCTGAGGAGTCGAAGTGACTGCGAAAGTGATCGAACCCCACAACGACGGACATCAGTGCGACCTACCGCTTATGAGAGGCGGCTACGGGTCGACAGGTTTCGCCGACTACTCAGTCACGCAATGTACCGAATGTGGACAGTGGTGGTATTCCGCGCCGTGCTACGAGCACTTCGGCCCAACCTCGACGTGGAAAAAGGTGCGGTGGTTCATGTTCCGACAGCGCCGCCTAGCTGCCTCGGGGGTGGTGTCGTGAGCACAGTGAACCCCACACACATCATCGCGGAACACCGCGCGCAACTAGTCCATGCTCACGCCCACTCGCTGACCAGCGTCGGGGCCACGATGAACCTCGAATGTCTATGCGGGGGTTTCGCAACAGCAGGACCGTACTCGGTCGACGAGATGTACGCCCTCCACGCTGCGCATGTGGTGTCGAAGCTGACGGACGCCGGCTACAGCATCGTCGAAACCGAACGCTACGAGCGATTGCAGCGCGGCGCGAACGAACTCGGACGCCGACTGGGCCGACAACTGCAAGACGTCCTCACCCTCACAGGCGCACACAACCTAATCGACGAAGACGGTGACGGCGACTGGATGGGCGTCTGGGAACGGCTCGGTGAATTGGTCGAGAAGGGCCAGCAATACGAGGCGGCTCGGCGCATCGAAGCGGCCACAACGACTGAAGAGGTCCGAGCTGTCATTGCCGAGTTCCTTCCCGCTGCTGCCGCTGAGGGGGAGAAGCCGTGACCTCACCACTGTTCGCGACACCGATTGGCAAGCGGTATCGCTGGTTCGCATGGCATCCCGTCAAGACCGGTGACCGCGGTTGGCAATGGCTGCGATTCGTCCATCGTCAACGGTTCCAAACGAAGCTGCATTTGCCGGGGCCGATCGACCAGTTCTTCCATCACATCGTCGACCCCGAGGAGAAGCCGTGACCACCCACGACCTCGAGGAGGACTTCTCCGCGCAACTCTCCCGCGGCGACAGTCGATGGTGGTGCACCTGCGGGAAGTGGAGCACCCCGATCTGGCATACGCCGCATGCGGTTCGGGAGCACGAGATTCACGTGCGAGAAGTCGAGGGGGTGCGGTCATGACCCTCTATCTCATCTCCGCCGCCGCCATCGCAGTCGCCTGCTACGGCCTGTACCGAGCGCTGCAGGAGTCCGATACCGATCGCGCGCTCGCATATCCGCTCGGGAGTCCTGAGCGGCAGATTCTGGAAGGAGGACACTGATGGCCCTGACGAAACGGTTGCGCTTCGAGATCCTTCGACGCGACAACCATCTGTGCCGCTACTGCGGCGCAACAGCTCCCGACGTGAAGCTGACAGTCGATCATGTCGTGCCGACCGCGCTCGGTGGGAGTGACGAACCGAGCAATCTGGTGACCGCATGTGCTGATTGCAATTCGGGGAAGTCGGCAACACCTCCGGGTGCTGCACACGTGGACGACGTTCGCGACAAGGCCCTCGTATGGGCCGCTGCAATCGAGGCAGTGGGCGAGCAGCGCGCGGCCGATCTAGACCGCCGACGTCTGAGTGAGGATCAATTCCTGTTCATGTGGGAGAAGTATCGGCCGCATCAGTTCGCCTCGTGCGATATCGCATACAGCGAATGGCAGACCGCTCTCGATCGGTTCCTTAAAGCCGGCCTGACCGACCGTGATATCGGCGAAATGGTCAAAGTGGCTATGGCGTCGAGAGTGACGCAGAAATGGAAGTACTTCTGCGGATGCTGCTGGGCATTGGTTCGGCAGACGCACGCTGATGCTGCGGAATTGATCGGAAAGCTCGAAGGTGAGGTGCGCGATGCCAAGGAAGCGGATGATCCATCCCAAATTCTTCGAGTCCCACCCATTGGCTGAGATCGAGGACGTCTGCGCACTCGTCACATTCCAAGGCATCTGGGTGTTCGGTGACGACCGCGGCCGCATCGAAGACGACGCTGACGTGATCTGGATGAAGGTATGGCCGCTGCGCAGAGACCAGGTGCGGGCGGACGACGTCCGGTGTCACATCGACGCTCTCGTCGACGGCGAACAACTCTGCCGATACGTGATCGGTGGCGGCCGATTCTTGCACGTCATTTCATGGGACGAACACCAGTCGATCAACCATCCGACGCCGTCAAAATTACCGCCTTGCCCCACTCATCAGCCCGCCGAATACGCAATGTGGTGGAAAGACGACGACACGGCCACAAATCGGTGGAGAAAACGAGAAAAGGCTGCTCAAGGCGATAAAGGGGATCCCGTAGTGACTACCGTAGTCGCTCCCGTAGTGACTACCTCACAGTGTAGTTCAGTTCAGATTAATTCAGTTCAGGGCGCAAACCCGGCGAAGCCGAACCTGAAACAGCTCAATCCGAAGAAACCGAAAGAGTCGAAACCCACATTCATTCGCCCATCCCAGCGAGGTGCAATATGACAATCACGATCAAGCTCCCGTGGACTGCACCACCCCTGTCGATGAACGATCGCGGCGCATCGACCGGCGCGGTGTTCGCCAAGAATCGCGAGATCAAATCGATCCGCGAGACCATCCGGATCCTTGCCATCTCGGCCCATCTCCCGCGCGAATGCGGGCATGTGGCAGTCGAACTGCACTACCGGCCCAAAGATGCCCGTAGGCGCGATACAGACAACCTCACGGCCACAGCGAAGCCGATCTACGACGGGCTCATCGACTTCGGGCTCGTCCAGGACGACACTCCTGAGTTCATGGCCAAGCTCGAACCTGTCATTCACCAGAAAGGCGTACCGAGCATGTGGCTCGAAATCAGCGTCTCCGATCAGCCGAGGGAGCTACCGGCATGAGCGACACCGACATAATCGACCAGATCGACGCACTCGTGGACGAACAGCTCGCGAACTACAACAACCGATCCGGCTACGACCACAACATCAACCAAGAACGCTGCAGGTGCGGCCGAGACTGGCACGGACTACCGATCACACAACGCATCGACTCCATGCGTTGGTGCGGCGAGTTCGACCCCGACTACGTGTTCGCCGAAGACGATTCGCCGGTCATGTGCGTCGGCTCGAATACGCCGGGACCGTGGCGGCAAATTGGCATGTGGCAATTGCCGGATAGTCCGCTCTTGCAGTGGCTGGACACCGAGGCGATGGCTGTGAGATCACAACGAGCCGTCTCGAGCTACATGGACCGACTCCGGGAGCGCATGGACTCCGATTACCGGATGCCAGCTCCGCCCAATAGATCTGGTGTCAACTTTGCCGAGGGTGGCGTCGTGAGCATCAGTAGCAGCAACGGGTGGACGCAGATCGGGACCATTGACCGCATCGATCCCAGCCCCATTCTGGGCGAAGCCGTCGTGTCGATCAGAGCGCACATGACGGCGTTCTCGGAATCGATCACCGCCGCCATGGAATCCATGAGTGCGACATTCAGCGGCATCGCCTCTCATCTCGAACTGGAGCCCGATACCCGCACGCCTCAACAGCGCGCACTTCCGCGTCCATCCACCACCCCGCCGATGTGGGCCAACGACGTCACCCGATCACGGCGGCCCAGGCGGAACCGGAACCAACCGAACAGGCAGGGGATCGCATGAGCGCAGGAGCGAAGCTGGTACGACCGCACCCGAAATTCAATCCAGAGACCAGGATCTCTCACATCCTCCTCGAGGGAGTCGTCGGTTCTGTCGCGTACGGGCTGAACACGCCCGACTCCGACGTCGACTACACGGGCGTCTATGCCGAACCGACCGAAGCGCTACTCGGGTTGCACCCGCCACTGCGTGAGCGAGCAACGTGGAAACGAACAGATCCCGACGTCACGTTTCACGAGGTTGGCAAAGCCATGGGACTCATGTTGTCCTGCAACCCCACGGCATCGGAGATCCTGTGGCTCGGACATCACACCCGCAAGAGCGAACTCGGTGAGGAACTGATCTCACTCCGAACGCATTTCCTGTCCAGCAAACGGGTCCGTGATGCCTACTTCGGTTACGCCACAAGCCAGTTCCATCGACTCGTGCACCGCGGCCGATTCCAAGGCTCGCTGGAGACGCGGCGGGAGAAACATGCCCGCCACACGATGAGACTGCTGTGGCAAGGCTACGAGCTGTACACCACTGGCAACCTCCCGATCCGAGTTCCGGACCCTCAGCCGTTCTTCGACTTCGGCGACTCCATCTCGAAAGATCCCGAAGCAAAAGCAGCATCGGCGCTGATCACCGAGCACGCCCTGAAGTTCGACGCCGCAACGTCGGCGCTACCTGAACAGCCGAACGAGCCACCGCTCGAAGACTTCCTGCAACGCGTCCGCCGTCACTACCTCGAGGAGATCGCATCGTGAAAACCACCGCGGTCATCGTGGACGTCGACGGAACGCTCGTCGACGTTTCCGGAATCCTGCACTACGTCGATGGATCCCTCGGCCAGACCAAATCGGGACGGCCGATCAAGAACTTCGACAAGTTTCACGCAGCCTCCGCATTCTGCCCACCCAATCGACAAGCCATCGAATACTGCGAACGCATGCACGCCGCAGGGCACGAACTCCTGATTGTCACCGCACGCATGGAGCAATGGCGAGAAGTCACGACCAAGTGGCTCAACGCAGAGTTGACGGTGCCGTACCTCGGGCCATTCATGCGCCGAGACCGCGATTACCGACGAGACGTCGACATCAAGACCGAGATCCACGCCGCGCTCACCGAACATCACGACATTGTCGGTGCGATCGACGACAACCCCAACGTCATCGAACTGTGGCGATCCCTCGACATCCTGACCGAAGTGGTGGCTCGGCCCGACTGGGACACGTCGTTACTTGTCCAGCAGGCCAACACGGACGGAGCCCGGCGATGAAGAAGCGTGCTTACCGCGCCGAACTCCTGGCCGAGCTGCGGGAGTTGGTCGCCGTCGGACGCAGGCTCGCTGCAGTGGCCGAGCAGAACCGGGCCAGGCGAGACCTGGCCGAATGCTTCGAGGCGGAACGGCAAGCAGGCGGCTATCAGGGATTCATCCACACGCGGGGGGCCAAAGGAAGGCCAGCCGATCACGGACCAGGAGCAGGGGCAATGAGTGAGGGAGTCGAGCGTTACGACATCACCGTGACGCCACACTCAAGAATGGAGCGCACCCACGGCGGATCATGCTCGAGATGCGGCAACAGCACCACTCGCACGTACTACAGCGATGTGACGATCCACGGAGAGCATCGGGCGTTGATGATCGACACCTGCGGGCATTGTGACGTCAGCCGAGAACAGTTGCGGCACAACGTAACTGGTGAGTAATTGTGGTAGAATCCGGTAGTATCGACGGCCGTTCGGAAGGTGTGACCATGGGCGATGACCATCTCCTGATTCCTCGATTCGAGCTGAAGTCGCTCAGTGAAACACTGCGTCGAATCCCCGGCCTCGCAGTCGATCTGGAACTACTCACCACTCGGCAGGCCACTATCGGATGCTCGTCCATCGGCGGCGGGACACGTCGGGATCGCGTGTACCCGCTGCCGTACAGCGAGCGGGGCAGTGAAGCGATGGAGGTGCTGCACAACACGCTCGGAACGTGGGTGCGCCACGTCTGCGAGGTCAGGCTGATCCCGTACCTGCCGATCGGGTACACCCATCGTCACGGTGAGTTCGTGGGCCCATTGCGCGAGGGTCAGCGACGAATGCCACCCGGCTACAACGCCGACACTCCAGCCGCCCTCTCGCGATGGCTCGACCGCAACCTGATCTCGCTCGCCATGACCGAAGGCTGCGAGGAAGCGCCTGACGAGATCAAACACGCGGTGAAGTTCGTCCTGCGTACCCTCGACAGGAGACCGGAGCCGATCAAGTATGTCGACCCCGCCCGCGTGGCTGAAGCCGAGCGAGACGCCCGTGACGCCCTGCTCTCGGCCGCCGGCATTGCAGCGTTGGCCAGGCAACTCGGAGCACCCTACGAGAAGCTCACGGCACGACGGGTGTACACGTTGAGCAATGCGGGCAAGATCGCCAAACGCGCCTTGGATGTGGACGAGGACGTGTTCCGATGTGGCGACGTGTTCGATGCACACTTGGCCTACCCGGCGAGGCACAGGAAGGTGTCAGCGTGACACCCGCTCGACTTGACATGCTTAGGTAATCGCCGCGTGATACGCTGGCGCTAGTACGCGAGGTGACAATTCCCGGCGTTCTCATAATCCCCTCGACGCAGCACCGCGCACACTCACTACACATCCTCGCTTCGTGAGCTGATCCCGTGCTGCGTCGAGGCACCACTTGGCCCCGACTTCCCCAGCGCATCCGTGCCTCCTGCTAGTGGGCACGGCGGTGTCAGTGCCATCACTGAGCGGGGCCAACCTACTTCCCGACTGAAGGAGAACGTTATGCTGTTCGGAATCCCGTTCGCCACGTACCTCGCAGTCGGATCAGCACTCATCGCCGTCGGCCGCATCATCGTCGAACTGCTACCCCTCTTCAGCTGACGCCATGATCAACCTGCTGCACGACGCACTCGCTGCCGTCCTGCGCAAGATCGCACTGTGGGCGCTCAGTCATGGCTGACACCAAGCCATCCGATGTGACCCTCGAGCAACGAATCACCAACGCCTACAACCTCATGAAGGCAGCACGGCGCAATGGTGAAGAGCAGGCCGAGCAGGCGTACATGGGCCGAGTGAACGCGCTATTGGAACGTGTACCGAGACGAACGAGGTTCTAGTGGCCGACAGTGAAGAGCGAAAGCGTGCGTACGAAGAACTCGACGCCGCCGTCGCAAAGGTTGCCGGCCTGCGGGATGACGACGACGACATCGCTGAGTTCCCCGAGACAGTGACCGACTGGGTCGTCATCACTGGCTCCCAGTTCTTCGACGACGACGGCGATCGGGCTGGTGTCGTGTCAGTGCTACCTCGACACGGATCACAGCCAGCCTTCATCACGGCAGGGCTGCTGCAGCAAGCGCTCTCGCACTACAGCGGCAACACTGGCAGCTGACATGGCCAACCGCTACGGCAACCGGTCACGCACACGCACGAGCAGCCCCGAGCATCGAGCAAGCCGCAAGCGAGTACTCGAACGCGATGGCTACCAATGCCGGATCCGAGGACCGCACTGCATCGGCACAGCCACCGTCAAGGACCACATCATCGGAGTGGCTGACGGTGGAGACGAGAGCGACAGCAACGGCCAAGCAGCCTGCGCGCCATGCAATCAGTGGAAGGCGCAGGCCGAAGCGTTGCGAGGCTACAAGCGATACCGAGCACGCGGCCGGCTACCTGACGAGAGACACCCAGGACTGAGATGAAGCAATCTGAGAAGTGGTTAGTTTGCCTTCGCTGGAACATTCGACGTATCGAGGCCGACCCAAACCTGACCTACAGCCTTTGCGTTGAGCAGTTGAAAGTTCTGCGGCGGATGCTCGACATCGAGCTGGACTCCTTACTCCGAACAATGACGACTACCAACTGAATATCACCGATTAAGCACCCTCGGATTGATCCCCGGGGTAGAGAAGCCCGACGTCCTCATGCGTCGGGCTTCTCGCATTCATGAGGACGGTAACTATGACGACGCGACACTGCGCCGGATGTAAAGCCGAGCTACAACCCAGCAGCCGCAACCCTCGTAAGTGGTGTAGCGAGGCGTGTCGGGTCTCGACATACCGTGAAACCAGCGATGAGTACCGTGCTCGCAAGGTAGCTGCATCTCGCAGGGCGGCATCCAAAAAAGCTTCTACTGCAGCCCGTCGTCAACAAGAGGCGGACGCAAGAAGGATTCAGAAATGGATATGCCAGCACTGCGGCAAGCGGGCCTCACGTCAAGCGGTACGAGGACAGCGACCGAAGTACTGCTCACATCAATGCAGCAAGGCTGCGATAGCACTGTCAACAAGCAAGCCGTGTGATCGATGTGGGATTGAAAGAACGCGGCCCGACGTCATGCACTGTCGGCCATGTCAGGCCGAGTTACTGACCGAGGCCGCGAACTACCAATGGCCCAGCTGCCCTGTGCCGAAGCGTCACCCGTCTCGCCAGGCCGTGCACGAGCCGAGACTGTTCGTCGCAGCTCATTGCGTTCACTGCGGCAAGGCGATGATCCTGACGCCGCGACAACGACAGGCGACAACCTGCTCAGCCGAGTGCTACCGGGTAGCCGTCTTAAGTCCTCGTCGCCGATTGGGTCACGACCGAAGGCGAGCACGGAAGAAGCTTGCGTTCGTAGAGAACGTTTCGCCCGCGAAGATATACGCTCGAGATGGATGGCGTTGTCATTTGTGCGGCAAGGCGATCAAGAGGACGAAAGTCGTGCCGCATCCACTCGCGCCGACCGTCGACCACATTATCCCGCTCGCGCAAGGTGGCAAGCATGAGCGAGCCAACTGCGCAGCCGCACACTTCATCTGCAACGCACTCAAGGGCGATCGTGGTGGTGGAGAGCAGCTCGCGCTCCTAGGTTAGGACACCCTACCCAGGGGGCGCACTCGAGTCCCATGGCAACCCCCAGCCGGGACACATAGCAGCTCCCTGCATGCGTGCAGCGCCCCTAGGTTTTGGGGCATGCACTTGCTCGACATCTCGACTCACTGGCTCGTCCGAGGCCAGGCTGTAAGGGCAACCCTGGAGGTGGCCCTCGACCCAGGAGGTCACCTCGCATGACTGCTGCTGAGCCGAAGAAGCGCGCCAAGGCCGCCCCGGAGGGTTTGAGCGCCAAGGGGCAAACCATGTGGCGTGAGGTCGCAACGTCGTATCAGCTCCGCATCGATGAGTACCGCATCCTCGAAGATGCGTGCCGTGAGGGCGACTTGATCGACGCCCTGCAGGCCGAGGCGAAGAATGCCGACACTGTTGTGACCGGATCGCAAGGTCAGCCGGTCATTAACCCGTTGATCTCCGAGCTTCGCCAGCATCGGTCGACGTTGGCCAGCCTGTTGCGGCAGCTCAAACTTCCAGACCCCGCAGATACGGCCGAGGCTCGGTCGACTGCTGCGCGTTCTGCAGCGAACGCGCGCTGGTCCAAGCGCGGCGCGTAACCTGTGGCGCGCTCACTGGGCGCAGTCGCTGCGATCGCCACAGCGGACTCCGAGTTCGCAGAGATCATCGAGTGGTACGAGAACCAGCTCGCGAACGCCACGCCGCCCACCGATCTCGTGTGGGAACCGATCATCGTCGGCCCCACCTGGCAATGGGACAACGGCTGGGTGCTTCCCGAGATCACCCTCGGGTGGCGTGTTCTCGCGTGGTGCGGAAAGTGGCTGCGCGACAAACGTGGTCAGGACTGGCAGTTTACGCCCGAGCAGACCCGGTTCATCCTGTGGTACTTCGCGCTCAATGAAGAGGGCGATTTCCTCTATCACTCGGCGGTGCTACAGCGCCTCAAGGGCTGGGGTAAGGATCCGATCGCGGCATGCCTGGCGATGGCAGCATGCTTCGCCGACGTGACGTTCGACCATTGGGACGGCGACGTTCCGGTGGGACGTGACGAGCCAAATGCATGGGTTCAGATCATTGCGGTGTCGCAGCAACAGACGAAGAACACGATGAAGCTGTTCCCGTCACTGGTGCCACAGGAGACGATCAAGAAGTACGGCATCCAGATCGGCAAGCTGAACGTCTACGGACTCGGCGATACCCGTCAGATCGAGGCAGTCACGAGCTCGTTCCTCTCGATCGAGGGTGGCCGGCCGACGCAGGTCATCCGCTCTGAGACGCAGAACTGGAACACATCGAACTCCGGTCACGAGATGGCCGGCGCGATCGAGGGCAACGCGGCGAAGTCAGAGGATGGCGTCGCCCGAATGCTCGACATCTGCAACGCCTTCCGGCCGGATGAAGATTCGGTCGGCCAGCGTGTACGCGAAGCATGGGAGGCAACGCAGCTCGACCCCGACCGCGAGGGTGACAGTCTCGCGGCCGACTTCGGTCTGCTGTACGACTCTCTTGAGGCACCACCGGAAGCGCCGCTCACTGCAGAGGCCGCCCCGGATGTTGTGAAGTCGATTGCCGGCGACTCGACATGGCTGGATACGAAGCCAAACGGCCGCATCGTCAAGTCGATCCTGAACACCGCGAACTCGCCGAGCGAGTCTCGGCGCAAGTGGTACAACCAGATCACCGCTACGGCGGATGCATGGTTGCGGCCGCAATGGTGGGACTCACTGGCGCGAGAAGGTATTACGCCAGCGCCTGACGCGGAAGTCGTCCTGTTCTTCGATGGGTCGAAATCCGACGATGCCACCGCACTGGTCGGCTGCGTGATCGATACCGGCGCTGTCTTCACTGTGAAGATCTGGCAGCGACCATCGCAGTGGGATGAGAAGAAGGTCGGGTCGTGGCTGGTCGACCGGAGCGACGTCGACTTCACCGTCCGCAAAGCGCTCAAGGACTGGAACGTCCTCGGGCTCTGGGCGGACCCATCCGATGCCCGTGACGATGAAACTGGCGAGCGCTACTGGGAAGACCTGCTCGATACATGGGCAGGGTTGCAGAACTGGCAACTTCCAGCTGTCCGAGAAGGCGACTCGAAGCATGCGGTGATCTGGGATATGCGCTCACCGCGGCATCAGAAGCAGTTTGTCGAAGCGGCCGAGCGGTTCGTCACCGATGTCAAGACCGCTGCCGAGGCCGCTACCGAGGGCCTACCGCCTGCGTTCGTGCATGACGGACACCGGCTCACCGCGAGCCACGTCAAGAACGCACGCCGTCGTACGAGCAAGTACGGAATCAGCCTGGGCAAGGCAAACCGCGAGTCGGCCAAGAAGGTCGACGCCGCGGTATGTGCAGTCGGGGCTCGCCTGATGTGGCGAACCTGGCTGATGGCACCGAAGAAAGACCAGATGACCGGGGAAGCATTCTTCCTTTAACGATCGAGAGCGGAGGGCACGTGCATGAAGCCTGACGCCGTGATCAGCACCGTCCGGAACATCCTGATGAACGCCCGGGCGTACGAATCGGCGCGGCTGGACAAGATCCACGCAGCAACCCTGCCGTGGACCGCGGAGAATGCGTTGTCGCATCTCGAAGTCAAGGGCGTTACTCCCTCGAACCTCGATGGCCCGATGGCAGCCATCCTCGGCCTGGCAACGAAGTCGCAGACCAACTTCCTGCCGCTGATCCTGCAGCAGTACTCGCAAGGCCTCAAGGTAGACAATTACCTTGCAGGCGGGGAGATGGACCCGAGAACAAACAAGAGGGTCCGAGAGCAGGCCAAGCCGTGGGAATGGTGGCAGCGGAACAAGTTCGACGCCCGTCAGACCGGCATCCATTACGGCGCACTGAAGTACGGCGTCTCGTACGTCACCGTTCTACCGTCGATGACTCCCGGTGTCGAGCCCGCACTGCGCACACCGGCCGCGTATCTCCGCGGCGTCTCGCCTCGCCAGATGACGGCGATCTACGGCGAGCGCATGGAATGGGATCCGCGCGTGGGAGGTTCGGTCGACGACGACTGGCCGATGTACGCGATGGAGATGAACGAGTTCGGCGCGGTCCGGTTCTACGACGAGGAGAAAGTCCACTTTCTCGGCGTCAAGAACGTTCCCGGGTCCGCTTTGGACTGGAAAGACCCGGCGTACAGCGGAGTTGCCAACTTCGAGTACATCGAGGGTCGGTCGCACGGTGTCGGGGTCTGCCCGATCGTGCGCTATCAGGACCGCATTCAGCTCGACGGCGAGGAGCAGTACGGCATCATCGAGCCGTTGCTCGCGATCCAGTCCCGGATCGACGAGACGACGTTCGAGATGATGGTCTCGCAGTACTACACCGCCTTCAAGCAGCGGTATGTCATGGGCTGGATGCCGAAGGATCAGTCGGAGGCGCTGCGTCAATCGGCCTCGGACACATGGTTCTTCAAGGATCCTCAGGTCAAGGTCGGCGAGTTCGATGCGGCGGACAACAGGGGCTACCTCGAGTCGAAGTCCTCGGCAGTCCGAGACCTCGCCGCGATCGGTCAGATCCCGGCGCAGAACCTCGGCATCGACGGCATCTCGAACATCTCCGAGGCCACTCTTGCTGGCCTCGAGGCGAGCAAGGACCGCAACACCGCGGAGATCGGGACATCACTGGGGGAGTCGCACGAGCAGACATTGCGTACGTGCGCGCACATCACCGGCGATACCGAGTCCGCTCAGGACTACGCCTCCGAGGTGAAGTGGCGCGAGCAGACGGCCCGTTCGTTCGCTCAGACCGTCGACGGCCTAGTGAAACTCGGTGCCGGCCTCGGTATCCCGGAGGAGATTCTCTGGGAGGACATTCCCGGCTGGACGCGCGAGAAGGTGCAGCGCGCGCGGCGGATGAAGGACGACCCCGAGTTCGACCTCGAATCGACCAACGGAGCGTAAGTGGATCCTCGAGAGTTCGCGGCGGCACAGGACCGCGAAGCTCGACAAGTCACCGTCCGGGTTCGTCAGGTAGTTGCCCGTGATGGCGCACCGTTAACTCCGGCACAGCGTGAGGCAATGGCGTCCGCGCTACTACCGGTCGTGAAGCGCTCTCGGGTGCGTGTCCGCGATCTCGGTGTCGAGTTCATGCAGTCGCAGGCCGAGAACGTCGGCGAGAGCTTGGAGCCGCAGCCGATCCGCGACTACGAGCAGCAGGCGCTCGTGAAGGTGCTCGAGCGGGTCACCGGCGTACCGGACGACGGTACGACCGAGCGCCGCCGAGTGTCGGTCACGATGGCCGATCCGAAGACTCGCAGCGACGTCCGCAAGCGCGTCACCGTCACCGAAGAGAACCGCGACGACGCGGTCGTCAAGAAGGTCGTCGGCGATCGCGCGGCCGCCACGGTCGAACGCCACGTTCGCAACGCTGCTCGCGAGGCGATTAGTGATGCGGCCGAGGTCGCCGGCTCCGAGGTCGGCTGGGCCCGTGTGCTGTCCGGCGCGGAGTCCTGCACGTTCTGCGCCATGCTCGCCAGTCGCGGTCCCGCGTACAACTCGGCCGAAGCGGCCGGTTTCGTCACGCAGCGATCGGGTCGCTACGACTCGCGCGAGGCGAAGGCGTACCACGACAACTGCGTCGTGCCCGGAACGATGGTCTCAGGGCCAGACTCGCACACCGGTTACCGACGGCACTACGAGGGTGAAATCGTCACCCTCGTCACCGCCAGTGGCAACGAGTTGACCATCACCCCGAAGCACCCAGTATTGACCAACCGGGGCTGGGTTCGCGCGGGCGAACTCAATGTGGGCGACAAGCTCGTCAGCGCCGTACGGGCTGACAGGAACGTGGTGAGTGGACCAGATGTAGACCATGTGCCATCCGCGATTGAGAATGTCGTGAGTGCGCTTGGCATGGTGGGCTCGTCGGTTCGGCGCAGCGTGCCAGGATCCGCCGAGCAATTCCACGGCGACGGGTTCGCATCCGAAGTCGACGTTGTAATGGCCGACTACCTGCTCCGGCGTGAACGCGACACCTCGCTCGTTGAGCCAGATGCCGAGCTGCTGTTCCATGGGACTTCGGTTCCAAGTGCCAGCCTTTGCTCGCGCTGCTCTGGTATTGGCGAACTTGATGAACTCCGCATCGCTGCGGGTGCGACCACTGACGGCCGCATGCGCCGCAGCAGCTTGCTCGACACGCTGTTGCGCGGTGAGTCTGGAAGCTCTGTTCTTTCCCGCCTGGCTGCGGTCACGGGGCGGCAATCCGGCCTCTCGTACCCAGCGGGTCACGACGGGTCGACTGACTCCGTACTGCTCGGCCAGCGCAAGAACGCTGTCTCCGGTCTGGTAACGACTGGGGAAATCGCCGGGAATTGGGACAGCTCGCGGCGACCGGTAGGAGTTTCGAGGAAGTTCAATCCCCCGGAGCTTCAGAGCGTCACGAAGACTCTCAGGGTCTTTGCCGAGCTCGGCACCGATTTGCGCGAAAGACTTTCCGGATCTGTACATCTCGACGATCTGGTCGATAAACGAGTCGGCGTATACCACGGTGATGTCCTCAATCTCGGAACACAGGAGGGTTGGTACAGTGCCAATAATATCACGGTAAGTAACTGCGACTGCATCGTCGTCCCGGTGTTCGACGGCGAGCCTTGGTACGGCCAGGAGCACTACGAGCTCCTCGAAGAGTTGTGGATCGAATCGACCCGCGGACTCTCGGCATCGGATTCGACGAAGGCGTTCGCAGAGGCGCTGAAGAAGACGAACCTGACCAAGCTGCCGGACGCTGAGAACGACAATGCCGCTGCTGTCGACGTCGTGTCGCAACAGCGCGTGGTCGAGCTCAAGGCGGACGAACGCCGCGCCACCGCGGCCCGCAAACCGAAGGAAGCCGCACCACTGGATGCTTTCGCGGCACGCGCCGCATTGGAACGGGAGCGAGAGACACGCTTCCGTGAACTAGGGCTACAGCCCAAGCCTGCGGAGCTGAGCATCGACGACTCGACTCCTGCCGCAACGGCGCGGCGGGCGCAAGGGCAGTACCTTTCCATCCCCGAGACGGCACGCAACACACTTCGCGAGGCAGGCGTCCGAGTCGGCGTCGCCCCGAACACCGACACGCTGTCGGGGCGTGGTGACGGCAACCGCCGCAGGTACACCGCAGACGGCCGCGCGCTGGGTACGACGTCGTACTACAGCCCGGACGACAACGCGGTTTACATTGCCTCGGAGAACGTCGGCCGTCTCGGGTCCGGGTCGGCCAATGTGGTCGCTCACGAGAGCGGCCACGCACTCGACTACAACGTGCTGCGACTCAATCCGGTCACCGTCGCCTGGCAATCGCCGGGCGAGAGCGAGGCCCGGTACCGACCGCGGTACGTGCACGAGGATCCCTACCTGATGTGGGCGCACAACGAGTTCGTGTACCCGAACACTGACATCGACGACTACTTCCGCACCGGCTCGCGAGGTCTCGTGTCGTCGGGTCGGCAGGAGTGGGTAGCAGAAGGATTTGCTGCCATGGTGGAAGGTGACGACGCATTGCTCGAGCGCATCTCCGGAGGCTCGCGCGGTGCCGACATCTTCCGCTGGACGATGCGCAGATTGGGGATGCTGTGATCCTGCCGTACCTAGTACTCGGCAATGGCCGCTATCTCGACATGGACGGCAAGGTCGTCGAGCGCCGATACAGCCCCGACGAGATCGAGGCGTATCGGCGCATCGTCCCGGACTTCGACCCCGACGTCGAGGCATGCCCGGGTGATCCCGAACGGCTGACGGCGGCCAATCGGTCCTACTGGGCCGAGGTCGCCGCAGCCGGCGGTCACGTTCTGGATCGACTACTCGAACCGTAAACCGCACCACACCTCGACAGGCCCCGTGAGCGCTGCTCCGGGGCCTTTGTCGTTACCAAGTTTCCCTGCCCTGGAGGTGGGGTTGCAGTAAATCCCCCACGAGGCCCAGGAGGCCACCAGCAATGACCACCCCTGTACAGCCCACTGATCCCGCAGCAACCCCGGCAGAACCGGTCGAGCCCGCAGCACGGGCCCTGGAGGCCACGCCTGCAGAGGAGACGCCACCGGTGAACGACATCGAGTCACTGCCCGCATGGGCACGTGACCAGTTGTCGAAGAAGAACCGGGAAGCACAGAACCTGCGCGATCGACTCAAGGAAGCGGAACCGCTCGTCCAACAGGCCCGGGAGGCCGAAGAGGCGAACAAGACCGAACTCCAGCGGGCGACCGAGCGATCGGAAGCGCTGCAGCAAAGCCTCCTTCAGCGGGAGAACGAGCTGCTCGCTACGAGATACGGACTCGGCGAGGACTATGTCGAGTTCATCGGGGCCACAGGGACATACGAAGAACGCGAAGCGCGCGCCGTCAAGATGGGCCTCCTTGCGCAGTCGGCACTGGAGTCCGGTCGTGCACCGAGCCCTCCGACGAACCGCCCGATCGAAAATCTTCGATCCGGGGCCTCACCCACACCTCCACTCACGGAGGACCATTCCTACCCCGCCAACTGGGGCTTCATGCCCGGGCGGGATTCCTAGAAAGGAACACGCATGGCAAACGAAACCAAGCCATTGTTCCGTCCCGGCCAAGACGTGACGGTACAGACCACAGCGGCGGTCACCGGAAAGACCTTCGTGGGCGTATCTGCGACCCGCGATGCATCTTCCGGACTAGTCAAGGTCGCTGTGGCAACAGCTGCCGTCAAGCCCTTCGGTGTCGCCAATGCTGACGCCGCATCCGGCGCAACGGTCGGCGTTCACCGCGGCGGAATCATCCCCGTGACTGCCGGCGGAGCAATCGCAGCCGGAGCCCAGGTCGAGATCGGAACCGGCGGCAAGGTTGTGACCCTCGCATCGGGTGTCGCAGTCGGACTCGCCCTCGAGACCGGCACCACGAACAACGACGTGCTGATCGCACTGGACATCTGAGGAGATTCCGATGGCAACTGCTTACTCTCAGGAATACCCCCTCGGCACACCGAGCGTGGTCGGCAACAGCGTCACCGTCGATCTCATGCTCAAGGAGCCGACTCGGATCAACAACTACCTTTCGAACATTGCCCTCAAAGGCTACTTCGCAGAGCGCATCTTCACCAACGGCGGCGGAGTCTCCGGCGGCGCGCTGCTGTACTCGCAGCTCACCTCGAACGATCTGTTCCCAACCCGCGCCGCCCAGAAGGTGGCACCGGGGCAGGAGTTCCCCGAGGTGACCTTCGATCGCCCGGAGCCCAAGACGGCTCAGGTCGAGAAGCTCGGCGGCAAGTTTCGCGTCACCGATGAGGCTCGTGACCGAAACGACCTCTCTTCAATCCAGGGTGAGGGCGTCAAGCTCGGCAACGACATTCAGCGCCAGCTGCACGTCCGCGCCATCGCTGAGCTCGATGCATCACTGACTGCAATCGGCTCGGCCGGAACCATGGTCGGAAGTTCGTGGTCGGATGCTGCGGCGTTGACGTTCAACACCACCAGCAATTCCGTGCTGCCCCTGGCGGACTTTGCCAACCTGCGACGGCTCGCCGACGAACGTGAGTTCGGTACCCAGTTCAACCTGCTGATCGTGAGCCCTCAGGAGCGCGCGAACTTCGAGATCGCCAGCGGCGGCATGGCCAACGCGCAGGCGTTGCTCTCCGCGAACGCAATGACGATGCTCACCAGCAATGTCATCCCGGCCGGTACAGCGTATGCGGTACAGGAAGGTCTGGTGGGTCAGGTCCGCTACGAGCAGCCGCTCCGTACGACCACCTACCGCGACGAGTCGACAGAGTCGTCCTGGGTGCAGTCCTCGGTGCGAAGCGTCTTCGCGGTAACCAACCCGTACAACGCGATTCGCCTGACAGGTTTGGCTGCCTGATGGCCGAGAGGGCCGTTCGCGTCGCAATGATGGCGTACCGCGACGTGGACGGAACTCATCGGTACGCCACGGCTGGCGCTGTGGTCGACGTTCACTCGGACGCTCTTGCTCGCTTCGACCGACTCAACCGCCTCATGGGCGACCCGGAGCCGGAAGAGGCCAAGCCTGAGCCGAAGAAGACCACCACTCGGCGCAAGGCGGACTAACGATGGCCACTTCCTTTGCCACGAAAGAGGAGCTCGCGACCGGCTGGCGACCGCTGACCGAATCCGAGTTCCAAGCGGCCGACACATTGCTGGCCGATGCCTCCTACTGGCTGAGGTCGTGGTACCCGTCGATCGACTCCACCGGTGACGAGTACGGGCCCAAGATGATCGTCCGGGCCATGGTTCGCCGCGCGCTTCTCAACTCTTCGTCGGAGGGTGTGGAGACGTCCACGAGAAGTGAAACCACAGGCCCGTGGTCGAACTCGACGTCGATGAAGTACTCCAATCCCGATGGCAGCCTTTTTCTGACCAAGAAGGAATCGGAGTTGCTCGACCGAATTACCGGCCGGGCGTCGGGTGCGGTGTCGATGACAGCTCTGGGGTTATGACGTTCCCGCACGGCGAGTCGGTCACCGTTCTGCGGCGGCCGGCTCGTAGCAAGTTCGGTGACACAGCATTCGATGAGCATCACGTCATCGACGGCGTGGGAATCGACTGGGCGGCGACCGAGGAATCCGCTTCGGCGAATTCTTCGCGCGATGACAACCGTGAGGCCGTCATCGTCGACGTCGTTCTCTACTGCCCCTGGGGTGTCGACGTCCTCTCGTCGGATCGAATCGAACTGCCGGACGGCGATGTGTATTCGGTCATCGGAAAACCCGCGCGGTGGAAGAACCCATTCACGGGATCGACTCCGGGTGTGACCGTGAAGCTGCAACGAATCGAGGGCTGATGGACTACCGGATGCCACGTCCAGGCCAGAACGTTCTGTCCGACTTCCTGAAGGGCCCGGAGTTGCGGTCTCTGATGGGGGAGATGGCCGAGCTCGGACTGGCGGTGTTCCGCGAGAACGCCGTCAAACGGTCGGGTCTCAACGCCCGGTCGTCGCGATCGTACACCGAAATGGGTGGCGCGCGGTTGGATCGCTGGACAGGCGTCGTACTGTCCTACGGCCCTTACGGCGTCTCCCGTGAGTTCGGTTCGTCGCAGAACTCGGCAGAGAACAATCTCTCGCAGGTCCGGGACATGTTCGGACGCAGCGATGTTCCCTGACGCCGAAGCTGTCCTGCTGGCCCTCCTCGAGGATCTCGCGTACACGTGCACATTCCTTCCTGACGAGAAGGAGTGGCGGGATATGGACGCCGTCATCGTCGTCAACCGCGTCGGCGGTGGCAGCGATGGCATCACCGACCGACCCCTGCTTCAGGTGGGGGTGTACGCGAAAGACTCCCGCACACGAGCGTGGTCGGTCGCCGGTCAAGTCCGCGACCGTCTTCTCGGCGCAGGCGGTACCGCTGTCGACGGCGCTCTCATCGACTCGGTTCGCGAAGCCCAAGGTGTGCAGCAGTTCCCGGATCTGAACCCGGACAACAAGTTCGTCGCTGCCACGTTCCAACTGTCGTTCAGGCGCATTTTCGCCTGACCGTTCCATTCGTTCAATACCGCTCCCAACGTGGGCGGTCAATTCGCATGCCCACATGAAGGAGAAGTACCCATGGTCGCTTTCGATTCCATTGCCGATTTCAAGGACGATCTTGTCCGGAAGGTCTTGGCCGGCGCGGTACTCGACGCCCCCCTCACTGCATCACTGCCTGCCACCCTGACGTCGGGAGCATCTTCCGAACTGGTCGCCACGACAGGCTTCTCGTCTCTCGGCCGCATTTCCGACGCCGGCCTGTCTGCGTCCGCCGACACCGAGTCGTCGGGTGTTCCCGGATGGGGCGCGCTCGAGGATGTGCGCACCGACATCATCCGCCGCACATCGACATTCAGCTTCTCGTGCCTCGAGACGAAGAAGAACGTTCTGGCGCTGTACACCAACCAGGACCTGTCTGCGGTCACGGCCGATGCGACGACCGGCGAGGTTGCGTTCACCGAGGCGACAAAGCCCGATACCCGTCACCGCCGCATGATCCTGCTCGGCATCGACGGCGAGGGCGCGAACGCGATCTACATCGCGCGCTTCCTTCCGCGTGCCACCATCTCGGAAGTTTCGGAGCAGAGTTGGTCCACCGAAGACGCTCTGGCATACCAGATGACCGTCACCGCGAAGATCGACTCCACTCTCGGCTACGCAGTCAAGCACCTGTACGGCGGCCCGGGCTGGAAGGCCTTGAACGTCAAGATGGGCTTCGCTACCGCCTGATTGTCGGTCCGCGCCGGGTGATCTCCCAGGGCCCCGGCGCGGACCGACTTCACCACCCTGGGAGATCCGAATCACGGGAGTTCACATGGCCTTCGAGCCGATCAAACTGCTATCCCCCGAGGGCGTCGAGTACACCTGCGGGTCCGCGGTGGAGTTCAACAACCTCGTCTGCAAGGGCTACACGCCGAAGCAGAACATCAAGCCCGAGACGGTCCTGGCGAAAGCTGCCGAGGCCGACAAGTCGTCCAAGTAACACCTCACCCTGGGAGCACGGAAATGGTCACGAAAGCAACACCGAAGAAGTCGCGTTGGGCCACCCTGAAGGCGGAAGCGCTCAAGGACTACGACCCGACGCCGCCGTACCTGTTCGATGCCGTCGATCCGCCCATCGAGATCAAGGCCCCCGATTCGATCGAGCAGACTCTCGCCCTGGCGTCACTGCTCGACAACTCCGGCGCGATCTCGGAGCGGGACTTCAAATCGCTGCTGGAAACGATCTGCGGCAAGGCGTTTCCGGCCGTGTGGGCAGTTCTTGCCGACGAACCGGTCGGTGTGCTGATGCCGTTCATCAACGACTTGAACGCGCATTTCCGTGCCGCACCCGATGACGCCGAGGGTGTCCCGGGAAAAGAGTAGGGCTCGTCCAGCTCCTCGAGAAGTACGCCGACGAAATCGAGTGGGATCTGCAGGTGCGTTGCTCTGTGGACCTGCTTGATTTCTTTCGGGGGCTGCGGCCATGGGGCCAGTTCTACCGGTTCACGAAAAACCTGCCACCAGAGTCGAAGTTCAAGGCCGCTCAGGCCGCCGACCCGGAGTTGGCGAAAGTCATGGCTGATCAGCCACAGGCATCGGGCGGGATGGCGTCCCTCGAGGGCTACGACCTTCAAACGCGGCTTCTGGTCGCGAACTTCAACATGATGAAGATCCTCGACTGGCACCTGTTGCGCGTCAACGGAAACAAGGTGCCCTCGCCCGATCTGTGGCCGATCCCGAAGACAGCGTTGGAGCTCGAGCTGTCATATCGCAAGAAATTGGTGGTCGATTCCGTTCTGGCGGACCTCGGCGTGACATGAGAACAGTGGGGTGATCCGGCGTGGCTGTGACCTACTCCGTCAGCAGTGCGAAACTCCCCATCGTTCCTGATCTGACGGGCTTTCATCGCAAGGTCAAGCAACTGCTACGTGCGGAGCGTGTCGAGGCCCCGGTCGTTGTCGTGCCGGACTTCTCGCGGTTCGCGCGCGAGCTCGAGACCGGCCTGGGTCGATTCCGTGCCGAGATCGACGTCGAGGTACGCCCGGACCTGACAGGCTTCCGTGCGGCTGTTGATGCTGCGACCGCGGGTGCCGGTGGGAACATCACCATCCCGGTGGATCTCGACTTCACTGCCGCGCGTGCGCAGTTGTCTGCATTCCGCGCCGAGGCGGGCCGGGCGGTCACCGCGAACTTCGATCTCGACATCACTGCGGCACTGGCGCAGATCGCCGCGTTGCGCGCGGCATCTGCGGGCATCGGTGGATCGGCGGGTGGTATTGGGTCGATCGGTTCTGCCGCATCCGGGATGATCAACCCGGTCCAGTTGGCGACGTACGCCCTGGCAGCGCTGGCCGCGGTCAACGTCATTCCGCTGGTCGGCCAGTTGGCTCAGGCGGCGGGTGTCATCTCACTGCTCCCTGCGGCGGCTGCGGCGGCTGCGGCATCGATTGCGACCATCGTTGTCGGCTCGACCGGTATCTTCGATGCGTTCAAGGCCGGCTCGAAGGCTGCCGAGGATGCGTCGAAGGATGCTGCAGCAGCATCGAAGGCGCAGGCGACCGCTCAGAAGCAGGTCGAGTCCGCGGCCCGCGGTGTCGCAACAGCTCAGGCCGGTGTGGTCCGCGCTGAGCGTGGTGTCGCCGACGCGCAGAAGGCGTCCGAGCGTGCGCAGGAGAAGCTCACCGATGCCCGCAAGGATGCGGTCGAGCAGATCGAGGATCTCAACCTCGCACTGAAGGGCTCCTCGCTCGACGAGCGCGATGCGGAGTTGTCTCTCCGTCGCGCACAACAGCGGCTTCAGGAGCTCGGCAAGGATGGCCAACCGGTCACCGCGCTGGACTTCGAGGAAGCGATCCTCGGCGTTGATCAGGCGAAGCAGCGGATCGATGAGGTTCGTGAGCGCAACGCCGATCTCCGTACCGAGACGGACGCGGCGAACAAGGCCGGCGTCGAAGGCTCGAAGCAGGTCGTGGACGCGCAGGAGTCTGTCGCCGACGCCGATCTCCGGGTGGCCGATTCCAAGCAGGCGCTCGTCGATGCACAGACCGCTGTCGCGGACGCTCAGAGCAACCTTGCCGAGGTCCAGAACGCCGCCGCTACTTCGGCTGCGACGTCGGCCGACAAGTATGCCGAGGCGCTGGCGAACCTGTCCCCGAACGCGCGCACGTTCATCGAGGACGTCCGCAACCTCGGCGGTGCATGGAAAGACCTCCGACTCGAAGTGCAGGACAACCTGTTCGACGGTCTCGGCACATCCATAACCGAACTTGCCGAACGCTACTTCCCGGTGTTGCGCACCGGCCTCGGTGACATCGCTACCGAGATCAACGGCGGATTGCGGCGGGCGCTCGATGATCTGGGTTCCGAGTCGTCACAGCTCGACTGGACCAAGATCTTCGAGAACACACGCCAGGCCATCGGCCCACTCATGGACGGCCTCTCGGACCTCTCCGGCTCGCTGACCAACATCGCAGCCATCGGCTCCGAGTTCCTTCCCGGCTTCGGTGATTCCTTCTCGAACGTGATGAAGGAGTTCCGGGAGTTCACGGAATCCGAAGAGGGCCAGAACAAGATCCGCACCTTCATGCAGGACTCGATCGAGGCCCTCGGTGACATCAAGGATTTGTTCTGGGAGATCGGCCGTGTGATCGGTGGACTGTTCTCGACTTCGGACAAGACCGGTGAATCGATGATCTCCGGGATGACGTCCGAGCTGAAGAAGTTCGCGGACTGGCTGAACACCGACGAGGGCAAGCTCCAGATGAGCGACTTCTGGGCCAGCGCAAAGGATACTGCGGTCTCGCTGCTGTCTCTCGTCAAGGACAGCATCATCTTCGTCGACAAAGTTGCAGCGCTACTCGGACTGAACCCGCCCGAGCCTCCCACCCTCGACCCTCGCGGAAACGACGGCGGCAAGACCGGTTACGGCACCCCGATCCCGCCGGACAACCCAAACGATGCGAACGATCCCAACAAAGACGGCTACAGTATCCCGACCGACATTCCTGGCCTGGAAATCCCGATGCAGCCGGGCGGATTCGATGCCAGCCCGGGCGGCAAGGCATGGAACTGGCTCGGCGGCCTGTCCGACTTCTTCGGCGGCGATGCATGGAACTGGCTCAACCCCAAGGACGGCGAATCACCGTTCGCTGCGGCACTACGACAGGCCGGTGACGCTGTCGCCGGACTCAAAGAGCGAGTTACCGAGATGGCTCTCGGGTTCCTCAGAGACCTGGGTGGCACAGCTGTCGAAGCATGGAACACTCTGAGCGACAAAGTCAGTGGGGTAGTCACATGGGTGTCCGAGAAGATCGACTCGGCGAAGACCAAAGTCATCGAGCTCAAGGACAATGCAGTCGAATGGCTCGCCAACATCGGGGAACTATGGGGCGGTCTCGGTGACAAGATCGGGTCGACCATCACGACGATCGTCGAGACTGCGTTCCCCGGATTGACGAACGGCCTGTCGAGTGTGCAGACGTTCTTCGGCAACGTGGTAGACGGCATAGGTCGCAAGTGGGGCGAACTGAAGGATCTCGCTGCAGCACCGATCAACTGGATCATCGACACCGTCATCAACGGCACCCTGAAGAACGCCTGGAATGCCGTCGCCGATGTCATCCCCGGACTGTCTCCGTGGGATGGCGTGGCTCGTATCGAGAACCCGCAGGCCAACAAGGATGCAGGCAACGCGGTCAAGTCGGGTTACGCGACCGGCGGCATCATCCCGGGCTACACGCCTGGTCGTGATCCGTACACCATCGGTGTGTCCGGTGGTGAGGCGATCATGCGGCCCGAGTGGCAGCGTGCGATGGGCCCGAACTACATCAACGCCGCCAACAAGGTCGCCCGCACTCAGGGCGTCGAGGGCGTCCGGAAGATGCAGCGGGATGCGAACTTCGCATTCGGCGGCGTGGTCGACGAGTCACTGTGGACCGCGGTGTCGGGTGCATTCCCGAACGCGACCCTCAACTCGGCATACCGTCCGGGTGCATCCGGGTACCACGGCAAGGGTCAAGCCATCGACGTCGGCGGCCCGATGCAGCAGGTCGCGGACTGGGCCGTCAATACGCTGGGTAACAAGCTCGCCCAGGTGATCTGGGGACCGGGACCGCTACTGTACAACGTCGGCGGCAACTCGATCACCGACCAGGCGCAGCTGCGGAACTCGGTGTATGCGGGCGACATTCCCGGCCACTACGACCATGTGCACATCGCGGCCGATCAAGCTGTCGACGGCACCGGTGGTGGGGTCGTCTCGGATGCGGGCTCGACCACCGGCGGTCTGTTCAACACGCTGCGGTCGAAGGTTGCCGATCAAGTGTCGAGCCTGTTCGAGAAGCCCCTGTCCGCTCTGGGCGACCAGATCCCGGACTTCGGCAACTCGAAGATGGGCCAGCTTCCCAAGGCCGCGTACGACGAGCTCAAGACCAAGGCCGTCGACTTCGTGCGCTCGAAGATCGCCGGCACATCCGACTCGGGATCCACCGCACCCGGGGGCGCACTGATCGGAACGGCCGACCAGTACCGCCCCCTCGTGGAGCGCTTGTTCGACGAGAAGGGCATCGACCGCGGGTACGTCGACAAGTACCTGTACCAGCTGCAGCGCGAGTCGACGTTCAATCCGAACGCGATCAACACCTGGGATGTCAACGCGCAGAACGGGACACCGTCGAAAGGTATCGCTCAGGTCATCGACCCGACGTTCCAGTCGTACAAGGACCCCGGGCACGACGACATCTGGAATCCGGAAGACAACATCCGTGCATCGCTCAACTACCTGCTGAGGGATCCGAAGTTCGGCGGCCGCGGCGTGGGTGCATTGACGGGTGCGGGCTACGACTCGGGCGGGATCTTCCCGAACGGGTCGATCGGATGGAACACGTCCGGGAAGCCGGAAGCGGTGCTGACGAATACGCAGTGGGAGTTGTTCAAGGGGTTCAATCAGAACCTCGGGAACTTTGCAGCCGGTGGCATCGTCGACCCGAATGCGTATGCGCTGCAGCGTCTTGCGCAACTGGGTGGGGAACTGGGCGGAATTGCACGAAGTGCAGCGCCCGAGTACCTGGGGCTTGAGGGTTCGATCCTCGATCCGAATCACCGCTACTACAAGGCGGCGATGGATATCGGCCAGTCGGTGGCGTCCTCACAGATGGCGGCACAGGCGAACTACGGCGCACCAGCCGCCCCAATGCCTTCAGCTACGGGATCGCCTGTGGGTCCGGACTTCTCGATCACGATCGGGCAGATCACCGGAATGAACCCGGATGACGTGATTCGTCAGATCAACGGAATGCAGCAGCGGCAGATGATGCGATACGGAGGCCGCTCGTGATCAACCCCCTCACCCCGAACTCCTACCTGACGACGACATCCCGGATCGAAGTATTCGGAGCCGATGGGTCGTACTGGTGCGTGTCGGGCCCAGGCATGGGGGAGCAGGGCGTCTATCTCGGCCAAGACCAGGTCAAGGGCTTAATGGACGCCCCGCTCCGGCAGGCATGGAAATCGGGTGCCAGGCAACAGGGCGGCACTCTGAATGGCGAGTGGGTCGACGTCCGAGACATCTCCCTGGGCTTCCAGGTGGTCGACGACGTCCAGGTCGACGTCGTCATCTCGAAGTTCAGGAAGGCGTTCACCTCACGCAAGGACGTCTGGGATCCGGACGCCAAGCTGGCGCGTATTGCCTACACGACGGAGATGTCAGGAACGCGGTCCATCGACGTCCAACTCTACGAGGCCGCGGACTTCGACCCTGGCATGGACGTTCTGCTCCTCGGTCGCGGCAATCCGATCTTCCCACTGAGATCCGGCCAGCCGATGTGGTACTGGGACGACGTCATATCGGCGTGGTCGACGACGGCTACTTCGGGATCGGGGTTCGTCGGCGGGACTACGACCGGCGCAGAAGGTCCGCTCCCGTCGAACCCGACGGATCAGCCGATGCCGATGCGGTGGGTGTTGACTCGCGGCCAGTGGACCCTTCCGGACTTCTCCTGGCGAGGACCGGCCTATGCGCGCGTCCCCGGCGTGGATGTGCAGTCCGGTCTCGATCACACAACCCGAACGATCCTGTGCCCGTTGATCACGTCCACCGACGTCGGCGCTGTCGTCACGACGGATACCTCGACGGAGATCATGATCCGCTCCGCCAACGGGACCAACCTGCTGGGAAGGATGCCTGTGCCCGGTAAGTACTTCACACACTGGATGCCGCCGTACACCCCGCCGACGCCGTTGCCGGTGTCGGTCACGTCTGCCCCATCAGGCGGGGCGATGGTGCAGCTGGTCCAGCGCCGCTACTCACAGTGGCCCTGGGGTCTGGAGTGAGTGTCGACCTCGGCGCATCGCTGCTCGATCAGTGCAATGCGATCCTCGCCGAGACCGAACGTCAGCGCCGGGCGGAACGCAACCTTCGCGAGGTCACTCCGGTTGTGCGCCTGTGGGATGGCGAATGGAATCTCATCCATCTCGTCACGAGCGAGTACTCGGGCAACTTCGAACTCGTCGACGGCGATACCGGAGCCGGCGAATTGCCGATCCCCACCGACTCACGAGTTGCACAGTGGGCGCTGAACTCTCAGGCCAGGATCGCGCGCGGCGAGAAGCGAAACATCCATGTCACCGTCGATTACGTCGGCGCGCGATGGAGTGGCCGACTCAAGAACGTCGTCCAGGAAGACATGAACGACGGATCGTCGGTGACGACGCTGGCGTTCGCTTCGGACTACGAAGAACTGAAGTTCTACGACGTCTGGTCGAACCCCTTCCTGCCCGCAATCGTGCAGTTCCCCCGCGTGTTCATCCTTCCCGGTCCTGCCATCTGGGTTCTCAAGACGACCCTGTTCATGCAGATCTTCCGTGAGCACAACCCGCTCATCACATTCCCCGACGATCCGATGAACTTCGCATCCTGGGGCAGTTCGCTGAATCAGTCGAACTGGAACATCGTCGTCAAACCGACGTCGTTCGTGCAGGACATGGCGGCCGGGACCATCTGGACCGTTGCGACGTCGCGGTGGAAGAACTTCCACGACATGGCAAAGCCGATCTACCAGGACGCGCAGATCACTCCGGTGTTGCGCCGCTGGCTGACCGGGGATCCCGCACCGTGGGCAGGAGCAAACCTCCGTCATGGCGCGCTGGTCGTGGACTTCGTCGACAAGTCCGGCGTCTACTCGGGTACTTCGAACGGCGGATCCATTTTCGACGGTCTGGTCCGCACCGTCGAGACCTTCGCATCCGACTTTATCGATACAACATCGTCGCTCGTCACCGACACAACCATCCCGAGCGACTACTACATGCCCGGCAGGAAGGGCACCGACAAGCGGCTTCCATATGCGGTGTACCTCGCGGGCGAACGGTCGGGGATCCAGTCCGCGCGGTGGATGGAAACGCCTTCGACGGCGATTCAGGTCAACACTGGAGGCCATTCCGCACCCGGCATAAACGAGGCGATCTCAGCCGGAATCCAAGCCCTCGCAGACATTCTCGGCAACCTGGCACAGATCGGTTCGATCGGCGGATCTATCGACACCCTGCTGCGCCCATTTTACGAGGACACGCTGGCCGCGTGGATGTCAGTGAAAAGCTTTGCACGAGCGCAGAACTCTGGATGGTCGAGGTATTTCGAGTACTTCCAAGAGGGCTCGGGCAAGGCATACACGCTGTCGTCATTGATGGTGCTGCGTACCGGGTTCTGGACAACCAGAACGTGGACATCTCACGAGATCAACGTCCGAGACGGTGCGCCATTCCTGATCGGCGACAACGGATCCGGTGACTTCTTCCTCGGCGATCGTGTCGGTGCCACCCGTCAGCACGATGTGTCCGGCCGAATCTACATGGACCGCGTATCGAAGCTCGTCCTGTCCTGGTCACGCGAGGCGGGTCCGGAGTGGGGCATCACGATCGGCGACGACCGTGCGCTACAGGACCCCGCTCAGCGGGCGTGGGAACGGATCGAACAACTACTCGCCGCGGTGAAAGACCTAGGAGCGTTCTGATGCCTCCCGTGAAGAACAGTTTCGAGAAGACGTGGGATGGGATCGGTCTGCCGACTCGCGGGAACTGCGACCTGACTTCGGCTCGGCAGCGCTTCTTGTGGATGTTTACGGGATTCGCGGTCAGGGGCGCTCCCTTGCCGTTGCCCACCGAGTTCTTCGAGGCGCAGTCCGAGCACCTGTGCGAATGCCTCGGGCTGGACATGGAGATCATCGACGGCGTGAAGCGGCTGATGGTCACAGTCGATGGGGTGCGCATGCCCGGTGATCCCCTTCCGGACGAGCCGACCCGCAAGTACGTGGTGGGCGGCAGCATGTTGAACCGCGCCCAGGCGGCCGGCCTGTGGGTGGATGCTTCTGATCCGGATCCCGAAGTCCCTGACGCACGGACGTTGTTCGCTCAGTTGCCGCAGCACGACCAGGCTCAGGTGGCCGACGTGGTGCTCGAGACGTTCGGTCTACAGAAGCCAGTCAAGCGGGTGCGTGTTTCGGCACTGGCCAAGAAGCTGGGTATCACGGCAGATCAGGTGATCGAGGTCGCCGATGCCTGTGGCGCGCCCGACCTGCAGGTGAGGTCAATGATCAGCTCCGAGCTGGCTGATCGCGTGATTGCGCGGGTGCGTGGATGACTTCACCCGACGGTCGGATCCCATCGGGGTCAGCTTCACAGAACGGCTTGGGTCTTGCGTCATGGGCCGCCAAGACTGGTGATCAATGGAAGAACGAGCAGACGAATGCGTTCGCGAACAAGTACGAGAACAACTTCTTCGATTCCTGGATCTCCAACCTCTTCGGCGGATTCTTCAACGGCGTTCTCGGCCTGATCTCAGCACTCGTGTTCGGACTCAAGGGCATCACCGGTGGCCTGATCGACCTGACTGGCGCACTGAAGGCCACGGATACCAAGGCCGACACTGCGATCAACACCGCTACCGGTGCCGCGCAGACCGTGGTGAACGTGAAGAAGGAGATCATTCAGAAGATCGCCGTCTTCGATATCCGTTCTCCAACTCCGGGTTACGTGGCGATCAACGGCACTGAATGGCCGTCGATCCCGCACTCGGACCTGGAGATGCTCGCGGCCGACAGCACGGCGAACTCAACGGGCAGCACTGGTTCGACGGATCTGGGTAGCCACAGTCATGTCCGTGGCACCACGGGTACTCGCACCAACTCCGAGGACCTCGGCAGTCACAGTCACACCCTGGGCAACCATAGTCACAACATTCCCTTGACCAGGCTTCCCGAGAAGTTGATGCCGGCGAATCAGCAGTGGTTCGCGTTCATCCGAGTCCCCGTCGATACCGCACTCTCGGGGCTGAACTTCTACGCCCGAGGGACGCCGACCGATCTCTACACACGGGTCTACTCGGTGTCACCGACGGGCGATATGACCGCGCTGACTGCCGAATCTCCCAATCTCGCCAGCCTTCTTGTCAACACCTCACACACATCGACGCCGACGAACTTCGACGACGCCATCGTCGAGGCGGGTACCTGGGTGGCAGTCCGGTTCCGCGCGGTCGGAACGGTTTACATCGCAGGGAAAGAGAAGTTCACTCCGGAGCGCCCAGCAGGCTTCTATCCTCGGCAGATCAGCGCGACGACCGCTATCTCGTCCGCGACGACCTCACCTGACTCGATCGCCGAGTCGGCAGTGTCATGGCCGGCGTACCCGTCGGGGTTTGTGGCGTACGTCGCGGTCGGCAACAACATCGTTGTCGCGCAACCGAAACGATTCTTCGAGGACAACTTCGACCGCGAGGATGCGGGCGGACTGTTCGGCATCGGTGGCAGTTGGTCGACGACCACCAGCGTGGGCATCCGGTCGAATGACTTGGCGTTCATCAGCACCAGCGACGGTCTCGGGTACGCGCTGTACACGAAGCCGTTGACGACTGACTATCAGCTGCACGGGTGCAGGGTCGGTCTCCTGCCGGACTCCGCGCAGAGCCAGGTGGCGTTTGCGGCCCTGCTGTTTCGCTGCACTCAGAACCGTTCGACAGGACTACGTGTCGCGTTCCGACGCGGCGCGATCATTCTGCAGTCAATCGCCAACCGGACGAATTTCACGAACCTTGTGTCGACGTCGCGCACTCTCGCCGTGGGCGATTCGATTCAGGCACAGCAGGGCGAGTGGGTCGGCACCACATTCTTTCCTGACCGTGTCCTCGTGTTCCACAACGGCATCGAAATCATCCGCACAGACGTCACCAGCTCGACCGTCCCGTACGGCCCGCAGCGGCGCTACGGCGGCCTCGGCCAGGAGCGCACACCGTTCCAGAACTCACCCCGAATCCAGGACTGGTTCGAGTCCGACATCTCAGACGTGGAGGCAGCATGACCGAGCACGTCACTCTCGAGCAGTTCATGGAAGTGCTCGCCCACAACGCCGACAACCGGCACGACTCCGACATCTGGATCCTCCATGAGGATGGAACAACGGAGATCGTGCCCGACCAGCCGCTTGCGGAGTTGCAGTCGCCGCAGACATGGCCGCGGTACATCTGCCGTGCCGCGGCAGTCAACGACCACGTCGGCTACGACACCGCGAAAGCCGCGAACCCCAGCAACCCGAGTGCGGCAGTCGACGGCCTGTACGCGGCACTCGATCACCTCAATTGGGCGATCAGCCTGACGGTCGCACCCTCATCGCCGGCGAGCGCGCTGCGGTCGGCGGTCGTCACGAGGTACAAGGCGATTCGAGCAGGCATGAAACAGGAGGCGACGACGTGAGCTTTCGCACCGCATACGGGAACACGCACTCGGAGAACGGTTGGCGCATGTGCAACCGCGACGAATGCGACATCCCACGGATCAAGGATCTCTACCTCGTCGATACGGCACCACTCCGCAAGGGTGCGCCGCTGACCATCCTCGGCGCATGGCTGAAGTGGTACGACCTCAACGTCGAGGAGATCAGTTCGGCAGTGTGGGGATGGTCCCGTGACAATGACGTGTCCACCTCGAACCACCTGTCCGGCACCGGCGTCGACGTGAACGCGCCGAAGTACCCGTGGGGCCGCCGCGTAATGCCGGCAGATCGGATCGCGAAGATCCGTCAGGGCCTGGCGCTATTCGAGGGCTCGGTGTTCTGGGGTGCCGACTGGTCTCGTGCCGACGAGATGCACTACCAGATGTCCTGGCGCGAAGGCGATCAGCGCAACGAAGCCTTCGCGGCGAAGCTCCTCGCCGGGCACCTTGGCATTTACGCTGCGGCCGACGATTCGGCCGAGTGGGATGCGGTACTCGAGCAGTTCACGGGCCCGCGCTGATGGACGCGGCAACACTCGCACGGGCGATGGACAACCGCGTCTCGATGGCTCGCTACGAGGAGCTCGCACCGGCCTTCAATCGAGCGCTCATTCAGGCCGGATGCACGACGGTGCTGCGGGTCACGATGTGGTGCAGCCAGATCGGGCACGAGTCCGGCGGTCTGAAGTGGATGGAAGAGATAGCGGACGGCTCGGCGTACGAATGGCGCAAGGATCTCGGGAACACTCAGCCAGGGGACGGTCGACGGTTCAAAGGCCGCGGCCCGATTCAGGTCACCGGCCGCTTCAACTACGCGCGGCTGTCGCAGTGGGCGCACAGCAAGGGCTACGTCGACAGCCCCTCGAAGTTCGTCGACGAGCCGACCCTACTGTCTCGGCCGGACTACGGATTCCTGGGTGCGGTCTGGTACTGGACTGCCGCCCGAAATATGAACGCGTTCGCCGACGCCGAGAACTTAGTCGGCGCAACGCAAGCCGTCAACGGCGGGCAGAACGGCATCGACGACCGGCGCAAGTTCTACTACCGCGCGCTCGCACTCGGCGACGCGCTACTTCCTCAGGAGGATGACATGGCCAATGCAGCAGATGTTCAGGAGCAGCTACTCGGTCCCGGCGGCAAGGGTTGGCCGCAGCTCGGGGACGAGTTCAACGGCAACAAGGGTCGGAGCCTTGTCGATGGTATTGCGCGCCTGATCCAGATCGGGAACTTCGCGGTCGAGCAGAACGATCGCATCGAGAAATCCTTGGCCCGTATCGAGGCCAAGCTCAACGGAACGGAGGCTAAGTGATGACCTCTCCATTCGACGGCCTGGCCAAGGGCTACGTCCAGAACATTCCGTTCGTGAAGCAGAACCGGAAGACCATCGCCAACCTCGTCGGCCTGGTCACCAACGGACTCCTCCTCCTAGTGGGATTGCCACTGTCGGGGGCATGGCAAGTCGGCGTGGCCATCGCCATTCAGGGACTGTTCACGGTCGCTGCCTGGCTGGTCCCGAACGCCATCACCGCGCAGCAGGCGCAGGAGTTGGATGAATACGTCGGACGCCACCGTCAGGCGGATTGATGCTCGGTGCGCGGTTGACTGCCGCGACCGCCGGAATCATGAACGTCACGGTCGGTGCCCTGTACCTCCCGTCGATGCCTGAGGAATTGGTGCGTCGACCGCTACAGCCGGGGCAGGTGTCGGCGGTGGTGTACATCGAGAACATTGGCCCACTGTGGTCGGTCATGTTCATCATCACGGGCGTCGTACTGATCATGGCTGCCATGCGCCGGCGCGGATTCATCCCTGCTCATCTCGGTGCCGTATTCGTGTGGGCGTTCTACGGGGCCGCGATCCTTTTCTCCGCCTTCCTCACTCAACCACCGGTGCCTGTCGTAGCTGGTGCCATCGCGTCATTCACTGCGCTCGTTCATCTGGCGGTCGCTCGAGGCTGTGCCGAACGGGGGATGCGTTGATGGACCCAAATCTGCTAGCTGCGATCGGTGGCGTGATCACTGCTTCCGGTGTCGTGGCGACTGGATTTTTGTCGACTCGCTCGAAGGTGAAGCTCGACGATATCGCTTCGCTGCAAACGAAACTCGACACAGCCAACGAGAAGCTGGACACCGAACGAAAGGCACGCGCCGAAGATCGTGCCGATATGCAGACTCGTCACGACGGCGAGATCGCATCCCTCGAACGCCGAGTAGCGATGCTGACGGCGCAGATCGAGGAGCGGGATAAGGCGATCAACCGCCTCGACCGCGTCGTCCTGGCGTTGCGCACCTACATCTCACGCCTTCTGCGAGTGTTCGCCGACCGTGACGAAGAGCCACCGCCCCGGCCCGCGGAGTTGGACGCATGAATTCCGCACACCGAGTTCTGCCATCAATCCAGTTCAGAGAGGCGTGGATCTAGATGACGACGATTACCGACACCATGAGGACGGTCGCCGGCGACCCCGACAATTCGGAGGTCGTGTTCTTCGTTCCGGAGATGCGACCCGACGCGGCAGGGACCGCGACGGTCACGATGAAGCGAGTGCCGATCACTCCGGTCAACGGAGCATTCTCGGTGACGCTGGATCCCGGTCTCGTGTACGCACAGATAGGTTCGGGTCGATCCCCGTTCGTGGTCCCCGCGTCCGGCACCGCCCGCATGGGGACTCTCATCGCGCAGTATCTTCCGCCGACGACCACACCGACTCAGGTCGATGCAGCCATCACGGCGTGGCTCGAGGAAAACCCGATCGAGGGTGGCGGACTGACGGTCGATCAGGTCGCTACGGCAGCGACCACATCGACGCCGCTGAAAGCAGCACTCGACGCAAGTTATGTTCCCCTCTGGGCACCCTCGACTGCGTACCTCGCAGGGCAGGTCGTCACCGCGAACGGTGTCTCGATCTCCCGCATCGATAACGGAACCTCAC
>NZ_NOZC01000038.1:0-91045 GCF_002258545.1 Rhodococcus sp. 05-2255-3B1 | reverse complement strand
TCCTGAGCCAGGATCAAACTCTCCGTAAAAGACTCTCGATCAACAGCCGAAACTGCAAATCAGTCATAAACATAAAGAGTCAAATCACTAGCAAAAAAACTCAACTAGCAAAACAAACAAAACCCTCTCACCTCAGACGGGAAGAATGAAGCAAGAAGATGTCACACCCACACCCCAAAAGGCATGAGCGCCAAAAACATTCGGCACTGACATTCATCGACACACTGTTGAGTTCTCAAAGAACACGCACACACCATTCACCGTCGAGCTGAAGATCGTGGGTGTCCGGGGCAACCGTTCCAGCTTAGATCAGATGATCGAGCGCAGTCAAACTGGCTTCTCATCCGTGAAGGGGTCGAAATCTTGCGATCCGATCGACTTCATCTTGTCGAAGGCGAACTCCGCGTCGCTCAGGCCTTGCGGTCTGGGCTGGCGTCCGTGTCGCTCTGACCTGGACAAAGTTACGCCCCGGATAACAACGCGTCAAATCCCCAGGTCGTTCACGGATAGTTCGCGTGAACGACCTGGTCGCACCGCGTCACTTACCCACCTGACGGGCGTCGTAACCAAATTACACGGATGTGACCCCGGCCACTGGCAGCCATCGAAAATCTAGCCGAGGATTCGGGCTCCGGCGAAGTTCCGCTTTCCGCGTCGCACCACCAACCACCGGCCGTGCAGGAGATCGTCCGCGCCGGGCGTCCACTCCTCGTCGGAGATCTTGACGTTGTTGACCGATGCGCCACCCTCCTTGACCGCGCGTCGGGCAGCGCCCTTGCTTTCGCTCAACCCGGTAGCGACGAGCAGATCGATGATGGTGTTCGGCGCACCCGCTTCGATATCCGCCACAGACGCTTCCTGTAGCGCGGCGGCGAGCGTCTTCTCGTCGAGTTCCGTCAGTTCGGCCCGCCCGAAGAGCGCCTGGCTGGCGAGTTCGACCGATCGCGTCGCCGCTTCACCGTGGACAAGCGTGGTCATCTCTGCGGCCAAGCGCTTCTGCGCTTCGCGCGCGTGCGGACGCTCGGTGGTCGCCGACTCGAGTTCTGCCAACTCGTCCTTGGACAGGAAGGTGAACCAGCGCAGGTACTTCACCACATCCGCGTCACCGGTATTCACGAAGTACTGGTACCAGGCGTACGGGCTCGTCATCTCCGGGTCGAGCCACAGGCTGCCGCCGCCGGTGGATTTACCGAACTTCTTCCCATCGGCGGACGTGACCAGCGGAACCGTCATTGCATGGACCGACTCGGCGTCTTGACGCCGGTTGAGTTCCACCCCGGCGATGATGTTTCCCCACTGATCGGAGCCACCGATCTGGAGGCTGCAGCCGTACTGGCGGCGAAGCTGCACGTAGTCGTTCGCCTGCAGCAGCATGTAGCTGAACTCGGTGTACGACATTCCGTCGCTCTCGAGCCTGTTCTTGACCGTCTCGCGAGCAAGCATCACGTTGATCGAGAAGTGCTTGCCGATGTCGCGGAGAAAGTCGATCGCGGACAATTCCCCCGTCCAGGCCAGGTTGTTCACCACCACTGCGCCAGTCGGGCTCTCGTCCATATCGACGAACCGCTCGAGCTGGCCACGGATACGCGACGCCCAGTCGGTGACGACCTCGCGGGAATTCATGGTCCGCTCCCCCACATCGCGCGGGTCACCGATGAGTCCTGTGGCACCACCGGCGAGAACGATCGGACGGTGGCCTGCCCGCTGAAAACGCTTGAGCGCCAGCAACGGCACGAGGTGCCCTGCGTGTAGCGAAGGACCGGTCGGATCGAAGCCGGAGTACAGCGTGATCGGGCCCTCGGATGTGGCCTTCTTCAGCGCGTCCACATCTGTGGACTGCGCGATCAGTCCACGCCAGGTCATTTCGTCGATGATGTTCTCACTCACGACGTCGATTCTCCTGCATGGACGCATCCACACGTCGGTCAGGCCTCCGAGCCACCGGGCGCGGCGGCGCGAGGACTCCGTTTGTAGCTCGATACCGACGGTGACCCGAGCACCCAGAAGCGCCACGGACGATCGGCCGCGGCACTCACCCCCACCCGTGGGCCGGATCCAACTATCTTCTCGTGCAGCGGGCGTTCGAGAAGGTCGAGGGTGACGGGCGACGACGCGTCGAACACGTCCTTTCCGTTGTCTTCCAGCGAGACGCCCATTGCTCGACCGAGATTGCCCGGCCCGCGGGCCCAACCGGCCTCGACCCGCGCCGATCGTGGGCCGCGGCCGGCACGCCTGCTCTCGACGACGTGGTGGCCCGCCACCACCTCACCCGCACGAAGCAACACAGCAGCGGCCGTACCGTCTGGGCCGCAGCTCACGTTCACACAAAGATGCATTCCGTAACTCAGGTAGACGTAGAGACGACCGGCAGGACCGAACATCACCTCGTTGCGAGCGGTCGGCCCCCGGAAGGAATGCGCGGCCGGATCGGGCCACGGACCGTCGAGCGGACCACCATAGGCCTCGACTTCGACGATGCGCACGGACACGTCGCCCACGGTGATGGTTCCACCGAGGATGCGTCGCGCTGCGTCGTCGGGCTCCCCGGTCTCCAACTCAACGGCATTCATCCCTCCCATGATGCTTCGCCCTTGACCACCGAGCGCGACGGGGCTACTACTGCAACATCCGACGAGTCTGGAGGCCGACATGGCGTTCACCGGTGAACACGCCGTCGACATCACAGGGCTGACGGTTCGCCGCGGCAAACGAACGGTGCTGCGCAGTTTGTCCCTGACGATCCCTCGTGGAGCCATCACGGGACTTCTCGGTCCGTCGGGCTGCGGCAAGACGACTCTGATGCGTGCGATCGTCGGCACTCAGATCGTGGACAGCGGAACCGTGACAGTCCTCGGATCTCCGGCTGGCTCGGCACCATTGCGCCGCACGGTCGGCTACGTGACCCAGGCACCGAGTGTCTATCGAGATCTCACCGTTCTGGAGAACGTGCAGTACTTCGGGTCGCTGTACGGTCGCCGCCGCGCGGACGTGGCGTCCGCCATCGAGTCGGTCGGCCTGGCCGACCACGCATCGTCACGGGCGGGCGAACTCTCGGGTGGTCAACTGGGGCGGGTATCCCTGGCCAGTGCGCTCATTGCCGAGCCCGAGCTGATCGTGCTCGACGAACCGACCGTCGGCTTGGATCCCGTGCTGCGCTCCGAGCTGTGGTCACGTTTCGCCGATATCGCAGCACGAGGCACAACGGTGCTGGTCTCGAGCCACGTGATGGAAGAGGCCGAGCACTGCAGCCGTCTCGTTCTGATGCGCGACGGCACCGTGCTGGCCCAATCGAGCCCTGACGCCCTACTCGCATGCACGAACGAAACGACCCTCGATCGCGCATTCCTGTCTCTCGTCAGATCCATGGAACAGACATCGTGAACGCGCGGATCTATGCAGCCGGCACCGGCCGCATCCTGCGCCAGCTCAGAGCCGACCATCGATCGGTCGCCATGGTGCTGCTCGTTCCGTCCCTGCTGATGGTGTTGCTGTACTACCTCTACCAAGACGTGCCGACCCAGCCGAACCAGCAGTCGTTGTTCGATCGGATCGCCATCACGATGCTCGGCATTCTGCCGTTCGTCGTCATGTTCCTGATCACGTCGATCTCGATGCAGCGTGAACGCACCTCCGGAACGCTCGAGCGCCTGCTGACGACGCCGATGTCCAAATTGGACCTGCTTGCAAGCTACGGGTCCGCCTTCTCGCTCGCCGCTGTCGGTCAAGCGCTGCTCGCGTGCACCGTCGCGTTCGGATTTCTCGGGCTCGACATCGAGGGCTCGGTCGGATGGGTTCTGGTGATCGCAGTCCTGGGAGCGATGCTCGGCGTCGCCATCGGACTGCTGTGCAGCGCGTTCGCTCGCACCGAGTTCCAAGCCGTTCAGTTCATGCCGGTCGTCGTGATTCCGCAGCTGTTCCTGTGCGGACTACTGGTGCCACGAGACCAGATGCCGAACTGGCTGAGCGCGATCAGCGATGTTCTGCCGCTGAGCTACCTGGTCGACGCGCTCCAGGAGATAGCCCGGTACCCCGCGGCCACCGGCCGTATGTGGACCGACCTCGCCTTGGTCATGGCTTTCACCGTCGCCGCGCTGATCGGAGCCGCCGCGACATTGCGTCGTAGAACCCCGTAGTCGTAGAACGCCGTAGTCGACGAACCCAGTGGTCGACGAACGCGGGGTGACCGACGGAAAGTACTAGGACGTGGCGCGCGACAGGATCGACTCGTGCTCGGCGTCGTCGACATCGCGGGCGTCGTCCGCGAGCAACACCGGAATTCCGTTCTCGATGGGGTATGCACGCCGAAGTCGCGGGTTGTAGAGCAGTTCCCCTTCGATCAACAACAGCGGTCCCTTGTCCACTGGGCACGCAAGAATGGAAAGCAGTGTCGAATCGATTGCCACGGGTGTCCTTCGTTCTGATCCGGTCGAACCGGAAGTGGTGTACTCGCTTACGCTACCGAACACGTTCCGTTCTGCACTGAGTCATTGCTATGACGTCATTGCTACGACGATTGTTCGGCGGCGGCTTCTCGTCCGACGAACCGCTCGGCCACAACAGCTTTCGTCATTCGACGATAGCTGTTCGACTCGGCGTCGTAGTACCACGAACGCGCACTCGGCGTCGGAATGCCGGCCTGCTTCAACGCCGTCGCGGTCGGTCGGTACGCGCGACCCACCGGAATTTCGGGCACCACGTGCACGATCGCCGGGCGCTCCGCCGGCAGCAGCACGCCGAGAGTGTCCGTCAACGCACGAGCGGTGATCACCGCTTCCGGTTGCAGCGATATGGCGCAGACGGCCACCTCGGTGGCCGATGCCTCGACGCGCACCGATCGTGGCCGATCGGACGTCACCCGCACTCCGTACACCACAGCCGAATCGACCTGATCCAGGTCACCCACCGCGTCGACGATCGGTTGGGTGTACACCGGCCCGCAGGCCGATCGCACGACGGTGTCCTTGCGGTCGACGAGCCAGTAGTCGCCGTCGGAATCGCGACGGAACAGGTTCTCGGTGGGGATCCACGCGTCCGCGGGTTCGAACACTCCCCGCATGACGTGACTGGTCGCTTCGCCGTCTCCGCTCGGTCGGCCGAGGAGTAGTCCGATCTCGTCGTCGCGGCACTGTCGAACGAAGCCCTCGTCGTCCTCTTCGAGACGCCCGGTGATCGGGTCGTAGGCCGCCAATGCAACCCGTGCGCTACCGGGCAACGGTCGGCCCTTGGATCCGATCTTCGAGCCTGCGACGTTGGCCAGAATCACGTCGTTCTCGGTGGAGGCGTAGAACTCGAGTACCCGAGCCGGGCTGAATCTTGCAAGAGTGCGTCGCCACAGCCCCACCGGCATGCCGGATCCGATGAACAGCCGCACCGGGTGACCGGAGTCGACGGGGAATCGGCCGTCGTCGAGGATCTGACGCATCATCGTCCAGGTGTAGCTCACGACCGTGACGCCGTAGCGGTAGACCTCTTCGCTGAATCTCTCGGGCTCGAGACCACGCGACAGTGCGATCCGCGATCCGCCCGCGAGTGCACCACCGATCGTGACGAGGATTCCTGCCGAATGATGCAGCGGTGCAAGGCAATACACAGTATCGCCGGGACCGAGAGCAGCAGTGGTGGCCGTACCGAAAGCGGACAAGGCCCAGCGGTGGTTGGTGATGTATCGCGGTTCGAGACCGTGATCGGTCGTCGTGAACAGGATCATCGCCAGTTCGCGGGCACGACCCGGGTCCGGCTCGTACCACTGGGGCAAACGCACCGTGTCGGGATCGATGGCCTCGAGATCTGTGACCTCGTATCCGGACGGGACGTCGAGCGTCCGCGTGTCTCCGCCGCCGAGCACCAGGACGTTCGGTGTCACCGACACTGCAGCTGCCACGTTCTCCGGATCCGCGATCACCGTGTCGACGTCGACGGTCCGCAAGGCTGCAGTCAGGTCGCTGCCAGGCTGCAGCAGAACAGGCACCGCCCCGATCCGCGAGAGCGCCGCCATGGCAGCCAACGCGCTGGGGCGGGTCTCCATCAGCACTCCGATGCGCGACGCGGGCCGCACGCCGACGCTGATCAGACCGCGCACCACGTTGTCGATACGAACGTTCACGGCATCGTAGGTGTGCACTCGATCGTCGAACAGGAAGCACTCGCCGTTCGGAGATTTACGTCCCTGTTCGGCGATCAAGCGGCCCAACGAGACTCGGCTGTGGGGCTGCATCTGCCCCAGGCGGGCGAGCCTCGGCAACGTGCGCACGGCTTCGGACGAGATCTCCCGGGTACCGCGCACCGCCCCCGTCGCGGCCGACGCCAGCCCGCGGCCGACACCGACGCCGACTTCGGCGATGGAGGCAGCGGTATGAATCAGTCGATTGGTGATCGACACTCCGCTGTCGCTGTCACCGTGATCCTCGCGTTCCATGACGCGGACCGCCTCGGGCCTGGGTCCGAGATCTTCCCGCCACCGAATCCAGTTTCCCGTCGTCGGCCACGTCTGCGCAGCCGCGGTACTGCCGACAACCAAGCCGAAATGGCCTGCGCGCAAGGTTGTTTCGAAGACCTGCGCACGCGGGGCAGCGCGCTGGATGCCGCGGACGGCGAGCGGTTGACCGATGTCGTCCACCTCGCCGACGAAGGCCAACACCGGCACCGTCAGTTCTGCCAGAGTCAACAGTCTGTCCTTGATGACAAACCCGCCGGTCATCATGCGGTTGTGCACGACGAACTGCTTCAACAACTCGGCAACGGCCGGGCCGGACCAGGCCACCCACCCGTCCATCGCCAGAAAGCGTCGCTGCGGCTCGCGTGGCAACAGTGCCTCACGGTCGTGCAACTGGCGTAGGAAATCCAAGCGCGACCGCACGGTCTTCGCCGGATCGAGCAATTGGAATCCCGTCCGCGCCATCCACCCCGACACGGCGAGCCGGGTGAACACATGGTCGGCCAGGAACTCCGCACCTCGCGTCGCCACTCCGGCCGGGATCCCGAGAGGCAAACCGGCGAGTGTATCGACCGGAGCCCCGAAGGTGATGAGACTGGCCAGATTTCGGCCGCCTCGGTAGGCGGCCGCCTGGTAGCAGAACATTCCGCCCTGGGAATAGCCACCCAGGTGTACATCGCGACCGGTGTGCTCGTGCACCTTGTCGACGACCTCGCTGATCGCCACCACGTGATCGGCGAGCGTGCGGCCCCATCCGCCTTCCTCGGTATCGGGCGAACCGAAGTCGACGACCCACGGATCCAACCCCATGCCGTGCAGGATTCCCGCCGCCCCTTGGTCGGTCGTCACGTCGTAGACGTCCGCGGAGACCATCATCGGAGGAATCAGCACCACCGGAGGACTGTCCGCAGGAACATCGTCGGGGAAGTAACGACGAAGCCGATACATCGGCTCGCGGTCCATCACCCGAAACGGTGACGGGTCCACCTCGGTCTCGAGCCCACCGAGACGGATGACCTCGAGACCGTTCTGCGCCGTGGCGATGGCACGGCGCAGTGGGCCGCGTACGGCGTCTGCATTCAGTCCCACAAGTACACTCCTGCGTTCGGCCCCGACGGAACGACCGGCATCGGTCTTCGCGTGACGAAAGCTTCTCACATCACACTCGACGAACCGGCAGGGATGTCGATTGCGCACTCAGTGCCGCAACACCGGTTCCTCGGCCCACGTACGCAGCATCGACGCCGTGGCTCGCACGCCCCCGAGCTGATGCGCCACCTGCACCGCGGCAGTGCCACCGCGGGCGTCCCGCGACGAGATGGAACCCTCCACCGTGAGTACCTCACGAACGGCCGGCGTGAGGGAAGGATCGATCGCGGCGAGCTCGTCGTCGGTCAGATCCGCCAGCCCGACGCCTCGCGCCTCGGCCGCTCGGACACAGGCACCCGCGGCCTCGTGAGCTACGCGGAACGCAATCCCCTGCCGCACCATCCACTCGGCGATGTCGGTGGCGAGCGTGAACCCGGCCGGTGCGAGTTCGGCCATGCGCTCGGTGTGGAATTCGAGCGTTGCCGTCAATCCCGTGAGTGCAGGCAGCAACAGCTCGAGCTGTGCCACCGAGTCGAACACCGGCTCCTTGTCCTCCTGGAGATCACGGTTGTAGGCCAACGGTTGCGCCTTGAGCGTGGCCAGTAGACCGGTGAGGTTTCCGATCAGTCGACCGGTCTTTCCGCGGGTCAGCTCCGCGACATCCGGATTCTTCTTCTGCGGCATGATCGAACTGCCCGTGGACCATGCGTCGGCCAATGTGACGTAGCCGTACTCGGGCGTGCTCCACGATATGACCTCCTCGGCGAACCGAGACAGATCGACCGCCGTCATCGCCAACACGAACGCAGCCTCGGCCGCGAAGTCGCGCGAGGACGTGGCGTCGATCGAGTTCTCGGCGGACGAGTCGAATCCGAGCTCGGCTGCGATCTTCTCCGGACTCAGACCCAGTGACGAACCGGCGAGAGCCCCGGAACCGTACGGCGACACCGCTGCTCGCGTGTCGAAGTCCGCGAAGCGCTGCACGTCGCGCAGCAACGGATGGGTGTGCGCGAGCAGATGATGCGCCAGCAACACCGGCTGCGCGGCCTGCGAATGTGTCTTGCCCGGCATGACGGCCGTCGGATGCGCCGCTGCCTGGGTGGCCAACGCGTCGACCACATCGAGAACGCCGACGGACACCCGACGGACGGCGTCGCGCAGCCACATCCGGAACAGCGTGGCGACCTGGTCGTTACGCGACCGGCCCGCGCGCAGCCGGCCCCCGACCTCGGGTCCGACACGATCGATCAGACCGCGTTCGAGAGCGCCGTGCACGTCCTCGTCGGAATCGGCTGCCACGAACGCACCGGAGGCGACGTCGTCGGCGAGACGCTGCAAACCGTCGAGCATGGTCTCGAGGTCCTGCGGGGTGAGCAGTCCGGCACCGTTCAGCACCCGGGCGTGCGCCATGGATGCGCGGATGTCGTACGGCGCGAGTACCCAGTCGAAGTGCGTCGACTTGCTCAACGCCGCCATGGCGGCGGCCGGTCCGGATGCGAATCTGCCACCCCAGAGCGAACCCTCGTTGGTTCCGTGTGAGATCTCCGAATTCGTCACAGGCCCAGGTCCCGCTTCGCGGCGATCTTCGACGAGAGTCCGTGCAGCTGAACGAATCCCTTGGCCGCGGACTGGTCGAACGTGTCGCCCTCGTCGTAGGTGGCGAGGTTGAAGTCGTACAGCGACTCACCACTGCGGCGTCCGTTGACGATGATCCCGCCCGCGTGCAGGACCAGGCGGATGTCGCCGGAAACGTGCTCCTGCGTGTGCTGCACGAACGTGTCGAGAGCGCCCTTGAGCGGGGAGTACCACAGGCCGTCGTACACCAGCTCGGCCCACTTCTGGTCGGTGTGGCGCTTGTAGCGACCGAGCTCGCGCTCGAGGGTCACGTGCTCGAGCTCCTCGTGGGCCCGGATGAGCACCATGGCACCGGGTGCCTCGTAGATCTCGCGACTCTTGATTCCGACGAGCCGATCCTCGACAACGTCCAATCGGCCGACACCCTGCGCGCCCGCGCGAGTGTTGAGCTCCTGGATCGCTTCGAGGACCGAGACCGGACGGCCGTCGATCGCGACGGGGCGACCCTTGTCGAACGAGACGATGAGCTCGTCGGGAGCCTGGAAGTTGACCGTCGGATCCTCGGTGTAGTCGTAGACGTCCTTGGTCGGCGCGTTCCACAGGTCCTCGAGGAAACCGGTCTCCACCGCGCGTCCCCAGACGTTCTGGTCGATCGAGAACGGCGACTTGGTGGTCACGTTGATCGGGATGTCGTTCTCCTCGGCGAACTTGATCGCCTTCTCGCGCGTCCACGCGTAGTCGCGAACCGGTGCCAACACCTCGAGCTCGGGGGCGAGGGTGTTGAAGCCGACCTCGAACCGAACCTGGTCGTTGCCCTTGCCCGTGCACCCGTGTGCAACAACGGTTCCGCCGTGCGCCCGCGCGTTCTCGACGAGGTGCTTGACGATCAACGGACGGCTGATGGCCGACACGAGCGGGTACCGATCCATGTACAGGGCGTTGGACTGGACCGTCGGCAGGCAGTACTCGTCGGCGAACTCGTCCCTGGCATCGACGACGACGGATTCGACTGCGCCGCAATCGAGTGCGCGCTGACGCACGACGTCCATGTCCTCGCCGCCCTGCCCCAGATCGATGGCGACGGCAACGACCTCCTTGCCGGTCTCCCTCCCGATCCAGCTGATGGCGACGGAGGTGTCGAGTCCGCCGGAGTAGGCGAGAATGACGCGTTCGGCCATGGTGTTCAAGCTCCTTCGTTGTTCTTGTTGCGCATGATGGGTAACCGGATCTCAGTCACCGCGTCGAGCAAGCTTTTCGATCTTGTCCGCGACCTCGCCACCGGTGTGTGGCTCGCGGGCGATCAACAGAATCGTGTCGTCTCCTGCGATGGTCCCGACGATCTCGGGCATCGCAGCGCGATCGAGAGCGCTGGCCAGGTAGTGCGCCGCGCCGGGTGGTGTTCGGAGCACGGCCTGGTTTCCGCTGTGATCGGTGGACACCAACAACTCACCCAGCAACTTCAGGAGCCGATCGGTGCCGCCGGACACTCCGCGAACCGGGCTGCCGTCCTCGGGCACGACGTACACCCCCACTCCACCGTCGGGTGCGCGCAGCTTCACCGCACCCAGTTCCTCCAGGTCCCGCGAGAGCGTCGCCTGAGTGGTGTCGATTCCCTCGGCGGCGAGCAACGACGCCAGCTGCGGTTGACTACGTACCTGATGCGTGGCCAGCAACGCGATGATCCGCGCCTGCCTGCCCGCGCGGGTCGACGCCGTCAACGGCACCGCAGTGACGTCCTCGCTCATGGTCGACTGGCCTGTTCGAGAAGCCACACCAGCAGAGCCTTCTGCGCGTGCAGGCGATTCTCGGCCTCGTCCCAGACGACGCTCTGCGGACCGTCGAGCACCTCGTCGGTGATCTCCTCGCCGCGATGTGCGGGCAGGCAGTGCAGCACAACGGCATCCGACTGGGCCTTCGAGAGCAGATCGGAGTCGATTCGATAGGGCCGGAACGGGGCGACGCGATCGAGACCGTCGTTCTCCTGGCCCATCGATGTCCAGGTGTCGGTGACGAGCGCGTCGGCACCGGTGGCTGCCTCGACCGGGTCCTCGGTGATGGTGATGGTGGCCCCGGTTTCCTCGGCGCGAGCCTGCGCCGCGTCGAGTACGTAGCCGAGCGGCGCGAAATCCTTGGGCGCGGCGATCCGCACGTTCAGCCCGGCCGTGACACCGCCGATCAGCAGCGAGTGCGCCATGTTGTTGGCACCGTCACCGAAGTAGGCCAAGGTGCGGCCCTGCAGATTTCCCTTGTGCTCGATCAGGGTCTGCAGATCCGCCAGAACCTGGCAGGGGTGGAACTCGTTGGAGAGGGCGTTGACGATCGGAATGGTTGCGCCGGTGGCCATCTGCTCGAGCCGCTTCTGTCCGAACGTGCGCCACACGACCGCTTCGACGTAGCGCGAGAGAACTCGGCCGGTGTCCTGCAGAGTCTCCTCACGACCGAGCTGTGTGTCGCGACCTGTCACGACGACGGCATGGCCGCCCAACTGAGCGATGCCCATCTCGAACGAGAAGCGAGTACGCGTCGAGTTCTTCTCGAAGATGACTCCGATCCCCTTGGGGCCTTCGAGAGGACGCTTCGAGAACGGTGCACGTTTGAGCTCTGCTGCCAGAGCGAGGATTTCGCCCTGCTGCTGCGGCGTGATGTCGTCGTCCCGGAGAAAGTGCTGAACGGTCATGGCTGATGAGCCTCCTGTGCTGCGTCGAGAATGGCCGGTAACGCCGTCACGAACGACGCGGCTTGCTCTTCGGTGATGATCAACGGTGGTGCGAGCCGGAGCACGTCGGGCTGTGCCGCATTGAGGAGGAAGCCCGCCTCGCGCGCGGCCGCTTCGGCCGCCGGTGCGACGGCGGCGGTGAGGACCACGCCGAGGAGTAGCCCCGAACCCCGAACATGGCTCACCAGAGGGTGATCGAGACTCTCGATGGAGTGCGCGATCGTCTTGCCGATGCTGTCCGCGTGCGAGATCAGATCCTCGTCGGCAACGGTGCGCAGGACGGCCAGAGCCGCCGCAGCGCATACGGGGTTACCACCGAACGTGGTGCCGTGCTTGCCCGGATGCAGCAACTCCCCCGCCGCTCCGATGCCGATGCAGGCCCCGATGGGCAGGCCACCGCCCAGACCCTTGGCGAGCGTGATCACGTCGGGCACGATGCCGACCGACTGGTGGGCGTAGAACCATCCCGTACGGCCGATACCGGTCTGCACCTCGTCGAGGATCAACAGTGCACCGTGCTTCGCGGTGATCTCACGCGCGGCGAGGAGGTATCCCTCGGGCGGAACCACCACACCACCCTCGCCCATGATCGGCTCGAGAAACACTGCGGCAGTATCGGAATCGACCACAGCTTCCAGAGCTGCCACATCGCCGTACGGAACATGCTGCACGCCTGCAGGCATCGGTTCGAACGGGATCCGCTTGTCCGGCTGACCGGTCAATGCGAGAGCACCCATCGTCCGTCCGTGGAAGGACTTCTCGGCTGCCACGATGTTGGGGCGACCGGTCAGGCGAGCGATCTTGAAGGCCGCCTCATTGGCCTCGGTTCCCGAATTGCACAGGAACACCCGACCGGTGGCCCCGGCACCGAGGTGTGCGAGCAACTGCTCGGCCAACGCGATACCGGGTTCTGTCGCATAGAGATTCGAGGTGTGTCCGAGGGTGGACAGCTGAGCGGTGACCGCCTCGATCACCGCCGGATGGGCATGTCCGAGGATGTTCACGGCGATACCAGCGAGCAGATCCAGGTACTGCTTTCCGTCGGCGTCCGTCACCACCGCACCCTCGCCGCGCACGAGCGCCACACGGGGAACACCGTAGTTGTCCATCAACGAATTCGACCACCGCTGTTGCAGATCGAGGGTGGACTCGGTGCCGGTCATGGCATGACTCCTGACGTAGAAGAATGATCGGGGGTGACCATGGTGCCGATCCCCTCACCGGTGAACAGCTCCACCAGCACGGAATGTTCGACGCGACCGTCGATGACATGCGCCGACGGCACACCCGCTCGAACCGCACGCAGACACGCTTCCATCTTCGGCACCATCCCGGCGTCGAGCGAGGGCAGCAACGCCTCGAGCGCGGACGCGTCGATCTCGGAGGTCAACGAGCTGCGATCGGGCCAATCGGTGTACAGGCCCTCGACATCGGTGAGCACCACCATCTTCTCGGCACCGATGGCACTGGCCAGCGCCGCGGCCGCAGTGTCGGCGTTGATGTTGTGCACGACGCCGTCGCGGTCGGGAGCGATGGTGGACACCACCGGAATGCGTCCTGCTGCAATGAGATCGAACACCGCAGCGGGGTTCACCGACGTGACGTCGCCGACGAGGCCGATGTCGGTGTCGATGCCGTCGACCAGCACGGTACGACGCGTTGCGGTGAACAGGTGCGCATCCTCACCGGAGATCCCCACGGCATACGGACCGTGGCCGTTGATCAGGCCGACGAGCTCGCGCCCGACCTGCCCGAATAGCACCATCCGCGCAACGTCCATGACCTCGGGCGTGGTGACGCGGAATCCGCCGCGGAATTCACCTGCCAGGCCGAGTCTGGTCAGCATGGCCGAGATCTGCGGCCCGCCGCCGTGCACGACGACCGGATGAATTCCGACGGTGCGCAGAAACACCATGTCGGCCGCGAACGCCCGCTTCAGATCGTCGTCGATCATGGCGTTTCCGCCGTATTTCACGACGACGATCTTGCCCGAGAATCGCTGCAGCCACGGCAGTGCCTCGGCAAGGGTGAACGCCTTCTGCGCGGCCGTCAAATCCACTGCGGCGGATGTCATGACGAGTACGCCGAGTTCTCTTCGACGTACGCGTGCGAGAGATCGGTCGTTCGGATGGTGGCCGACCCCGCGCCCAGACCCAGATCGATGGTCACCTCGATGTCGACACCGGACAGGTCGACCTCGCGAGCGCCCGGCGCTCCCACGCCGTCGATGCACACCGGACTGCCGTTGAAGGACACGGCAATTCGATCCGGGTCGAGCTCGATCGGGGCGATGCCGATTGCCGCGAGAACGCGGCCCCAGTTGGGGTCGGAACCGAACAGTGCCGTCTTGGTCAGAGAGTCCCTGGCGACCGTGCGTGCACCGATCAGGGCTTCGTCCTCGGACACCGCGCCCGACACGGTGATCCGCACTCGCTTGGTCACGCCCTCGGCGTCGGCCATCATCTGGTCGGCCAGGTCGTCGCACACCGCCAGGACCGCGGCGTCGAGTTCTTCCTGTGACGGTGCCACTCCGCTGGCCCCGGAGGAGAGCAACAGCACCGTGTCGTTGGTCGAGGATGCGCCGTCGACGTCGAGCCGGTCGTAGGACAATCGGGTCGCCGCGCGCAGTGCCTTGTCGAGCTGGTCTGCGGTGGCAACGGCATCGGTGGTGATGACACTGAGCATCGTGGCCAACGACGGCGCCAGCATGCCTGCCCCCTTGGCCATGCCGCCGACGTTCCATTTGTCGGCATGATGAACAGCCGCCTGCTTGGGCACGGTGTCGGTGGTCATGATCGCGTACGCCGCATCGGTACCACCGGAAATGCCGCCTGCGAGTTCGTGCACGACCTCGGTCACGCCGGGCAGCAGCTTGTCCATCGGGAGCCGGTCACCGATGAGACCCGTCGAGCAGACGGCAACCTCGACAGCGCCGGTCTCGGAACCCCAATTGCTCAGTGCCGACGCCACTTCCTCGGCCGTGCGGTGCGCGTCCTGGAACCCGGGCGCACCCGTGCAGGCGTTGGCACCACCGGAGTTGAGGATCACCGCACGCAGTCGACCGGTGGACAGCACCTGCCGAGACCACAACACCGGCGCTGCCTTGACCTTGTTGCGGGTGAACACACCCGCTGCCGCGAAGTCGGGACCCTCGTTGAACACCAGGGCCAGATCGGACTTGCCACTTGCCTTGATACCGGCCGGAATACCGGCGGCACGGAAACCCGCGGGAGCGGTGACACCCTGTGTGCGCACGAGCTTGCCCGCAACCGTGCCGACGGCCTCCGCCTGGCTCCCGACGCTGCTCATGGTGCTACTCCTACGGTAGAGAGACCCTCGGTCTCGGTGATTCCCAGTGCGAGATTCATGGATTGGACTGCTGCTCCCGCCGTGCCCTTGGCCAGATTGTCGATGGCCGCGATCACGACGAGCAAGCCGGCGTCTGCATCGACCGACACGCTCATCTGCACGGCGTTCGATCCGATGACCGAACCGGTCTGCGGAAGCCGGCCGGCCGGCAGCACGTGCACGAACGGCTCTGCGGCGTATGCCTTTTCGTACACCTCGACGGCCTGTGCCTGCGTGGCGGTGGTGACCGCGGTACAGGTGGCGAGGATCCCGCGCGGCATCGGGGCGAGAACCGGCGTGAAGGACACCGCAACAGCGCTACCGGCGACGGCCGAGAGGTTCTGCACGATCTCGGGAGTGTGGCGATGCGCGCCGGCAACCGCGTACGCCCGAACCGAACCCATCACCTCCGAACCCAGAAGATCGGCCTTGGGAGCGCGACCGGCACCCGAGGTACCGCTCACGGCGACGATATTGACGCGAGGCTCGATGATGCCTGCGGCGACCGCGGGTGCGAGCGCGAGAGACGACACCGTCGGGTAGCACCCGGGAACGGCGATGCGGGTGGCACCGACGAGCCGCTCGCGGCCACCCGGCAGCTCCGGCAGGCCGTACGGCCAACTGCCCGCGTGAGGACTCTTGTAGTACTTCTCCCAAGCCGCACCGTCGGTGAGGCGAAAGTCGGCACCGCAATCGATGATCAGCACGGAATCGGGCAGCTGCAGTGCGAGCTCGGCGGACTTGCCGTGTGGGAGGCCGAGGAACACGACATCGTGCCCTGCGAGTTCGTCGACAGTGGTGGGACCGAGAACGCGATCTGCCAGTGGCAACAGGTGGGGATGGAATTCACCCAGCGTCGCGCCTGCATTGCCGCCCGCAGTCAGAGAGCCGATGATCAACGAACCGTCGCGCACTCCCGGGTGCCCGAGCAGCAGCCTGAGAATCTCGCCGCCGGCGTATCCGCTGGCACCCGCGACCGCGACGCGCCGCGGCGTCGCCTCCGAAGTAATCATGCGGTTTATTATGCAGCATCATGCAAGCTCATTCATGAACGGGTCCGGTGTGTCAGCGTCCACCCATGGACTTGCGGATCTCGTCGAGCTTCCTGCGGCCCGCTTGCTGCCGTTCGTTCCACTGCTCGTCGAGGTCACGGCCCGCCCTCGACTCACGGTCCAACTCCTCTGCGCCGACGGCTGTGCCCGCGCGCTGTTCGACCTTGTCTCGCACACCGTCCCACGTGGGCACCCCCGAATCGGTGAAGTCACCGATCGGTGCGCTCACCGCACCGGAACCGTATCCGGTACCGCCGGGCAGGTCCTCGACCAATTCCGCGTCGATGATTCCCGGTACCGTGCCACCGAGCGGAGCCCCCGGCGGTGGATCACCGAGCGGCTGGTCGATCCGCGGCTTGGTCACCTGCGGGACGTCGACGTCGGGGACCGTTCCGGGTGGGGCTCCACGATCGGGGGTGACCGGCTCCGGATCTGCAGTACCCAGCTCGGCCGCCAGAGCCGCCGCGGCAGCCGCCACCGGGGCCAACCGCGGACGACCTGACACTGCAGCGAGGATCTGCTCGATCACCTGCACATCCGTCGCCGTACCGTCTGTCCCGAATTCACTCATGCGCTGCTCCCGTCACCTGTGGCCACTCGTGACTCCACGCTACGGACACCCGAGCCCGGGCGTGCACGGATCCAACTGCGCAGCGGCGCCGAGTCCGCTGCGCAACTGCGCTGAGTCGACTGCGCAACTGCGCTGAGTCAACTGCGCAACTGCGCTCCGACGGCCTTCGATGCCGCTTCGACCGCCGCATCGCGGGCAGCCGTCGCCTGATCCTCGGTCAAGGTGCCGTCGGCTCCGCGGAATCGCAACGCGAACGCCAGGGACTTACGACCCTCACCGACCTGTTCGCCCTCGTAGACGTCGAACAACCGAATCGACTCGAGCAGGTCGCCACCGCCGATCGTGAGTGCAGCTTGCACCGACGCCGCAGGTACGGACGCGTCGACCACCACGGCCACGTCCTGCAACACCGCCGGATACGGCGACACCTCGGGGGCAGGGAGCGATTCGACGACGGGAAGAGCGCTCAGACTCAACTCGGCGGCACACGTGCGCGGCGGCAAGCCCGCCCGCTCCAGCACCGCCGGATGCAACTCGCCCGCGTACCCGACGACCTCGCCGTCGAGCAAGACCTCCGCGCACCGACCCGGATGCCACGGAAGATGCTGTGCTGCACGAAGATCGACGTGCACCCCGGACGCCTCGGCAACGGTACGCACCGCTGCGAAGGTATCGGCGGCCTCGGCCGCGCGACCGGGACCCCAGGGACCCGACAATTCACGCTGACCGGTGAGCACCATGCCCACATGCACCGGCTGCGCCGGCAACGAACCGCGAAGCATGGCGATCTGGTCGTCGGTCGGACGACGATCGACCGGCAACGCGTCCACCGCAGCGGTGGCGTCGTGTCGAAGCACCACCTGAGCAATGCCGAACAGCGAGACGTCTCGCTGGCCGCGGGCGATGTTCCTGCTCAGCATCTCGAGCAAACCCGGAAGCACTGTGGTCGCGAGCTCGGGACGATCGGCCTCGAGCGGATTGAGCACCGAGGTGGTCGCGCGCCGCGGATCGTCCGCGTCGAGTCCCCACGTGTCGAACACACCCTTGGGCAAGAACACCGGAGGCAGCACCTCGACGTACCCGGAGAACGCGAGTGCCTTACCGACGGCGCGCCTGCGCTTCTGTTCGGCGGTGAGGCCACGACCGCCCGGGGCCGACGGCAGTACCGAGGGGATCTGTTCGAGCCCTTCGAGGCGCAACACCTCTTCCACCAGGTCGGCGCGCTGCACCAGATCCGGTCGCCAGGACGGCGGGGTGACGATGAGCTGGCCGTGTCCGCCGTCGTCGACCGACACCTCGACCCCGCAGCCGATCTGCGTCAACCGACGGGCAGCGGTGCCGTTCGGGTACTGCACTCCGGCGATTCGATCAGGGAGGTCGAAGTCCATCGTGATCGTGGGGTACTGGGCGGCCTCGCCGATATCGGTCAACACGGGCTCGATCCGGCCACCGGCGATCTCGACCAGCAACTGTGCGGCCCGATCGAGCGCCGCCACCGGCAGTGCCGAATCCACGGTCCGCTCGAAACGCTTGCTGGCCTCGCTGGAGAGTTTGTGACGACGACCGGTGCGGAACACCGCGAGCGGATCGAACGACGCTGCTTCGAGCACGACCTCGGTGGTCGAATCGTCGACTTCGGTGGACGCGCCGCCCATGACGCCCGCCAACGAGATCGCTCCCGATCCGTCGGCGATGACGACATCCTCGGGATCGAGAGCCCGCTCGACGCCGTCCAGGGTGGTCAGCTTCTCCCCCGCATTCGCGCGGCGGACGACGAGGTCGCCGTCGAGCTTGGACGCATCGAACGCGTGCAGCGGCTGCCCGAGCTCGTGCAGCACGTAGTTGGTGACATCGACGGCAGCCGAGATCGGGCGCACACCGGCCAGCAGAAGTCGACGCTGCATCCACCAAGGCGTGGTCGCGGTCGGATCGATGCCGACGATCTTGCGCAGCGCGAATCGCGATGCGCCCGAGTTCGGTTCGACGGTGACCGGCCACGCGTCACCGGTGACCTCGGTGGGAACCGTCCGCGCCGGATCCACGAAGGGGAGATCGAAACTGCAGGCCAGCTCACGGGCGAGGCCACGGACCGAGAAGGCGTACCCGCGATCGGGGGTCACGTTGAGCTCGATGACCGAGTCCTGTAGGCCGAGAACAGCTTTGGCGTCGTCGCCAGGAGCGGCCGTGCCCTCGGGCAGCACCAGGATTCCGGAGTGATCCTTACCCAACCCCAGTTCGAGCGTCGAGCAAATCATGCCGTTGGAGTTGCGGCCGTAGGTCTTGCGCGACGCGATGGCGAATCCCCCGGGCAGAACGCTGCCCGGCAGAGCGGCCACGATCAGGTCACCCTCGGCGAAGTTCCTGGCACCGCACACGATTTCCTGCGGCTCGGCACCGCCGACGTCCACCAGGCAGAAGCGAATCGGCTTCTTGAACTCGGTCAGCTCCTCGATCGAACTCACCCGACCCACCACCAGTGGGCCGGTCACGTTGTCCAGCGAGTCGAGTTCCTCGACCTCGAACCCGACCCGCACGAAACCGGCATCGAGCTCCTCGGGCGAGACGGCCCAGTCGGGAGTCCCCGCGTGCAGGACCTCGGTCAGCCAGGATTGTGGGACTCGCACGTGTGCTCAGCTCTTTCTTGTATCCGTGAAGAAGTGGGGCGGGTGAGAAACTTCCTTCAGGCCTGAACACCGAAGGGCAACGTGAACCTGATGTCGCCCTCGACGATGTCACGCATGTCCGGGATGTCGTTGCGGAACTGCAGCGTCCGCTCGAGACCCATTCCGAACGCGAACCCGGTGTAGACCTCGGGGTCGATGCCGCTGGCCTGCAACACCTTCGGGTTGACCATTCCGCAGCCACCCCACTCGACCCAACCGGCCCCGCCCTTCTTCTTCGGGAACCACACGTCGACCTCGGCCGACGGCTCGGTGAACGGGAAGTAGTTGGGTCGCATGCGAGTACGGGTGTCGTTGCCGAACAACGCCTTGGCGAACGCATCGAGTGTGCCGCGCAGGTGCGCCATCGTCAGGCCCTTGTCGATGGCAAGACCCTCGACCTGGTGGAAGACCGGAGTGTGCGTCGTATCGAGTTCATCCGTGCGAAACGTCCGTCCCGGGCACACGACGTAGATCGGAACCTCGCGCGAGAGCATCGACCGGACCTGCACCGGTGAGGTATGGGTGCGCAGTACCTGCCGCGAACCTTCCGGTGCGATGTGAAACGTGTCCTGCATCGTGCGTGCCGGGTGGTCGGGCAGGAAGTTGAGCGCATCGAAATTGAAGTGCTCGGTCTCGACCTCGGGGCCTTCTTCGACTTCCCAGCCCATGGCGACGAAGACGTCGGCTACCTGTTCGGAAATGATCGTGATGGGGTGCCTGGCACCGACGGGAGCTCGGTCGGTCGGCAGTGTGACGTCGATGGTTTCCGCGACCAGGATGGCGGCATCACGCTCGGCCGACAGCACGGCGCGGCGCTCGTCGAAGGCCTTCTGCACTCGGTCACGCGCTGCCTTGACGCGTTTGCCCGCGTCCGCCTTCTGGTCCCCCGGGATCGCCCCGAGTGCGCGCTGTGCCAGTGCCAACGGCGCCTTGCCGCCCACATGATCGATCTTGACCTTGGTCAGAGCATCGAGGTCCGACGCGTCGGCGAACGCCTGCTCGGCCGAGTCCACTGCGGATCCGAGCGCGGACTCCTCGAGAACGCTCGGATCCACCGGCTCGGTTCCGACATCTTTCTTCGCCACGACAGCTGCACTCCTCGAGTAATAGTCGGTGTCTGCCACGAAGGGTCGTTGCGCAGGCTTCACTCCTGCGCGGAGCAGACAGGTATCGATCCTAGGCGAGACGCGCTCACGACGTTTCCGAGCGTCGCTGCACTCGGGCACTCGCGTACAGGCAGATCGCCGCGGCGGTGGCCAGGTTGAGGCTCTCGGCACGGCCGTGGATCGGGATTCGAATGCGGTGATCGGCATTGCGCGTCACGAACCCGGGCAGCCCGTGCGCCTCGTTGCCGAACAACCACGCGGTCGGTTGCGCAAGGAGCTCATCGGCGTCGTCCAAGTCCACTTCGCCGTCGGCGGCCGTGGCGACGATGGTCAGACCCGCTCCGCGCAACGCATCGATTCCGGACTCGATCGACCGCTCCCGAGCGATGGGGAGATGGAATACGCTGCCGGCCGATGCGCGGACGCATTTGCCGTTGTGGGGGTCCACCGAGTCGCCCAACAGAACGACCGAATCCGCTCCGGCTGCGTCGGCGACGCGAATGACCGTCCCGGCATTGCCCGGCTCGGCCATCTCCACCGGTACGGCCACCAGCCGCGGTGTTCCGGCCAACGCGCGGTCGATCGGGACGTCGACCAACTCGGTGACCGCGATCAGGCCCTGCGGGGTGACGGTGTCGGACAGCGCCTTCGCAGCACGGTCGGTGATCGGATGAACTCGTGCGCCACCGGCCTCGACGGACGCGATGAGGTCGTGGTGGCGCTCGCGGGCATCGGCGGTGTAGAAGAGCTCACGAATCAACCGGGACTGCGCCGCCTCGGACACCGCGTTGAAGCCTTCGGCGAGAAACAGCCCGGTCTTCTTGCGTTCCGCGGCTCGAGCGAGCTTGACGGCCGAAACGACCCGCGGAGTTCGCTCGGTCAGCGAATCCACGGGCCGTTTCGGTGTTGAGTCGTCGTACGTCGACTCGCTCAGGCTGCTTCTCCGGCCGGAGCGTTGACGTCGGCAGGCAGTGCAGCCTTGGCGATGGCGACCAGGCTTGCGAACGCCGCAGCATCCGACACGGCGAGCTCGGCGAGGATCTTGCGATCGACCTCGACGCCCGCGGCCTTGAGGCCCTGGACGAAGCGGTTGTATGTGATGTCGTTGGCCCGAGCTGCAGCGTTGATACGCGTGATCCACAGCTTGCGGAAGTCACCCTTGCGCGCGCGGCGGTCCCGGTAGGCGTAGGTCAGCGAGTGGAGCTGCTGCTCCTTGGCCTTGGTGTACAGACGTGAGCGCTGTCCGCGGTAGCCCTTGGACGCTTCGAGAATCGAACGGCGCTTCTTCTGGGCGTTGACGGCCCTTTTTACGCGTGCCACTGGTAAATCCTGTCGATCTGGGGGCTTGTGAAACCCCGAATGGTAATGGGATGAAGCCGACCGCTATCGGTCGGCGGCCGGTCCAGATCAGATGCCGAGCAGGCGCTTGATCCGCGGTACGTCGGGCTTCTTGACGACGGCAACACCATCGAGGCGACGAGTCACCTTGGTGGGCTTGTGCTCGAGCAGGTGGCGACGGCCGGCCTTCTGGCGCAGGATCTTGCCGCTGCCGGACACCTTGAATCGCTTCTTGGCACCACTGTGGGTCTTCTGCTTGGGCATGAAATCCTCTTCTTCTTCTGATAGCTCTTCGGTGTTGCATGGCACAGCCGTACATCGCCACGGAAAAGCTGTGCACCGAAGCAGGTGTAGGGCTGTCTTACTGGTAGAGCGCGAGGCTCAGTTGGTCTGCGCCGGAGTAGCCGGAGCTGCTGCGGCCGGTGCCTCGGCAGCCGGGGCTGCGTCGGCGGGCTGTTCCGGCGCGGGGGCCGGTGCGCGCTGGGCGGGCGGAGCCGCTGCGCTCTCCTGTGCCTTGACGCGAGTCTTGGCACCCTTGTGTGGTGCCAGCACCATCGTCATGTTGCGGCCGTCCTGCTTGGCCGAGGTCTCCACGAAGCCGAGCTCCGCGACGTCCGCGCCCAGGCGCTGCAGCAGCCGGAAGCCGAGTTCGGGACGCGACTGCTCGCGGCCACGGAACATGATGGTGACCTTGACCTTCGAGCCGGCTTCGAGGAAGCGAACGACGTTGCGCTTCTTCGTCTCGTAGTCGTGCGCGTCGATCTTGGGACGGAGCTTCTGCTCCTTGATGACGGTGAGCGTCTGGTTCTTGCGCGATTCGCGCGCCTTCTGCGCAGCCTCGTACTTGAACTTCCCGTAGTCCATGATCTTGCAGACCGGCGGACGTGCGTCGGGAGCTACTTCTACAAGATCGAGGTCGGCTTCGAGAGCCAAGCGGAGTGCATCTTCAACACGCACGATCCCCACCTGTTCACCGCCCGGTCCGACAAGCCGGACCTCGGGAACTCGGATGCGATCGTTGATGCGGGTCTCAGTGCTGATGGGGCCTCCTAGGTAGTGCGGTGTGGTGTGTAACCCGACCGCCTGCCACTGGCACAGCCCGTCGCCGTCGATACTCGACATTCCCTGCAGCGATGCATTCCACTGCAACGAAAAAACCCTGCTCTCGGTGTGATCCGATAGCAGGGCCCGATGTCGACCGGTCGACCAGCACGACAACTGTCGTCGTACAGTCTCCTCACTGGGAGGAAGCACGCAGGAAACCTGTGAGGATCTCCGTCGTGCGACCGGACCGGAAGTAACTTGTTGAAGGCTACGTGCCGGTGGGAGTCGGGCTCCACTTGCTGCCTCCGTGCGGTGAACTCCATCGAGGAGCGCACGCCGAAGACGGTCGTCGAGTCACACTACCAGCAGATTCCCGAATCGAACAATCGAGCGGTGTCGGCCCCTTCTCTGCGGATACCCGATGCTCTCCCCAGCGGGAGGCGTGGGATTCTCGTAGGCATGACCAGCTCCCTCAATCCCGACGATTCCGCAGGTGCCGATCCCCTGGGTGCCGAGCCCGAAGTCCGTGAACTCGCCGAGGTTCCCGCTGTGGAGGTGATCAGCCGCGCTGCGGTGATGCTGATGAGTTCTGCGGCCGAGAAGCTGGGACTCTCCGAGCCGGATCCTGCGGAGAGCCCCTACCTGGACCTCGACGAGGCACGACGCGTCATCACCGCACTGGCCGGCCTGGTCACCGCATCGGTGGAATACCTCGGCCCCCATGCCGGACCCATTCGCGACGGATTGCAGGCACTGCAGCGCGCATTCCGGGAAGCTTCGGCCCACCCGGACGAGCCGGGAAAGGGCCCGGGCGAGAAGTACACCGGCCCGGTGCACTGAGCAGAACGCCGGCGAAGTCGACAGAAGCACGAAGCCGCATCCGGTGAGTACCGGATGCGGCTTCGTCGTTGCCGGGGTGTGAATCCGGCGGCTGCCTCTATCGGGCTTCGCCGCTCATCGGACGGCGGCGACCTTGCGAGGCCTGCGCTTCTTCGGAGCCGCCTTCACCGGAGGAGCGACCACCGACTCGCGGGTGAGCGCCTCCTGTAGGAATTTGCCGGTGTAGCTCTCGGAAACGGCCGCCACGGCCTCCGGATCACCTTGCGCCACAACCATTCCGCCTCCGGAACCACCTTCGGGGCCCATGTCGATGACCCAGTCCGAGACCTTGATGACGTCCAGATTGTGCTCGATCACGATCACCGTGTTGCCCTTGTCCACCAGGCCGTTCACGACGCCGAGCAGCTTGCGGATGTCCTCGAAGTGCAGGCCGGTGGTCGGTTCGTCGAGAATGTAGACCGTGCGGCCGGTCGAGCGCTTCTGCAGTTCCGCGGCCAGTTTGACGCGTTGAGCTTCGCCGCCGGACAGCGTCGTTGCCGGTTGGCCGAGGCGGACGTACCCGAGACCGACCTCGACGAGCGTCTTGAGGTAGCGGTGAATCGAGGTGATCGCCTCGAAGAAGTCGGCAGCCTCCTCGATCGGCATGTCCAGGACCTCGGCGATGGTCTTGCCCTTGTAATGCACCTCGAGTGTCTCGCGGTTGTACCGCGCACCCTCACAGACCTCGCACGGAACGTAGACGTCCGGCAGGAAGTTCATCTCGATCTTGAGTGTGCCGTCTCCCGAGCACGCCTCGCACCGGCCGCCCTTGACGTTGAACGAGAATCGGCCGGGCTGGTAGCCGCGCACCTTGGCCTCGGTGGTCGCCGCGAACAGCGTGCGGATCTTGTCGAACACCCCGGTGTACGTTGCGGCGTTCGAGCGTGGCGTGCGTCCGATCGGCGACTGATCCACCCGCACGAGCTTGTCGAGCTGATCGAGGCCGTTGATGCGCGTGTGCCTCCCTGGAACCTGACGGGCACCGTTGAGCTTGTTCGCCATCACCGTCGCGAGGATGTCGTTGACGAGGGTGGACTTGCCCGAACCCGACACCCCTGTGACCGAGGTCAGTACGCCGAGCGGAAAGCTGACGTCTATGCCGCGGAGGTTGTGTTCGCGGGCTCCGACCACGGTGACCTGACGCTTCTTGTCCACGACCCGGCGGGTGTCGGGCAGCGGAATCTCCATCCGCCCGGACAGGTACGCACCGGTCAGCGATTCGTCGTTGGTCAGCAGGTCCTCGTACGAACCGCTGTGCACGACGCGTCCGCCGTGCTCACCCGCCAACGGACCGATGTCGACTATCCAATCCGAGGTGCGGATGGTGTCCTCGTCGTGCTCGACGACGATCAACGTGTTCCCGAGGTCACGCAGCCGGGTCAGCGTGTCGATGAGCCGGCGGTTGTCACGCTGATGCAGTCCGATCGACGGCTCGTCGAGGACGTAGAGAACGCCGACGAGTCCCGATCCGATCTGGGTGGCGAGTCGAATGCGCTGGGCCTCGCCACCGGACAGCGAGCCGGCGGTCCTGGCCAGTGACAGATACTCCAGACCGACGTCCAGCAGGAAACCGAGACGAGCTTGCACCTCCTTGAGAACCTGACCTGCGATTGCCTCCTCGCGGCGACCCAGGGTGAGGCTGTTCAGGAAATCTGCGGTGTCGGCGATCGACAACTCGCACACCTCGGCGATCGACTTCGGCCCGAAGTCGCCCGCGGAGATCGTCACCGACAGGATTTCGGGCCGCAGCCTGGCGCCATTGCACGTGGGACACGGCACGTCGCGCATGTAGCCGTCGTAGCGTTCCTTCATCTGCTCGGACTCGGTCTGCTCCAACCGACGGTGCAGGAACGGCATCACACCCTCGAACTCGGCGTAGTACGACCGCGTGCGGCCGTAGCGGTTCTTGTACTTCACGTGCACCTGGTGGTCGCTGCCCTCGAGGACCGCGCGCTTGACCTTGGCGGGCAACTTGTTCCACGGCGCGTTCAGATCGAACCCCATGGCGTCGGCTAGCCCGGACAGCAGGCGGCCGAAGTACTCCGACGTCTGGCCCATCGACCACGGTGCGATGGCACCGTCCGCGAGGCTGAGATCACCGTCGGGAACGACCAGTTCCGGGTCGACCTCCTTGCGCACGCCGAGGCCGACGCAATCCGGGCACGCACCGTACGGCGAGTTGAAGGAGAACGACCGCGGTTCGAGATCGTCGATGGACAACGGGTGACCGTTGGGGCACGCGAGCTTCTCGGAGAACCGGCGCTCACGGTCCGATGCATTCTCGTCACGATCGACGAAATCGAGGACCACGATGCCGTCGGCCAATCGCAGGGCGGTTTCCACCGAGTCGGTCAGACGCTGCTTCGAACTCGACTTGACGGTCAGGCGGTCGACGACGACCTCGATGTCGTGCTTTTCCTGCTTCTTGAGCACCGGCGGGCTCGTGAGCTGATGCACGACGCCGTCGACGCGAACACGTGAGTAACCCTGAGTGTTCAGCGAATCGAACAGGTCGACGAACTCGCCCTTGCGGGTGCGCACCACCGGGGCGAGAACCTGGAACTTCAGGCCCTCCTCCATGTCCAGCACCTGATCGACGATCTGCTGGGGAGTCTGCTTCGCGATCTGTTCGCCACACACGGGGCAGTGAGCCGTTCCCGCACGCGCGTACAACAGACGGAGGTAGTCGTAGACCTCGGTGATGGTGCCCACCGTCGAACGCGGGTTGCGGTTGGTCGACTTCTGATCGATGGAGACCGCAGGCGACAGGCCCTCGATGAAGTCGACGTCCGGCTTGTCCATCTGTCCGAGGAACTGCCGCGCGTATGCGGACAGCGACTCCACGTAGCGACGCTGCCCTTCGGCGAAGATCGTGTCGAAGGCGAGAGAGGATTTGCCCGATCCGGACAGACCCGTGAACACGATCAGCGCATCCCGAGGCAGGTCTATGTCGACTCCTCGCAGATTGTGCTCCCGCGCACCTCGCACTATCAGGCGATCCGCCACTGTGTTCCCTTCTTTCCGAACGAGCACGTCCAGCCGAGTTGCTGCGTCGCAGCACTGCATGACCTTCGAGTCGCGTGATGACGTGTGATGCCGACGCATCGGTCACACGTCGTGTAACCGTGGACCCCACGTCGAAAACCTGTTGCGGTGAGGGACGAACCTCACCCGGTTGCAATGGTAGATCCAGGCACCGACAGACTTTTCCACGTCCGCGACCCCGCCGCCCATCGTGCCGTCGACGACGGTAGCGTCCTCGAAATGGACGAGCACCTCATGGTCATCGATGACAACTACACCGGCGTCGTCTCGCAGGGTTCGCAGCCGCAGCGGCGAACGATTCCCGGAGCGACGATCACCAAGATGTCGGTCGGCCCCATGGACAACAACACCTACCTCGTCGTCTGTTCCGCGACAGGTCAGTCGGTTCTGATCGACGCCGCCAACGAGGCCGACCGCATCTCGTCGCTCATCGACGAGAACGCGCCGACGCTCTCGCTCATCGTGACGACTCACCAGCACGCCGACCACTGGCTGGCGCTGGCGGACATCGCCGGCGGTACCGACTCCCCGACGGCAGCCCACGAACTCGATGCCGAGCCGCTGCCCGTCACGCCGGACCGACTGCTGGCCGATCGGGACACCGTGTCGGTGGGCGAGCTCACGTTCGATGTGGTGCACCTGACCGGACACACCCCCGGCTCGATCGCCCTCGCACTGACCGATGCCGACGGCGCTCGAACCCACCTCTTCACCGGAGATTCACTCTTTCCCGGTGGCGTGGGCAAGACCGGCAGCCCCGAGGATTTCACCCGCTTGCTCGACGACGTGACGGCGAAATTGTTCGACCGCTACGACGACGAGACCGTCGTCTACCCGGGCCACGGAAAGGACACGACGCTCGGGGCCGAGCGCCCTCACCTGGACGAATGGCGCGCCCGCGGTTGGTGACGATCGGCGTGCTTGAGACCGCGAACCACGGGGTATGAATAGTGTGACAAAAGGACGCACAGCGGTAGGTTTTCGATCGCCGTGCCGCCCAACGTTCCACCGCCGATGACACGAGAAACTACGCAGGAGGCTGTCAATGCTGGTCCGCCGTATCGCCCGTCCGCTGATGTCTACGATCTTCATCGCAGGGGGCGTCGACGCACTCCGTAATCCCACCGGCAAGGCGCAGGTCGCCACTCCGCTGATCGAGCAGAGCAAGGACGCCCTCCCCAACGACGTCACTGCGAACGTGCCGAACGACCCGGAGACGCTGGTCCGCATCAACGGCGGAATCCAGGTTGCCGGCGGCATTCTGCTGGCCACCGGCAAGGCACCGCGGATCGCCTCTCTCGCCCTCGCCGGAAGTCTCGTCCCGACGACGCTCGCCGGACACGCCTTCTGGAACGAGACCGACCCGGAGGCGAAGGCTGCGCAGCGTATCCATTTCTTCAAGAACCTGAGCCTGCTCGGCGGACTGCTCATCGCAGCCGTCGACACCGAGGGCAAGCCGTCCGTGGCATGGCGGAGCAAGCGAGCAGCACGTCGCGCGCAGGAGAGCGTCGTCTCGGCACTGCCCGGGCACTCCACCCACGAGACCGGTGAGCGTGTCAAGGAAATCGCGTCGATCGCCGCAAGCCGCAGTGCCGATCTCGCCGAGGCAGCACAGCCGAAGCTGGCCAAGTTCGCCGACGCCGCCCAGCCCAAGTTGGCCAAGCTCGCCGACATCGCCACCGACAAGGGCTCGGAGCTGGCCGACGTCGCTCAGCCGGCACTGAACCGCTGGGCTCACCTGGCCGCCGACAAGGGATCCGTGCTCGCCGAGGAAGCACAGAAGCGTGGATCCAAGCTGGCCGAGCTCGCCGCCGATCGCGGCAGCGACTTGGCCGACGAGGCGCAGAAGCGCGGCTCCAAGCTCGCCGACAAGGCAGCGCACCGCGGAACCGACCTGGCGGAGCTCGCGCAGAAGCGCGGCTCCAAGCTCGTCGACGTCGCCGCCGACCGTCGCAGTGAATTGGCCGATGTCGCGCAGAAGCGCGCGTCCAAGCTCGCCGATCTGGCCGCCGAGAAGGGTTCCGTCCTCGCCGACGAAGCACAGAAGCGCGGAGTCACGTGGGCCGATCTGGCGTCCGATCGCGTCGAGACGCTGAGCAAGCGCGCCCGCAAGCGCGCCGAGAAGCAGAGCAAGGAACTCGAGAAGGTGACCGAGCAGGCTCGCGCCAAGCTCGAGAAGCGAGTCGCCAAGGCTCAGAAGAACTTGGACAAGAAGCTGCAGCAGTACGCGAAGTAGTTCCCCGCGACAGCACGAAATACAGATGCGGCCCTGCCCCGGAACCAGCGGTTCTGCGGCAGGGCCGTTGTGCGACGTAGACTGCTCTGGCTGATTTCGAGGCGATATCTTCGCCTCGGCCGAACTCCCGAGGAGACCCTTTGCCGGACGACGGCCACACATCGACGAACCCCGATGTGCCGATCGAAGAAGACTTCGAGCAAGCGCATCTGACGCGGCTCTACACGCAGCTCGACGCGTTACGCGAATACGCCGCGAACCGATTGCGCGCAGTGCTGCTCGAGACCGGCGGCACCCCGCAGGCCCGGAGCGAACGCGAATCGTTCAACCAGATGTACACCGAGGACATCGCCAAGTACGACGCGGCCGAGAACGGACTGTGCTTCGGGCGCATCGACCTCGATCCCGAGTCCCTCGACCCCAAGGTCGACGATCGGCCCGAGCGCTACATCGGCCGCGTCGGAATTCTCGACGACAAGAACGACTACGAGACTCTGCTGTTGGACTGGCGAGCACCGATGGCCCGGCCGTTCTACCTGGCCACACCCGCCGCACCCGAAAACGTGTTGCGGCGCAGACACATTCGCACCCGTGGTCGTCGAGTGACGTCGATCGCCGACGAATTTCTCGACCTGAACTCTGCCCGATCGTCGAGCGATGCCGCCGTGGCAGGCGGTGTCGCGAGCGAAGGTGCGCTGCTCTCGGCTCTCGATGCCGCACGTACTGGTCAGATGAACGACATCGTCGAGACGATCCAGAGCGAGCAGGACGCGATCATCCGTTCGCAGCATCGCAGCGTGTTGGTGGTTCAGGGCGGACCGGGCACCGGTAAGACAGCCGTCGCGCTGCACCGCGCCGCGTACCTGCTCTACACCTACCGCCAGCAGCTCGGTAAGAGCGGTGTGCTGATCATCGGACCCAACGCCACGTTCCTCGATTACATCGGGCAGGTGCTGCCGTCGCTCGGCGAGACGGGCGTCCTGCTGTCCACGATCGGTGACCTCTACCCGGGAGTTCGTGCGCAACGGGAAGATTCGGCCCTGGCCACCGAGGTCAAGGGCAGACTGTCGATGGTCGAGGTGCTGACCCAGGCGGTACGCGACCGTCAGGAAGTCCCCGCGCAGCCCCGTCGACTGAAGTTCGACACCTACGACATCACGCTCGATCGCAAGATCGTCACCAGGGCTCGTGGTCGCGCTCGCTCGTCCCGGCGACCGCACAACCTGGCTCGGCCGCTGTTCGTGTCCTCGGTCATCGACCAGTTGGCCAACCAGCTGGCAGCGAAACTCGGGCAGAATCTCGTCGACGGATCCAGCCTGCTCAGCGCCGACGACATCGCGGACATGCGCGACGAGATGCGCGAGGATCAGGACGTCATGGCCGCCGTGGACGAACTGTGGCCGGATCTGTCTCCCCAGCAGGTTCTCCGCGACCTCTACGCATCTCCCGAGAAGATTGCGTCGGCCGCGCCTGCGCTCGATGAGGCGGAGCGTGAGGCACTCGTCCGTCGGGGCAACGGCTTCTCGTCGGCCGACGCTCCCCTGCTCGACGAGCTCGCCGAACTGCTCGGCGTCGACGACGCAGCCGAACGTGAACAGGCGCAACGACAATGGCGCGGCCAGATCGCCGACGCTCAGGGTGCCCTGGACATCCTGACCGGTTCGGCACCTCAGGACCTAGAGGACGAGCTCGATCCGGAGATCCTGATGGCCTACGACCTCATCGATGCCGATCAGCTTGCACGACGGCAGAATTCGGGTCAGCGACTCACGACGGCCGAACGGGCCGCCGGTGACCGAACGTGGACCTACGGGCACGTGATCGTCGACGAGGCGCAGGAACTGTCTGCGATGGCGTGGCGAATGGTGATGCGGCGCATACCGAATCGGTGGATGACACTGGTGGGCGATACGGCGCAGACCGGTGATCCCGCCGGAACCTCGTCGTGGGGTTCGGTTCTCGAACCGTATGTCGCCAAGCGCTGGAAGCTGACCGAACTGACGGTGAACTACCGAACACCGTCCGAGATCATGGCCGTGGCACACGATGTGTTGGCTGCCATCGATCCCGAGCAGTCCGAGCCGCGGTCCATCCGCAGCACCGGAACCCGGCCGTGGGCTCAACGGGTGGCAGCGGCAGATCTGGTCACCGCGGTGGAGAAGCGAGTGGCCGATCACCCGCGCCCGGGCCTCAGCGCGGTGCTGGTTCCCGCAGACCACGTCGACCGATTCCGCCATCTGGCCTCGGAACTGGTCACCGTGTCGACTGTCAAGGATGCCAAGGGACTCGAGTTCGACTCGGTGCTGATCGTCGAACCCGGTGCCATAGTGAACGATTCGGTCAAAGGCATGAACGATCTGTACGTTGCCCTCACCCGGGCCACGCAGCGACTCGGCGTGGTGCACGTGAACGCACTGCCGGGTGAACTCTCGGCGCTGCAGCCGTTCGAGCCGGAAGCGTAGAGAACCGCACACACCAACGGCCCGCTCCGTCGATTCGACGGGCGGGCCGTTGGTGTGTGCGGGGTGAGATCAGCGGACGGTGTGCACGATCAGAACATCGCAGGTGGACTTGCGCGCGGCGTCCGACGGAACCGAGCCCAGCAGGCGGCCGGTCAACGAGTTCAGGCCGCGGTTGCCGACGACGAGCAGGTCGCCCTTCACCTCGTCCACGAGTGCCAGCAGCGACTCGACGGGAGCACCGACGATCGCCTTCTCCTCGATGTTCTTCGCACCGGCCTTGGTGGCGTGCTCGCGCGCCGTGCGCAGAATCTCACGCGTCGGTGCCGATCCGGTGATCTGATAGGCGTCCTCGCGCAATGCGTCGGCGGCAGCGGACGTGTCCTTCGGATCGGCAGGGTAGTACGCGCAAGCGATCACCAGGGTGGCATCGGCGTCTCCCGCGAGAGCCGCGGCCTTCTCCACTGCCCGCAGTGACGATTCGGAGCCATCGGTCCCGACGACGACGGTGCGGTAGGCGCTCATTCATTCCTCCATTTGTCGGTCACACACAGATGTGACACTTCTGGTCGAACTCGATTGGTGCAAGTCACAGGACCGAAAGACGTGGTCCGGGGACTGATTCGCTGACATTAGCCGGAACCGGCCGATCGGCACGTGAACTTGGGGAACAACACGATCCGCGCCACTCACATACATTGGTTTCCATGCCGATTCCCCGCCCGCCACTGTCGAGACGGGCCATGACTGTCGGTGCCGCCGTGATTGCGGTTCTGGCGCTGGTCGCCCTCGCATTCGTCTTCCTCCCCCAGGATTCGAGCGCCGACACATCCACGCGTGAAGCGCGCATCACGCTACCGGACAACCCCGGGTCGACGGGCACCGTCGACATCGACGCTCGTCTCTACGTACCCTCCGTCACGCCCGCGCCGACGGTGCTGCTCGCCCACGGCTTCGGCGGCAGCAAGGACTCGGTCGACGGGGAGGCACGTGATCTCACTGCTCGCGGGTACACGGTGCTCGCCTACAGTGCACGCGGGTTCGGCGACAGCACGGGTTCGATCTCGCTCAACGACCCCGATCGCGAGGTCGCCGACGCACGCGGACTCATCGACTGGCTCGCCGAACAACCGGAGGTGGAACTGGACGCTCCCGGCGACCCGCACGTCGGAGTTGCCGGCGGATCCTACGGCGGCGCACTGGCACTGAGCGCAGGCGGCACCGACCCCCGGATCGATTCGATAGCCGCAGCGATCACCTGGAACGACCTGGGTCAGGCCCTGTTTCCCAATTACGGCGTCACCTCGGTCGAAGGCCGAGAAGCCCTCGGCGACATCGCCACTCCCGCAGCTGCCGAGTACGGCGGACCCGGCGTCCTCAAGCGCGGCTGGGCCGGAGTGTTCTTCGGAGTGGGCGCAGCGAGTGCACCACCCGGCGGAAACGGCGACAACAGCACCGATTCCGGCACCTCCGAGGGCACCTCGGCCTGCGGACGATTCGCACCCGAATTCTGCGACGCCTACACCGAATCCGCCGTGACCGGAATCCCCAGCCAGCAGTTGCTCGATCTGCTGACGGCTCACTCGCCGGTCGCGGTGGCGTCGAACATCACGGCACCGACGCTGCTGGTTCAGGGCACCCAGGACACACTGTTCGGTCTCGACCAGGCCGACGCAACGGCACGTCAGATCGCCGCAGCCGGTGGGAACGTCACCGTGCGATGGTTCGACGGTGGCCACGATGCAGGCGGAACCGACGGCACGAGCGATCGAGCCATCGCCGACTTCTTCGACACGACATTGCGGGGCACCGAGGCCTCCACCGGCACCGACGCCGAGCCGTTCGTCTACTCCACTCAGCGGGCAGCCGACGAGCGCGGCGGCGATCGTGACCGCCGAATGACGGCTCCTGCTTACCCGGGACTGACCCCCGCGTCCGATCCCACGCAAACCCGATCGGTGACGTTCACTCCCACCGCCGAGAACCAGTCGATCATTCGTCCACCCGGAGCATCGCCGTCGGCGATCTCGTCGGTACCCGGTTTGGGCTCGGTGCTCTCGACTCTCGGATCGACCGGGGCCGGAGCAGCCCTGACCGCGGACCTGCCGGGCCAGTCGGCAACGTTCACCAGCGATCCCGTCGAGTCGTCCGTGACGATCACCGGTGCCCCGCGGGTGAACCTGCGCGTGGCGTCGCTGGCGTCACCCGATCAAGCCGTTCTGTTCGCGAAGCTCTACGACGTTGCGCCGAACGGCACGAGAACGCTTCCGGGCGGGGCGGTCTCGGCGATCCGACTGCCCGTTACCGAAGGCATCGACCCCGTCGACGTCACGGTTGCGCTTCCTGGCATCAGCTACACCGTGCAACAGGGTCATCGCCTCGACCTGAGCATCTCCACCACCGATCAGGCGTACGCCGTTCCACTCGAGCCGGCGCAGTTCAGTGTTGCCATGACCGACGACACCATCGCGTTGCCCACCGTCCCCGCCGAGGCGAGCGCCGACAGCACCGTTCCGGTGGCACCACTCATCGGCATCGGAATCGTCCTGCTGGCGGTCGCCGGTGCGATCGTCGCCGGAATCGTGCGGACCAGACGTCGCGCAGTCGCTGAAGTGGACGAGGATCTCATCGACACTCCCCTGGTGATCACCGATCTGGCCAAAACGTATTCCAACGGCTTCCGCGCCGTCGACGGCGTCAGCTTCGAGGTGAAGCAGGGCCAGGTTCTGGGTCTGCTCGGGCCGAACGGCGCAGGAAAGACCACCACCCTGCGCATGCTGATGGGCCTGATCACGCCCACCGGCGGCGACATTCGAGTCTTCGGCCACAAGGTGACCCCCGGAGCCCCGGTGCTGTCCCGGTTGGGCTCCTTCGTCGAGGGATCCGGCTTCCTGCCGCACCTGACCGGAACACAGAATCTGCGGCTGTACTGGGAAGCGACCGGTCGCCCGATCGAGGACGCTCACCTCGAGGAAGCTCTCGAGATCGCCGACCTCGGCACCGCGATCGAACGCAAGGTCAAGTCCTACAGCCAAGGTATGCGGCAGCGGCTCGCGATCGCCCAGGCCATGTTGGGGCTGCCGGATCTGATGGTCCTCGACGAACCGACCAACGGACTCGACCCACCACAGATCAGGACGATGCGCGATGTGCTGATCAACTACGCGAAAACCGGTCGAACCGTGTTGGTGTCGAGCCATCTGCTCGCCGAGGTGGAGCAGACCTGCACCCACGTGGTCGTCATGAATCGCGGATCGGTGATCAGTTCCGGTACCGTCCGCGAACTGACCGCGGCCGGCGGACAGACGGAGATCAGGGTCGACGACGCCACCCGCGCGCAGTCGGTGCTCGACGCCTCCGGCCACGACGGCGCGGTGATCGTCGACGACGGCACTGTGACCGTAGACCTGACCGATGCGGATGCCGCAGTCGTCATCAGAGAACTCGTCACCTCGGGGGTCTCGGTGCGCGGATTCTCGCAGTCGACGCGCCTCGAAGACGTCTTCCTCGACCTCGTCCACCGAGACAACCCAGGGTCCGACACCAGCAAGGATCGCGCATGAGCACCACACACGCCGACGGGCGCGCTGCCGGGTACACCGGCGGCAGCACCTTGCCGTTCCGTACCGAGTTGCGCAGGCAACTGGGACGTCGCCGCACTCAGCTGGCCATCGGCTTTCTGGCCCTGCTTCCGGTGATCCTGGCCATCGCCTTCACCGTCGGCAGCTCGAATGCGGATTCCGATGCCGACGGGCTCATCGAGCTCGGCACTCGCGGCGGTATGAACTTCACGGTCTTCGCTCTGTTCATGTCGGTCGGATTTCTGCTGATCGTGGTGGTGGCCCTGTTCTTCGGCGACTCGGTGGCAAGCGAAGCGTCGTGGTCGAGTCTGCGGTACCTGCTGGCCATTCCCGTGCCAAGGAGTCGACTGCTGACGCAGAAGGCTCTGGTGTCGGCGACGCTGTCCGGCGTGGCTATCGCCGTGCTCGTCGGGGTGTCGCTGTTGATCGGAACCGTGCTCTACGGAGCCGAATCACTCATCACCCCGCTGGGTGAGGGACTGCCCTACGGCACCTCGCTGGTGCGGCTGCTGATCGCAGTCGCGTACATCGGCATCAACCTGCTGTGGGTGGCCGGCCTGGCGATGCTGCTGTCGGTACTCACCGACGCCCCGCTCGGGGCCGTCGGTGGTGCCGTGATGACGTCGATTCTGATGCAGATCCTCGATCAGATCACGGCGCTGGGATCGCTCCGCAACTACCTTCCCGGGCACTACGCGAACTCGTGGATCGACGCTTTCGGAACGAGCATCGACTGGAACGACATGGTGGTCGGATCGTTCTCCGCCATCACGTACGCGGCAGTGTTCGGGTTGATCGCGTGGCGACGTTTCGGCACCAAGGACATCACCAGCTGAGGCGGATCACTTCTTCGTGAGCGCGGGCCCGAAGACGCCGGCGGGAATGACGCCCTGGCCGACGATCGACTCGCGCCACGGCGTCGCGATCGAGACCAGCCGAGCAGCACCGTCCTCGCCGAGGGCGGCCCAGGGCGCAACAGCGAGGTCGTTGGTGATGTCCTCGACCAACGTTCGGAGATCCTTGCCGTCCTGGGTCAGTGCACCGTCGGACGAGAGCAGCTCTCGATCGGCCAGAGACGCGACCGCCGCGTCCCACTGCTCGGTCGACCACCCTCGACGCTTGCGGGCGAACTCCTTCTCGAAGCCGTATCCGGTGGCCGTGTGGGTGATCAACGCTTCCAAACCGCTCAGACCCGCGGTCTGCAGCGCTGCGATATGCCCGTCGCCGCGGTATTCGCGGATCAGTGTCAGTGCGTGCCAGAGCACCAGATGCGGTGCTGTCGGCCAGTCGAGCTCTGCATACGCCGCGTACAGGGGTCGACCGTCGTCACCGGGAATCCCCCGGGCCGCGATCGATGCCAGGTCCGCGGCCTCGGCCATGTCCGCGGATTCGAGAACCTCGGGGCCCAGCAGTCGACCGAAGGCGGCATCGAGAGTGGCGTAACGGATGGCCATGATCTCGTCGGGTGACGTGACGTCCCAGGCCGCCGGGATGAGCGGTGCCACAAGCTCCCGATTGAAGTTGTAGAACGTGGCGGTCACGACGCCCGCGCCGACGCGCCCCAGTGGTGCAGCTCGACCCGCGAAATAGCAGGCCCGCGGCGCCAACCCGGTTGCGACCAGAGCATCCTGCGTCTCCGGAAGGAAATAGGTCATCGAGTGGATCAATTCGAGCGCGCGAGAGGTGCGGCCGGCGGTGGTTGCGTCCATCACTGAACCGTAACCGAACCATCTCGAACCACTCCGCAGGCTCCACTCGCGTCACCTGGCTCATTCCGCTGGCTCCACTCGCGCCCCCCTGGCTCATTCCGCTGGCCCCCCCTGGCTCATTCCGCAGGCTTCACTCGCGCCACCCGCCCGACCTACTTGAGGCCGGCCGCGTCCATGCCTCGGAGCTCCTTCTTCAGATCCTGGATCTCGTCGCGCAGCCGGCCGGCGAGCTCGAACTTGAGCTCACGTGCCGCGTTCATCATCTGATCGGTCATGTTCTTGATCAGATCGGCCAGCTCGGCGCGGGGCATCGACGACACGTCCTGACCCTCGTACACACCGGTGCTGACCGACCTACCCGCCTCGCCCTGTGCTCGCCGTCCGCGGCTGGCGTTGCGACCGGATCCACCGACCTCGACGACGGACTCGGTGTCCTCGGCCTCCTGGTACACCTGGTCGAGAATGTCGGCGATCTTCTTGCGCAGCGGCTGCGGATCGACGCCTCGCTCCTTGTTGTACGCGATCTGCTTCTCGCGTCGACGCTCGGTTTCCTCGATGGCGTAGGTCATCGAATCGGTCATCTTGTCGGCGTACATATGGACTTCACCGGAGACGTTTCGCGCGGCACGGCCGATGGTCTGAATGAGACTGGTGCCGCTGCGAAGGAAGCCTTCCTTGTCGGCGTCGAGAATTGCCACCAACGAGACTTCGGGTAGGTCGAGACCCTCACGGAGCAGGTTGATGCCCACCAGTACGTCGTACTCGCCCAACCTGAGTTGCCGAAGCAGTTCGACGCGGCGCAGCGTGTCGATGTCGGAGTGCAGGTAGCGGACACGAATGCCCAGCTCGAGCAAGTAGTCGGTCAGATCCTCCGACATCTTCTTGGTCAGCGTGGTCACCAGCACACGCTCGTCCTTCTCCGCGCGTTCCCGGATCTGATGGACCAGGTCGTCGATCTGCCCCTTGGTCGGTTTGATGACGACCTTGGGGTCGACGAGTCCGGTGGGACGAATCACCTGCTCGACGAACTCTCCCCCGGTCTGGCCCAGCTCGTACTTTCCCGGAGTTGCCGAGAGGTAGACCGTCTGACCGATGCGCTGGGTGAACTCCTCCCACGTCAACGGTCGGTTGTCGGTCGCGGACGGCAAGCGGAACCCGAAGTCGACGAGATTGCGCTTGCGCGACATATCGCCCTCGTACATGGCTCCGATCTGCGGCACCGTCACGTGGGACTCGTCGATGACCAGTAGGAAGTCCTCGGGAAAGTAGTCGATCAGTGTCGCGGGCGCGGTGCCTGCACCACGGCCGTCGATGTGCCGCGAGTAGTTCTCGATACCAGAGCAGAACCCGACCTGCTTGATCATCTCCAGGTCGTATTGCGTCCGCATCCGCAGCCGCTGAGCCTCGAGCAGTTTTCCTTTGCTCTCCAGCTCGGCGAGCCGATCTTCGAGTTCGGCCTCGATGTCCTTGACGGCTCGTTCCATTCGCTCCGGACCGGCGACGTAGTGCGTGGCCGGGAAGATGCGCACCGAATCCACCTGCCGAACGATGTCGCCGGTGAGCGGATGCAGGTAGTACAGCGCTTCGATCTCGTCACCGAAGAACTCGATTCGAATCGCGAGTTCCTCGTAGGACGGAATGATCTCGACGGTGTCGCCGCGGACCCGGAACGATCCGCGGGTGAAGGCCATGTCGTTGCGGGTGTACTGCACGTCCACCAGCAGCCGGAGCAGCGCGTCACGCTGCACTTCGACGTTGACCTCCAGCTCGATCGACCGATCGACGTACGACTGCGGGGTGCCGAGACCGTAGATGCACGACACCGACGCCACCACGACCACGTCTCGGCGCGAGAGCAGCGATGCCGTCGCCGAGTGCCGCAGACGTTCGACATCGTCGTTGATGGACGAGTCCTTCTCGATGTAGGTGTCGGTCTGCGCGATGTACGCCTCGGGCTGGTAGTAGTCGTAGTACGAGACGAAGTACTCGACTGCGTTGTTGGGCAACATGTCTCGCAGCTCGTTCGCCAACTGCGCCGCCAGCGTCTTGTTCGGTGCCATCACCAGGGTCGGGCGCTGCAGCTTCTCGATGAGCCAGGCGGTGGTGGCCGATTTGCCGGTACCGGTGGCACCGAGCAGGACGACGTCCTTCTCGTCCGCCTTGATCCGCCGTTCGAGCTCGGCGATGGCGGTCGGCTGATCGCCTGCCGGTACGTGTTCGCTGACGACCTCGAACGCCGGTCCGGTGCGCTCGATTGCGCCCACCGGACGGTGTTCGGAGTGCGCGACAACGGGATGTTCGGATGCAAACGCCATTTCACAAGCGTAGACGCGACCACCGACAAGTTCCGTCGGACAGACCCACACGCTGGTTCCCGGTAGCTTCTACAGGCATGGTCGCTCACACGTCAGCCGGTGCGCACGCCGTCGTTCATGCCCCCAAGCACGAGACGTTCGACCTCGTCGCCAAGACGAACGTGGATCCCAAGGGGTTCGTCCGTGTCGTCGACGAATACCGCGTCGAGCCGTGGGGGCTGTACATGGCCCGCCCGTCGGATCACGCCCATTTCGACTACCTGGAGTCCTGGTTGCTGCCCGCTCTCGGGCTCCGAGCCTCGGTGTTCCACTACCTGCCTGCACACGCCCGCGATCAGGACTACTACGTCGACATCGGCGAGTACACCGCCGGCACCACCCGTTGGACATCCGTCGACCACTATCTCGACCTCAGTGTCCGTACCGGCCGCGATTACGACCTGCTCGACGTCGACGAGTTGTTCGACGCTCGGGTGGCGCAACACGTCGACACCCCGACGGCCGAGCTGGCACTGGCCAGGTCGATCACGGCCATCGAAGGTCTGACGCGACACGATTACGACCTGAACGCGTGGCTCGCGTCGGTCGGAATGCCGACCGAGTGGAACGGTAAACCGTCCTGATCCACCGACCCGGGTTCTCAGGGTCCAGGATCAACCCGACCCGATTCACGCAGTCCAGTTCGTCTCCTCGGCCCACTGCCATGCCCGGCGGTATGCCACATCGAACCACGGTGCTTTTGCGTTCTCGTAGGCCTCGATCGCCGATGCGAAGTCCGTGATTCCGGCAGCGGCCTCGGAGGCGCGTCGCTTGATTCCGGAATACTCGGTCCTGATGCTGTCGTCCGCCCGCAACCAGTCCCGGAACAGCAGCGCGAACCTCTGATTGGGCCAGCCGTCCACCCGGATGTGGACGTTCGCCGGTCGGCCGGGGTCTGCACTGCCGTGAAAACGCTTGGACCACACGGCCGGATCGGCTTCGCCGCCGATTCCGTACGCGGGCTTGGGATGGTCGAAGTCGGCGTCCTCTCGCCGCGGGAACCCTGCCACGCGCAACTGTTCGGCTACGGAATCGGCGTCGTCGAGCCCGCGCACGGTGATCTGGATGTCTATGACGTCCTTGGCGTCGAGGCCGGGCACTGCGGTGGATCCGATGTGATCGATACGGACCGCCTTGTCGGAACAGGCAAGAGCCAGACGCGAGACGATCCGTCGGGCCTGCAATTCCCACGCGGGGTCGGCCGTCACCTGTTCCGGATGAACACGCGCGATGACCCCCTCCCTGATGTTGCGCTCGAAGGGAATCAGTCGGTCGTTCCACAGGGCTCGGACGTCGTCGTCGACGCTTCCCGGCGCACCGGTGTTGTCGATCCACACGTCGGCCGCGGCTCGGCGCGCATCATCGGTTGCCTGCGCTGCGATCCGCGCCCGGGCGTCGGCCTCGGGCATGCCTCGCTGTCCCGTCAGACGACGCACCCGTTCCTCGGCGTCGACCCACACGATGACCACGAGGTGAAAGAACTGGCCCATCGATCCTTCGACGAGGAGCGGAATGTCCTGCACCACTACGGCATCCGACGCTGCTCCGTCGATGATCTCGGCAGTACGCGCACCGACCAACGGGTGAACGATGGCGTTGAGCTTCTTGCGGGATTCCTCGTCGCCGAATGCCTTGGCCGCCAATGCCGGACGGTCGAGCGAGCCATCGGGTGCGAGAATGTCGGTTCCGAAGGTATCGGTCAGTTGTTGCAGCCCAGGTGTTCCCGGCTCCACGACTTCACGGGCAAGCACGTCGGAGTCGACGAGCACTCCCCCGAGTTCGGTCAGCACCTTCGCAACGGTCGATTTTCCGGCACCTATTCCACCGGTCAGTCCCAGTCTCAGCATGCACCCAGTCTGACACTCGAACACGCCGAAGCACACCAGCCTCAAATGCACCGGTTTCACAGATCCGTCGGTTATCTTCGACGAGCGCGACCTCGATGTGCCGACCCACAGCTATTGAAAAGGACACCCATGCGAAGCAATCAGATCCAACCGGGTCGGCACCGCCTTGGCATGGATGCTGGCGTTCATTGCATTCTGATCCCGGAAGTAGCCTCGGCGTTGGCCGACCATCGGCGCAACTGGTTCACCAACCTCCTGACCCCCGCCCGCCACAGCTTCGCGACCATGCGCAAGCGCACGGAGAGCGTCGGCCAGTGGAGTCCAGCCACCGCCGCGTAGTTCGCACTCCCCCTCCACCATGGGCCCGGTTCATCCGAACCGGGTCCATCGTCGTTTCCGCAGAGTTTTCGGTCACCTGATTCGAACGAGAAAGCCCCGGTTCTCGTGGAGAGAACCGGGGCTCGGCGTCACACCCTCACGGGTGGACCACATCTATCAGGCGTTGCCCGACAGCTTCTCGCGAAGTGCAGCGAGCTGCGCATCGCTGGCCAGCGATCCACCGGTCGAGGCCGGAGCCGACGCTGCGGGAGCGTCGCCTTCTGCATCGGCGGGAGCCTGACCCGACTCGGAGGAGTAGTTGGTGTTGGCGGCTTCGGCAGCTTCGTCCTTGGCCGTCTTCTCCATCTGAGCGGTGTGCATCTTGTGGCGACGCTCCGCCTCGGCGTAGCGACCTTCCCACTCTTCACGCTGCTTCTCGTAACCTTCGAGCCATTCGTTGGTCTCGGAGTCGAAGCCCTCGGGGAAGATGTAGTTGCCACCCTCGTCGTACGAGTCGGCCATGCCGTACTTGGACGGATCGAACTCTTCTGCGTAGTCCTCGTTGGCCTGCTTGAGGCTCAACGAAATCCGGCGACGCTCGAGATCGATGTCGATGACCTTGACGAGTGCGTCGTCGCCGACACCCACGACCTGGTCCGGAACCTCCACGTGGCGCTCGGCCAGCTCGGAGATGTGCACGAGGCCCTCGATGCCCTCTTCGACGCGCACGAATGCACCGAAGGGAACCAGCTTGGTGACCTTGCCGGGCACGATCTGGCCGATCGCGTGGGTGCGAGCGAACTGGCGCCACGGATCTTCCTGAGTTGCCTTGAGCGACAGGGAAACACGCTCGCGGTCCAGGTCGACGTCGAGAACCTCGACGGTGACCTCGGTGCCGACCTCGACAACCTCGGACGGGTGATCGATGTGCTTCCAGGACAGCTCGGAGACGTGCACGAGTCCGTCGACGCCACCCAGGTCCACGAAGGCACCGAAGTTGACGATGGAGGACACGACGCCCTTACGGACCTGGCCCTTCTGGAGCTGGTGCAGGAATTCGCTGCGGACCTCGGACTGGGTCTGCTCGAGCCATGCGCGGCGCGACAGGACCACGTTGTTGCGGTTCTTGTCGAGCTCGATGATCTTGGCCTCGATCTCCTTGCCGACGTACGGCTGGAGATCGCGGACGCGACGCATCTCGACGAGCGAAGCGGGGAGGAAGCCACGAAGACCGATGTCGAGGATGAGTCCACCCTTGACGACCTCGATGACGGTGCCCTTGACGGCCTCGTCCTTCTCCTTGAGCTCCTCGATCGTGCCCCAAGCGCGCTCGTACTGAGCTCGCTTCTTGGACAGGATCAGACGGCCTTCCTTGTCCTCCTTGGTGAGGACGAGTGCTTCGATCTCATCTCCCACGGAGACGACCTCGTTGGGGTCGACGTCGTGCTTGATGGAGAGCTCGCGGGAGGGGATGACGCCTTCGGTCTTGTAACCGATGTCGAGTAGAACCTCGTCACGATCGACCTTGACGATGGTGCCCTCGACGATGTCACCATCGTTGAAGTACTTGATCGTGGCGTCGATGGCGGCGAGAAAATCCTCTGCGGAGCCGATATCGTTGACGGCTACCTGCGGTGAGGTTGTGGTTGAGGGCATGTGTTGAGTTGCTCCGGACGGGTTGGGTATCGGTTGATGGATGTTCGGTCGGACTTGGTGAAACGTGTGCAACACGAGCACATTCGGCGGAACCGTTGCCGGATCCGCATGCGCCGACGCCGGGCGGACCCGACCTGGGCGCAGCATGAACACACTCGCGTTGAACAGGGTACGCGATGCCGCAGTACCAGCACAAACCCCGTTAGAGTCGGCGTGTGACCGATCTTTCCCCACCGTCGTCCACTCCCGGCCGCGGCCGAATCGACTCGGTCGCGAGCGACCGCGCGAGTCGCCTCTGGTGGGATTCCGACGCCGAGGCCTACCACCGTACCCATGGCGCGTTCCTGGGGGTGACGGCCGAATCCGGGGAGTTCGTCTGGTGCCCGGAGGGACTGCACGAGGGCGACGTGCATCTGCTGGGCGACGTCGTGGGCAAGGACGTGCTCGAGGTGGGCTGCGGCAGCGCACCGTGCGCCCGCTGGCTCGGAACCCAGGGTGCGCGCGCGATCGGTCTCGACATCTCGATGGGCATGTTGCAGCGCGGCGTCGACGCCATGACCGCGGGCGGGTCGACGGTTCCGCTGGTACAGGCCAGTGCCGAGTCCTTGCCGTTCGCCGACGAGCGCTTCGACATCGTCTGCTCGGCATTCGGTGCGGTGCCGTTCGTTGCGGACTCCGCCAATGTGATGAAGGAAGTGGCGCGGGTTCTTCGGCCGGGTGGCATCTGGGTGTTCGCCGTCAATCATCCGATGCGTTGGGTGTTCCCCGACGATCCCGGCGTGGCCGGCCTGACCGCGACGATTCCGTACTTCGACCGAACTCCGTACGTCGAGTACGACGCGGACGGAACCCCCAACTACGTCGAGCATCACCGCACGATCGGCGATCGGGTGCGCGAACTGGTCGCCGCAGGCCTCGAGGTACGCGACATCGTCGAACCCGACTGGCCGGAGTGGCTCGACCGCGAGTGGGGTCAGTGGAGCCCATTGCGCGGGCAACTCTTTCCCGGCACCGCGATCTTCAGCAGCCGCAAACCGCTCCGATAGACACCGCAGTGCTCAACGCCGGTGCGCTGTGGCTTCGACGGCCTCGGTGAAGGCACCGGTCGACGCCTGTCCACCGAGGTCGGCTGTCGCGACCCCGGATTCGACCGTGGCGTCGACGGCGTGTCGGATCCTGCCGGCGGCTGCGGCCAACCGTTCGTCCCGATGCCGCGGGGCAAGCCATTCGAGCAGCATCGCGGCCGACAGGAAGAGCGCGGTCGGATTGGCTCGGTTCTTGCCCGCGATGTCCGGGGCCGATCCGTGCGAGGCCTGCGCCATCGCCTGGGTTTCCGAGGAGTTGATCGACGGCGCGGTGCCCAGCGACCCGGACAGCTCACCCGTCAGATCCGAGAGAATGTCGCCGAACATGTTCTCGGCCACGATGACGTCGTAGTCCTCGCCGCGTCGAACCAGGTGCGCGGCAAGGGCGTCGACGTGCTCCTCGGTGACCTCGACGTGCGGAAACTGTTCTCCCACTGCACGGCACGCATCGCGGAACAACCCCGTCGTCATCGACAGCACGTTGGTCTTGTGCACGATCGTCAGTTGTCGATTGCGTCGCTCGGCCAACGAGAACGCTTCGCGTGCAATGCGTTCGCAGGCCGCGCGGGTGAACACTCCGACCGCGAGAGCCACATCGGGAGTGGGCATGAACTCCCCGCTGCCGACGAACATGTTGCGATCGGCGTAGAACCCCTCGGTGTTCTCCCGCACGACCACCAGATCCATTCGCGGGGACACTGCACGTACGCCGGGCAGTGCCTTCGCCGGCCGAATGTTGGCGAACAGACCGAAGTTCTTACGAATCCGTCCGCCCGGGGTCAGCTGAGACCGGAACGGCTGCGGGTAGGAGGCGCTGTCGTGCGGACCGAGAATCCAGCATTCGAGCTCGCCCAACTCCGCCAGTGTGGACTCGGGCATCGGCGTTCCGTGCTCGTCCATGGCACCGAGCCCCAGCGGCAGGTGCACCCAGTCGGCAGCCGGTCCACCGGCCGCTGCGAGGGCCGCATCGACCACCCGGATGGTTGCAGGCACGATCTCGTGGCCTATCCCGTCGCCGGTCATGGCCCCGATCCGTAGTGCCGTTGCATTGCGACCGTTCGTCTGCGACATCATGGCCTCCATGGTGCAGTCCGCAGAACTTCTCCTCGACCCCGGCCTCGATGCTGCGGTTCGCCGCGAGTGGGCAGCACTGTCCGACGCCGGACTGCCGAGCCAGAACCGGCACCGCGGTGAATCGAATCGTCCGCACATCACCGTTGCCGTGGCAGCGTCGATGCCGGACGCAGTGGACGACGGCGATGCGGTCCGCTTCGATCCGTTCGACGTGCGTCTCGGCGGGCTCGTTGTGTTCGGTGGTCGATCGATCAGCCTGGCGAGACTGGTGGTTCCGTCGAGCGAGTTGCTCGATCTGCACGCCCGGCTGTACGAGGCCGTGGGCGAACGTTCGCTCGATCACCTCGAACCCGGCCGATGGACACCGCACGTCACGGTGGCCCGACGGTTGACGCCCGAGGAGGCAGGAGCGGCGGTGCGCCTGCTCTCGGTAGACGTCGACGATCTGGTCGGAGCTGCGGTTGCGCTGCGCCGATGGGACGGCGAGGGCAAGCGCGAATGGCGGATCGGCTGACCTGGGCACCCTAGAACCGGTAATCGCCGAACTGAGTCACCTCCGCGTGGGTATCGGGAGCGACACCTCCGACCACGAGGGCGTCGAGGGCCAGGAACAGCAGCACAACTACCAATACAATTGTCATGTCGCTAGCTTCCAACCTGCGGAGACGGTGCACGAGTGGCAGTAACGCCATATATCGACGACTTTCTGCCATACTTCTGTGCATGCTGAAACGAGTGGTCGTCGCGCTGATGCCGTTGACAGAACAGTTCGAGTTGGGCGTCGCCTGCGAGGTGTTCGGATTCGATCGCTCGGACGAGGGACTGCCCACCTACGACTTCTCCCTGATCGCAGGTGTCCCACAACCGATCCGCACCCGCGTCGGCTACACCATCGACGTGCCACACGATCTCGACAGCCTCGACAGCGCCGATCTGATCATCATTCCGGCGGGAGGCACCGAGGCGGCGGTCGACGGCAGCTTCGTGTGCGGCACCGAATACGACGCATCGATCGAACCCCTGCTGGCCAAACTGCGCGCGGCGGTGGAACGAGGCGCGATGGTCGCGAGCCTGTGCAACGGTGCCTTCGTACTCGGCAAAGCGGGTCTTCTCGACGGCAGACCCTGCACGACGCATTGGCGGCACTCCGACTCGTTGGCCGCGAAATATCCCCTGGCACAGGTGGATCCGAACGTCCTCTACGTGGATGCCGGCAACGTGCTCACCAGCGCAGGCACGGCAGCCGGCATCGACCTGTGCCTGCACATCGTGCGCAAGTACCAGGGCAGCGTCGTGGCCAACGGGATCGCCCGCCGGATGGTCGTTCCTCCGCATCGCGACGGCGGGCAGGCCCAATTCGTCACCAGTCCGCTGCCCGCCACACGCACCGAGACACTGGCTCCGCTGCTGGATTGGATGACCGAGAATCTCGACTCCGAGCTCACCATCGGTCGACTGGCGGCGCGGGTGAACATGTCTGCGCGAACCTTCGCCCGCAAGTTCGCGGCCGAAACCGGAACGACGCCGGCACGCTGGCTCAACGACCAGCGAGTACTGGCAGCGCAGCAACTGTTGGAGAACTCCGATCTTCCGATGGATTCGATCGCCGAGGTGGTCGGCTTCGGAAATGCCGCGGCTCTGCGGCAACACTTCGTGCGGTTGCGATGCACCACACCGAACTCCTACCGCCGCACGTTCCGCGCAGCACCCCAACCAGCCTGACCCCCCGCGCTCCGCCACGGCCGGGATGATTCCGGCGAGTACCTGCGTTGAGACACAGCAGAAGCGCAATCAAACGAAAGGGACCGCGTGGCCACTCAGACTTTGACCCAGCAGAATTTCGACGAGATCGTGACGAGCAACGACGTGGTGTTGGTCGATTTCTGGGCGTCCTGGTGCGGACCGTGCCGCCAGTTCGCACCCACCTTCGAGAAGTCGTCCGACGCGCACCCCGACGTCGTGCACGCCAAGGTCGACACCGAGGCCGAGCAGGGTCTTGCTGCGGCAGCGCAGATCCAGTCGATCCCGACGATCATGGCGTTCCGCGAAGGAATTCTCGTCTACGCACAGCCCGGCGCACTGCCTGCACCGGCGCTGGAAGACCTTGTCGTTCAGATCAAGGCACTCGACATGGACGTCGTACGCCAGCAGATCGCCGAGCAGGCTCCCGCGGCGGAGTAGTTCGCCGCAGCCGTACATCGAGCGAAGGGCCGCTCACCGAATTCGGTGAGCGGCCCTTCGCCTGGCCATGGGTCGAATCAGTGTGCAGCGGCGTCCCAGCTGCGACCGGTGCCGACCGAGACTTCCAGGGGCACCGACAGTTCGATGGCCGAGGACATCTTGTCGCGTACCAGTGCCTCGACTTCCTCGCGCTCGGAGTCGACGACTTCGAGTACCAATTCGTCGTGCACCTGCAAGAGCATCCGCGACTTCAGCGTCGACTCCGCCAGCGATCGGTGCACGTCGATCATCGCGACCTTGATGATGTCTGCGGCGGTGCCCTGGATGGGCGCATTGAGAGCGGCCCGCTCGGCGACCTCGCGGCGCTGACGATTGTCACTGTTGAGGTCGGGCAAGTAGCGGCGCCTGCCGTACAGCGTGGAGGTGTATCCCACTTTGCGCGCTTCCTCGACGGCGTTGCGCAGGTAGTCACGGACGCCCCCGAACCGCGCGAAGTACGCCTCCATCTGCTGCTTCGCCTCGTCGGTGGAGATCTTGAGCTGCGCGGCGAGACCGAAGGCGCTCAATCCGTAGGCCAGTCCGTACGACATGGCCTTGACGCGGCGACGCAGTTCGGGCGTGACCTCCTCGATCGGCACTCCGAAGGCCCTGGCACCGACGAAACTGTGCAGGTCCTCGCCGGTGTTGAATGCCTCGATCAGCCCTTCGTCGCCGGAGACGTGCGCCATGATGCGCATTTCGATCTGGCTGTAGTCGGCGGTGAGAAGCGTGTCGTATCCGGCCCCGACGACGAAGCCGTCACGGATGTGGCGTCCCGCCTCGTTGCGCACCGGAATGTTCTGCAGGTTCGGCTCGGTGGACGACAGTCGCCCGGTTGCCGCGACCGTCTGATTGAACGTGGTGTGAATGCGTCCGTCGTCGGCGACGGATTTCAGCAGGCCGTCGACCGTCACCTTCATCCGCGTCGCGTCCCGATGATCGAGCAGGAACTTCAGGAACGGATGCTCGGTCTTCTCGAACAACCCTTGCAGCGCATCGGCGTCGGTGGTGTAGCCGGTCTTGGTCTTCTTGGTCTTGGGCATGTCGAGTTCCTCGAACAGCACCACCTGCAACTGCTTCGGTGACCCGAGGTTGATCTGCTTGTCGATCACGCCGTAGGCGGAGTTCGCAGCCTCGTCCACCTGCGCAGCGAATCCGGACTGCAATGCGCGGAGGTGATCACCGTTCACGGCGATACCCGTTGCCTCGACATCGGCCAACACCGTCAGCAGCGGCAGCTCCATCTCGGAGAGCAGGGTGGTCGACTCGATGGCGGCGAGCTCGGCGTCCAACGCATCGGCCAGGTCGATGACGGCCCGCGCCTTGAGAATCTCGCCCTCCGCGAACGCCGCATCGGCGGTGTCCTCGGCATCGAGCAACGACATCTGGCCTTCACCCGCATCCTCCACCCGGAGTTCGCGTTTGAGGTAGCGCAACGACAGGTCGTCGAGGTTGAACGACCGCTGCCCGGGCCGCACCAGGTACGCCGCAAGGGCTGTGTCGGTGGTCAACCCACCGAGGGTCCAGCCGCGGCCACGAACTGCATGCAGAGCCCACTTGGCCTCGTGCAGAGCCTTCGGCTGCGCCGGATCGGCGAGCCAGGCGGCAAGTGCCTGCTCGTCGGATTCGTCCAGAGCGGTCGTCGTGACGAACGCGCCTTCCCCGTCGGCCGCAGCGATCGCCACCGACGTCGCGTCGCTGTCGAAAGGCCGACGCGGGCCGAGGATGGACAGCCCGCTCCGTCGGCCGTCGGCCGCGTGTTCTCCCAGCCATGCGGCCAGATCGCCGGGCGCGACAATGCCGCCGCGGACGTCGAAACCTTCTTCTGCTTCGGGTTCGACCGACGCGAGCGTCTCGAACAATCGGTCCCGCAGAATGCGGAACTCCAGGTCGTCGAACAAGGCGTGGATCTTCTCGCGATCCCACGGAGCCAGTTCGAGCTGATCGGGGGTGTAGGGCAACGGCACATCGCGGACCATCTCGGTGAGCTCGCGGTTGAGCACCACACTCGACAGGTTGGCCCGCAGTGCATCTCCCACTTTGCCCTTGACCTTGTCCACGTTGTCGACAAGAGCGGTGAGGGAACCGTATTCGATGATCCACTTGGTCGCCGTCTTCTCGCCGACCCCGGGAATGCCGGGGAGGTTGTCGCTCGGGTCTCCGCGCAGGGCCGCGAAGTCCGGGTACTGCGATGGCGTCAAACCGTACTTGGTGGCGACCTCGGCGGGGGTGAACCGAGTCAGATCCGACACGCCCTTGCGCGGATACAACACCGTGACGTTGTCCGTCACCAACTGCAGCGCATCGCGATCGCCGGTGACCACCAGAACGCGGTACCCCAGTGCCTCTGCCTGGGTCACCAGAGTGGCGATGATGTCGTCGGCCTCGAAGCCCGCCTCGGCCATCACCGGGATACCCATGGCCCCGAGTACGTCCTTGGTGATGTCGACCTGACCGGCGAACTCGTCGGGCGTCTTGCTGCGGTTGGCCTTGTACTCGGGGTACCGCTCGGCGCGAAAGGTCTGCCGCGAGACGTCGAACGCCGCCGCGATGTGCGTCGGTTTCTCGTCCCGCAGCAGGTTGATCAACATCGAGGTGAACCCGTACACCGCATTGGTGGACTGACCGCTCGTGGTCTTGAAGTTGTCCGCGGGCAACGCGAAGAAGGCACGGAACGCCATCGAGTGGCCGTCGATGAGCAGCAACGTGGGCCGCTCTCCGCCCGCTTTCGCATCGGTCTCGGCTGCGGGCGCTGCACTTTTCTCCGTTACTGGGCTCACGGTTGACCAGTCTAGGGAGACAGTCCGACAACTCGTAGCCGGATGCACGCGCCACGACGCGATCGCACTCGATGCGCACGCCGCGCACCGCGAAACACAACCGATACTTTCCGGAAATCTCAGTCGCCGATTTTGCGTCGTTTCAGCGGATAGAGTCCGACAATTGCAGGAAACCCACATACCCGTGGCACAACGACAACCGTCCGGAGGACGTGCGTGGCTCCAAATGTTCGATGGACCAGAAAGGTGCAACCGCCGAGGTTGCGCGCAAGATCTGCCGTTCGGCTCCTTCAGCGAACACTCCTACTCGCCGTTCTGAGTTCCATTGCCGCGCTGCTGTTCAGTGCGCCGGCATTGGCCCAGGAACCTACCCCCACTCCCCCGGCAGCGCCGGGGACCAGTGCCGAACAGGCACCACCGGCGGACGCGGTCAGCGTCGCCGGATCCCTGAACAACGGTGGCGAACGACTCGTCGGCGTCGACGTCGCGGCGCTCGACGCGTCCGGCTCCGAAGTCGCCCGTACCACCAGTGAAACCGGGGGCCGGTGGACCCTCGAACTGTCTCCCGGCACCTACACGTTCCAGGTGGTTCAGGAAACGCTCCCCGACGGCGTCAGCGTCCAGGGCGAGGTCCAGCGCGATGTGCAGGCCGGGCGTTCCAACACCGTCATCTTCTCGTTCGGTGAGGCCAGAACCGCCACCACCATTCCGTTCTACGAGAAGTTCGTTCGCACCACCGTCGACGGCTTCCGTTTCGGCCTCGTCATCGCGCTCGCCGCGGTCGGGCTGAGTCTGATCTTCGGCACCACTGGTCTGACGAACTTCGCACACGGAGAACTCGTCACACTCGGTGCCGTCGCGGCGTGGTTCTTCAACGTCAGTGTCGGCATACAACTGATCCCGGCCACGCTGCTCGCGATAGTCGTCGGAGTCGCGATCGGCTGGCTCAACGATGCCCTGATCTGGCGGCCGTTGCGCAAACGGCGAACCGGCCTCATCGCTCAGCTGGTGGTCACCATCGGCCTGGCGATCGCACTGCGTTATCTCATCCTGATCTTCTTCTCGGATCGCTCCGAGCCCTTCGACGATTACCAGGCGCAGACCGAGAACGACTGGGGTCCGTTGTCGATCACCAACGTCAACCTCGCCTGCATCGTCATCAGCATCGTCGTCCTGGTCGGCGTCGCGCTGATGCTGCAGCGCACCAAGATCGGCAAGGCCATGCGTGCGGTGGCCGACAACCGGGATCTGGCCGCGTCCTCCGGCATCAACGTCGAGCGCGTGGTCACGTTCGTCTGGTGCCTCGGCGGCGGCCTGGCTGCCCTCGGCGGCGTGTTGTTCGGGCTCTCCGAACTCGGCGGTCGCGTCCAGTGGGAGATGGGCTTCAAACTTCTGTTGCTCATGTTCGCCGGCATCACACTGGGTGGCCTGGGAACGGCCTACGGCGCATTCCTCGGTTGCGTCATCGTCGGTCTGCTCGTGCAGTGGTCGACGCTGGTCATCAATCCCGATCTCAAATACATCGGAGGGTTGCTCGTCTTGATTCTCATCCTCGTCGTCCGTCCACAGGGCATCCTCGGCTCGCGACAAAGGATCGGGTGACCTTCACATGGATATCATCGGCGCACTTCAGATCTCACTCGCTCAGCTGGTCGGCCCGTCCGCCATCTTCTACGCTCTGCTCGCCATCGGCCTGAACCTGCACTTCGGCTACGCCGGACTGCTCAACTTCGGCCAGATCGGCTTCGCACTGCTCGGCGGCTACGGCGTCGGCATCACGACGATCACCTACGAACAGCCGCTCTGGCTCGGCATTCTGGTCGGTCTCGCCGCGGCAGGACTGCTCGCCCTGGTGCTCGGCATCCCGACTCTGCGACTGCGAGCCGACTACCTCGCGATCGTCACCATCGCCGCGTCGGAAATTCTGCGACTCGTGTTTCGTTCCACCGCAACGGATTCGGTGACCAAGTCGACCAACGGCATCACCGGCTTCGCCGGCCCGTTCACCAGCATGAGTCCGTTCGAGGGTGGCAAGACGTACAGCTTCCTCGGCGTGCGATTCCTGGGTAACGACCTGTGGGCCATGCTCGTCGGCTGGACGCTGGTCCTGCTGCTGTGCGGGGTGGTCTACCTCCTGACGCACAGCCCCTGGGGACGTGTGCTCAAGGCCGTTCGTGAAGACGAGGACGCGGCCCGCTCGCTGGGTAAGAACGTGTTCGTCTACAAGATGCAGGCGCTGGTTCTCGGTGGTGTCATCGGCGGCATGGGCGGCGTGTTCAACGCACTGCAAACCCAGTCCATCAACCCGGACTTCTACTCGACGGCGCAGACGTTCTTCGCCTTCGGTGCCCTGATTCTCGGTGGTGCCGCAACGGTGTTCGGCCCCGTCCTGGGCGCGATGCTCTTCTGGTTCCTGCTGTCCATTCCCGATGCCATTCTGCGACAGCTGATCTCCGGCGACGACCCGGTGCTCAACCTCACCGGCGCGCAGGTCGGTGCCACGCGGTTCGTGCTCCTGGGAATTCTGATCGCCGTCTTGATGGTGTTCAGACCTCAGGGCATTCTCGGCAACAAGCGAGAGGTTCAACTCAATGCCTGACCCGAGCAAGGATGCCGCCGCAACAGCGGCACCGAGCAAGAAAGCAAGCACCCTCGAATCACGTGCTGCCAAAGCATTGTCGAGTGATCAGCGGTCGGCGTTGTTCGCCGGTGTCGCCAACGAGCCCGGATCCCCCAAGCCCGACGCCACCCTGGTGGTCGACGGCGTCTCTCGCACCTTCGGCGGTCTGAAAGCCGTCGACGTCGCGCACCTGGAGATCCAGCGTGGGTGCATCACCGGACTCATCGGGCCCAACGGCGCAGGCAAGACCACCCTGTTCAATCTGCTCACGGGATTCGATCGACCCGACACCGGCACCTGGTCGATGGACGGCCAGGAACTGGGTCGGATGCATCCGCACCAGGTGGCACGCAAAGGTGTCGTCCGTACGTTCCAGTTGACCAAGGCGCTGTCGAAACTGACTGTGCTGGACAATGTTCGGCTGGGCGCAACCGGTCAGCGCGGCGAGCGCATGATCAACACGTTCATGCCGTGGACGTGGAAGGCCCAGGAACGTCAGATCACCGAACGCGCCTACGAGCTGTTGGGGCGCTTCAAGCTCGACGCCAAGGCAGACGACCTGGCCGGCTCGTTGTCCGGCGGCCAACGCAAGCTGCTCGAGATGGCGCGCGCGCTGATGACCGATCCGTCGGTGGTCATGCTCGACGAGCCGATGGCCGGGGTCAATCCTGCTCTGACGCAATCGCTTCTGGGGCACATCAAGTCGCTTCGCGACGACGGTATGACGGTGGTGTTCGTCGAGCACGACATGGACGTCATCCGCGACATCAGTGACTGGGTGGTGGTGATGGCACAGGGCAGCATCATTGCCGAGTCCACCCCGGAGGAGCTCTCCAACAACGGAGCCGTCGTCGATGCGTATCTCGGTAGCCATCACGATCAGGCTCTGGAATTCGATGCCGACGGCAATCCGGTCGGTGCCACTGCGGAGCTCGCAGAGGCACTGAAGAAGGCCGAGGCCGAGGAACTCGAAGCGGGAGGCGACCTCTCGGAGCCGGAGTTCGTACGCCCGGTGGTAACCGACGTGACCGAAGGCGGCTCGCACCGGGCCGAGGAGGACGAACGATGAGCGAACAGACATTGACGCCGGCAGAGTTCGCCGCGACACCCGAGGAGCACGCCCGCCTCGCCGAAGGTGCATTGCTGCGCGCCGATGGCTTGGTGGCCGGGTACATCCCGGGCGTCAACATCCTCAGTGAATGCAACTTCTTCCTCAACGACGGGGAGATCGTCGGCATCATCGGACCCAACGGAGCCGGGAAGTCGACCCTCCTCAAGACCCTGTTCGGGCTGGTTGCCGTCCGTGAGGGCAGCGTCAAACTGCGAGGTGACAACATCACCTCCGCCGAAGCGCACGTCCTGGTCACCAAGGGAGTCGGCTACGTTCCGCAGACACAGAACGTCTTTCCGTCGCTGACCATCGAAGAGAACCTCGAAATGGGAATCTATTTGCGTCCCAAGAAGTTCGGCGAGCGATTCGAGTTCGTCAGCGAACTGTTCCCGCTGCTCGGTGAGCGCAAGAAGGTCAAGGCGGGCGCACTGTCCGGCGGCGAGCGACAGATGGTCGCCATGGGACGCGCACTGATGATGGAGCCGTCGGTACTGCTGCTCGACGAACCGTCGGCCGGACTGTCACCGATGTTCCAGGACGAGGTGTTCATCCGCTGCAAGAAGATCAATGCAGCGGGCGTGTCGATCATCATGGTCGAGCAGAACGCCCGTCGTTGCCTCCAGATCTGCGACCGCGGCTACGTTCTCGATCAGGGCCGTAATGCCTACACCGACACCGGTCCGGCGTTGATGAACGACCCGAAGGTGATCGAGCTGTACCTCGGCACGCTGGCAGGAAGCAAGGAGAAGAAGTAGCTCCTCGCAACGACGAAGGCCCCGGTTCGATCGGCATCGAACCGGGGCCTTCTCGCTGCCGTCGAACGTGCGGCACATACGCAAGCCACTGGGCCCGAGTCCTGATCGAGGACTCGGGCCCAGAGGCTGTGTGACAGTTACAGATCACTCACCGACGACGATGTAACCGTCCGTCGTCAGGGTGTTGTCCGGTCCGAAGACCAGGTTGCCGTAGGAACCGGTGGCGGGCTCTCCTGCGTCACTGAAATTCAGCGCGCCGGTGATTCCGTCGTAGTCGATGTCGGTTCCGGCCTTGACGAGCGGAAGGCACTCGGCGTAGCTGGTGCACTTGGTGCCGTCCTTGGTGACGCTGTTGATGTTGGCAGCGATGTCGGTGCCTGCCGTCGACTTGGCCTGCTCGGCCGCGAGTGCCGAGATGACCACCGCGTCGTAGGACTCGCCTGCGTAGTTGAAGTCCACCAGGGCCGGATCCACGCTCTTGAGACGATCCTGGAATCCGGTGCCGACGTCGGTCAACGGGGTGGTGCCACGCATCGTGTCCAGCAGACCTGCTGCCACCGACTCTCCGAGGGCGTTACCCATGTTGCCGTCGACTCCGTAGACCAGCGTGCCGTCGGACGGTCCGATGCCGATCTCGTGCATACGGGTGATGATCTTCGCGGACTCCTCGAAGCCGATGATGGCCACGGCGTCCGGGTTGAAGTTCTTCACGCCGTCGACCTCTGCGTTGAACGACTGTGCGTTCGGGTCGTAGATCGTGGTCTGGATCTGGTCCGCCGCGATGCCGGCCTCTTCGAGGTTGTCCGCGGTGTTCGCGGCCAGGCCCGTACCGTACGGGTCGTTGAGCGCGAGGATGGCGACGCGCTGCGCACCGTCCTGGGCGATCAGCTGGGACAAGGCCTGTGCCTGCAGCACGTCGGTGGGTGCGGTACGGAAGTACTGACCCTTGTCCGGGTAGCAGACGAACTGGTCGGACGTGTTGGCCGGCGAGAACTGCACGACGCCTGCGCTGGCGATCTTGTCGATGACCTTGAGCGAGACCGAGGACGACGCCGCACCGACGATGACGTCGGCACCGCCGGCGAGCAGACGGTCGACCGTGGTGTTGGCGGTATCGGTCGTCGTGTCGCCCGAATCACCGGGGATGAGCGTGACGGGCTGCTCGAGGACGCCACCGGCGGCGTTGACGTCGTTGACGGCCAACTGGACGCCGGCAACTTCGGGCGGGCCGAGGAAGGCCAGGGTTCCGGTCTCGGGGAGAAGGGTGCCCACCACCAGCGGTGCCGTATCCGGGGTTGCCCCGGCAGTGGCCTGCTCGGGCGTGCAGTCGGTGGAGACGGTCGTTTCCGCGGCTGCAGTGCCGCCGCTGGCACTGGTGGAGTCGGTCGAGCCCGAGTCCTCGCTCGACGAACAGCCGAACAGTGCGAGCGAGGTAACGCTCAGCACCGCAGCCGTGCGGACATAGGTCCGAATTGCCATCTAGGTTCTCCTTGAAATTGCTCGTCGATGAAGCGCACCTGAGTTACATGTCGCTCACGTGTGGGTCAGACGCTAATGCTCGGAGCTGATTCGCAAGGCCTAGAACGACGCTCGTGACCTGACTGTGACCTAGGGAGTCGAAGTTTTACGTGGCCGTAGCTTTCGAGGGCCGATCAGCTCTCTGCCACAGGCTTGTTCGCAGGGGTACCGAGCGTGTCGATCACGACCTCCGCGACGGCCTTCATCGTCGTCCTGCGATCCATGGCGGCGCGCTGAATCCACTTGAACGCCTGCGGTTCTGTGAGAGATTGCGATTCCATCAGGATGCCCTTGGCCTTCTCGATGAGCTTGCGCGTCTCGAGCCGGTCCTGAAGATCCACGATCTCGGATTCGAGCGCGGAGATCTCACCGAAACGACTGGCGGCCAACTCCACCGCAGGCATCAGGTCGGCTTTGGTGAACGGCTTGAACAGATACGCCATCGCTCCGGCATCGCGTGCCTTCTCCACGAGCTCGCGCTGACTGAACGCGGTGAGAATGACGACGGGCGCGATGCGCTTCTCGGCGATCTCCGACGCCGCATCGATTCCGTCCCGACGCGGCATCTTCACGTCCATGATGACCAGATCGGGACGCAGTTCGACGGCCAACTCCACCGCCTGCTGACCGTCGGCCGCTTCACCGACGACGTCGTAGCCCTCTTCGCGGAGCATCTCCACGAGGTCGAGCCGGATCAGGGATTCGTCCTCTGCCACCACCACGCGAAGCGGGGGCTTGCCAGTACCGTGCGCACCAGGAGCGTTCATCTGTATCGGTCTCCTTTGACAGTCATCGCCCATCGGGGCCGTCGAGCATCTGAAGGGTACCGGTGCGCGACCCCGAAAGCGCATCTTCTAAACTCGTCAATCGTTGCTTGAAAGACGCCAGCCCTCGTATCCCAATTGGCAGAGGAAACGGATTCAAAACCCGTCCAGTGTGAGTTCGAGTCTCACCGAGGGCACCACGTGGATACATCCCCGTTCGCGACGTCGGTGATCGTCTTCGTCGATCGCGCCTACAGTGGGGTGATGTACATACCCGGCAGTCTTCGTTGCCACGACACCAGTGCGGGCAGTTTGTGCGCAGCGAAGGTCGACCATCGGTTCGGGGATTCGGCGGACCTGTCGGCGCAGTGGGTCTTCTACACCTGCAGCGCGGACTCCGCCCACGAGACCGGTTACGTCGACCGCCTGGTCACTGCCTGAACCATGTTCGTAGAGCGCGCGTACGTCCACACCGACAACGTCGGAGCGGATTGGCCCTTCACCGTGCCCGCAGTCGCCGACCTCGCCCGTGACGGACTCGAATTCCTGGCTCCGGTCACAATTCTGGTCGGCGACAACGGTTCCGGTAAATCCACCCTGGTCGAGGCGATCGCCGAGGGTTTCGGAATCGATGCCCGCGGCGGTCGGGCGGCGCAGCAGTCGCGTCGACTCGACGAGGTGACGAGCGCTCTCGGTGAGGTACTCGAGCTCGAGACCACACCGCGGGGTTCTCGCATGCTTCGTGGTCCGCGACAGCAGAAGCGTGGCTTCTTTCTGCGCGCCGAGACCGCGTTCGAAATGGCCGAAAACCTCAGCGGGATGCCGGGATTCTGGGACGAGAACACCGCCGAGATGAGCCACGGCGAAGGGTTCCTGACCATGTTCGGTGCAATGTTGGCCGAACCCGGCTTCTACGTCCTGGACGAGCCGGAATCTGCCTTGTCGTTCACCGCGAGCCTGCAGCTCGTTGCACTGATGTCCGAGCTGGGCGACGAGGGCGCGCAGATCGTCTGCGCCACCCATTCACCGATTCTGGCGTCGACCCCCGGTGCCGACATCGTCGAAGTCGGCGAACATGGTCTGCGCCGAAGCACCTGGGACGAACTCGAATTGGTCCAGCATTGGCGTCGCTACCTCGAAGACCCGAACAGCTATCTCCGTCATCTGCTCGACTGAACCGCGGCCATCGACACCTCGGGACGGCGACGCACACTTCCAGGCGAGACCCCCATCGCCCGCTTGAACGCTTTCCCGAACGCCGCCTCCGAGAGATACCCACTGCGCCGGGCCAATTCGGCCAGCGCGACGTCCTCGGAACGCAGGGTCTGATATGCGACCTGCATTCGCCACGTGGCCAGGTAGCTCATCACGGATCGACCGACCAGCTCGGTGAAACGCGCCGAGAACGCCGAACGCGACATGTTCGCGCTCGACGCCAGAGCCGCAACGGTCCACCGCTGGTGAGGATGTCGATGAATCAGGGCCAGAGCAGCGCCGATTCGATCGTCCTGCAACGCTCCGAGCCACCCCGACTGCGCTCGCGCAGTGCCGCCGATCCACGACCGCAGCGCCAGGATCACCAGAATGTCGGACAGCCGGGTGATGACCGCTTCTCCCCCGGGCTCGAGAACTCGGGCTTCGTCCGCCACCATCGCCAGGACGTTCTGCATCCTCGTTTGCTGCGGTCCTGGCTCCGCATCGACGAACACCACGGCAGGAAGCAGACGGACGAGCTGTTGCGCCGCAGGGTGATCCAGCCGCACCGCCCCGCACACCAGAGTGGCAGGCGGTCCTGCTCCTTCACCGTGAGTGATCACCGCATAGCGGTCGCTGACGTACTCGTGCGGGAGGTCGTACACACTCACCGCTCGTGTCGCCGCATCCGCGTCGGCGGCGAGAACATGACCGCGCCCATGAGGGACCAACGCGAAATCGCCTGGCACCAACTCCCGCGTCGGCTCATCGGGAACCGCCAGCAGGCACCGACCGTCCACCACCGTGTGAAACCACAGCGCATCCTCCATGGCGGGCAGGTCGAGACCCCACGAACCGCTCATCTCCGATCGTACGTAGAACGATCCGGTCATCCGTAGAAAGTGCAGGGCCTCACCGAGCGGATCGGGCGATTTCCAGGGGTCGAGTCCACGCATCGATCGATTGTCCCACGACATGGACGATCGGACATCGAATCCGGCGTTTCGAGCATTGTTCATCCTGCCGTTCCGAGCAACAGTGGACGACAGAGCAATTCTCGACGAAAGGACCACCGACCGTGAACATCCACCGAACAGACCCGTCGTGATCGAGCGGGCGTCCTCGGTCGCCACCACCGTATCCGCCGTCGGATGCGGATCGATGGCAGGAGTGCTGCTCGCGTTCTCCGTCAGCGTGCTGCCCGGCCTGGCGACACTGCCGGTACCCGACGCGATCGCCGCGATGCAGAGATTCAATGCGGCGATTCTCGGTCCGGTGTTTCTCGGCCTCTTCTTCGGAACAGCCGTATCATGCACTCTCGCAGCGATTCTCGCCGTGTCGGCCGGTCGGGGGTCACCCCTGCTCGTCGTGAGCGGTGCCGTTCTCTACATTCTCGGCTGCGTCGCGATCACGGCCGTTCTGAACGTCCCCCTCAACGACACGTTGGCCGGCGTGGATCCCGGCAGTGCTGCCGGCGCTCAGGTGTGGCAGAACTTCACCGACACGTGGACGCGATGGAACAACGTGAGGACGATTGCGGCGACTGCCGCCTGCGCTGTCCTGATCGTGGGTCAGGGCAGATCGGCACTGGGCTGATCGGACACCGAATCCTGATGTCTCCTGCGGATTTCTTCCTCGAACCGCGCGATGAGGTGGTCGGTGTCGGCGGTGGAGACATCCCGCGCGCCTTCGTCCATCGCGGCGTCACGCCCCCGACGCAGTGCGGCGAGTTCGGCTTCGAGTTCGTTGTTGTCGAGTACGCGTGGATCCAACATGACCTCCATTGTGGTCCCCGTCCGCTGCCCCCGCGGGGATTTGCTGTAATCGCGCAATGAACGTCGTGCACAGTTTCGAGCCGATCGTCGGACCGGGCGCAACCATCCTGATCCTGGGGTCGATGCCCGGCGTCGCGTCGCTGGCCGCGCAGCAGTATTACGCGCATCCGCGAAATGCGTTCTGGCCGATCATGGGAACGCTGTTCGGTGCGGGCTCCGAGCTACCCTACGACGAACGCACCGAGCGTCTGCGCGGCCATGGCGTCGCCGTGTGGGATGTGCTGAAGCTGTGCACGCGAGAGGGAAGCCTGGACTCGGCGATCGTCGAATCCTCGATCGAGGCAAACGATTTCGGGAATCTGTTCGCCGAGAACCCTGGCATCGACAGGGTGTTCTTCAACGGAGCGAAAGCGGCCGAGAGCTACCGTCGCCACGTGAGGACGGTGACGCCCCACGTGAGATTCACCCGACTGCCGTCGACCAGCCCTGCGCTCGCCACGCTCGATCTCGCCGCGAAAACGCTGGAGTGGTCGAATGCCCTCAGGCCCGCTCCCGCTTCGGGAAGTGCCGGATGAGACCCTCCTGCACGACAGTGGCCAACAATTGGCCGTCCATCGAGAAGAAGCGTCCGGTGGCCAGCCCACGGGACCCGGCCGCTACCGGCGATTCGGTGGCGTAGAGAGCCCACTCGTCGAACCGGAACGGGCGGTGAAACCAGATGGAATGGTTGACCGTCGCCGCGACGATGCGATCGAGCCCCCACGACAGACCGTGGGTGGTGATGATCGAGTCGAGCACAGTCGTGTCCGACGCGTAGCCCATGGTCGCGGCGTGAAAGATCGAGTCGTCGGGCAGATCGCCGTCGGCCTTCATCCAGACCCGATTGTGGTTGAGCTTCTCGCCGGTGCCGTGCATGATCCACGCCGGATCGTTCGCGTAACGCATGTCGATCGGCTTGAGGGCGTCGACGAACATCTGCAGCCGGTCCTCGTACCCGACGAAGTGGTCGCCGAGCGGAGGCAATGCATCGGGGTACGGAACCTCGGGCACCTCCACGCTGTGCTCGAGTCCCTTGCCGAAATCCTGGAAGGCGGCGAGCATGACGAACAGCTCGTTGCCGTCCTGGACGGCGGTCACCTGACGGTTGGCGAAGGCGCGACCGTCACGCTGCCGTGATACCCGGTACTCGATGGGCTTCTTGACGTCGCCGCCGCGAATGAAGTGCGCATTGATCGCGTGCACGTCCCGCGAGGTGCCCGAGACGGTGCGGCCGGCCGCGATCAACCCCTGAGCCACGAGTTGCCCCCCGAACGTTCGGCTACCCACCTGCTCGGGGTGAACGCCGACGAACACGTCCTCCTCGATCTCCTCCAGTGCGAGGAGATCGAGGAGCGTCTCGAGATCGGTCTTGCGTACAGCTGTAGTGCTCGGCGCGCTTTCGCTGACGCCGGTTCCCCCCGCTTCGACCACTTACCGGTCCTCTTCTCCGATTCGGTGCACATGGATCAAGTTGGTCGAGCCTACTGTGCCGGGAGGGGCACCGGCCACGATCACGACCTGATCGCCCTTGTTGTACCGACCGAGTTCGAGCAGAGCCTTGTCGACCTCTTTCACCATCGCGTCCGTCGAGCCCACATCGGGGACCAGGAACGTCTCGGTGCCCCAGCTCAGCGACAGCTGGCTACGGACCTCGGAGATCGAGGTGAAGGCGAGCAACGGCAGCTTGGTGTGCAGGCGAGCCAACCGTCGAACGGTGTCACCCGACTGGGTGAACGCGACGAGCGCCTTCGCGTCGAGCCGCTCGCCGATGTCACGGGCGGCGTACGAGATGACGCCACGCTTGGTGCGCGGGACGTGTGTCAACGGAGGAACACTGTCGCCCTCGGTCTCGACGGTCTCGACGATGCGGGCCATGGTCCGCACGGTCTCCATCACGTACTTGCCGACCGAGGTCTCACCGGAGAGCATGACCGCGTCGGTGCCGTCGAGCACTGCGTTGGCGACGTCTGACGCCTCGGCGCGCGTCGGCCGGGAGTTCTCGATCATCGATTCGAGCATCTGGGTCGCAACGATGACGGGCTTGGCGTTGGCGCGAGCGATCTGGATGGCGCGCTTCTGCACCAGCGGCACCTGCTCGAGGGGCAGCTCGACGCCGAGGTCACCGCGGGCGACCATGATCGCGTCGAACGCGAGCACGATGGCTTCGAGGTTGTCGACGGCTTCGGGCTTCTCGAGCTTGGCGATGACCGGAACTCGGCGGCCGACGCGGTCCATCACAGCGTGCACGAGTTCGACGTCGGCGGGAGAACGCACGAACGACAGGGCGATGAAATCGACACCGAGGGCGAGGGCGAACTCGAGGTCGGCGATGTCCTTCTCGCTCATGGCGGGAACGGACACATCCATGCCGGGCAGGGACACGCCCTTGTTGTTGCTGACCGGTCCACCTTCGGTGACGCGGCACAACACGTCGTTGCCTTCGACACCGGTGACCACGAGGCCGACCTTGCCGTCGTCGACGAGCAGGCGGTCGCCTTCTTTGGCGTCCTGGGCCAGCTCCTTGTAGGTGGTCGACACCCGGTCGTGAGTGCCCTCGCACTCCTCGACGGTGATGCGAATCAGCTCGCCGGCCGCCCAGGTGGTCGAGCCCTCGGCGAAACGGCCGAGACGAATCTTCGGTCCCTGCAGGTCGGCCAGAATGCCCACGGCTTTGCCGGTGGCGTCCGATGCTGCTCGAACCCTCTCGTAGTTGGCCTGATGATCGGGGTGATCACCATGGCTGAAGTTCAGTCGCGCGACATCCATTCCACTCTCGACGAGTTCGCGGATGCGCTCTGTGGTTGCGGTTGCGGGTCCAAGGGTGCAGACAATCTTCGTACGTCGGCTCACGAAGGCGAGCCTAGCCGCTGGACGTCGCGTTCTCTATCGCAGACGAGTCCACTCGAATACTACCGATCGGTAGCCGCGCTACCTTGCTGCTGAGACGGTCTGTACCGGTTCAGAGACGGGCGTCACACGACGGCGAGAGGCAGTGCAGTCGGGTGTACCGGCGACGGCAATTCCGAGTGTCCGGTGAGGAAGGCGTCGACTCCGTGAGCCGCCGAACGACCCTCCGCGATCGCCCACACGACCAACGACGCACCACGGTGCGCATCGCCACACACGAACACCCCGGGTGCGGTGGTCTGCCAATCCGGACCACACGAGAGCGCACCGCGCTTGGTCAGCGTCAGGCCGTACTCGTCGAGCAACGGACCATGCTCCACACCCTCGAAACCGATGGCGAACAACGCCAGATCGCACGGCAGTTCGACTTCTTCACCGATGGGCGTGACGATGCGACGACCGTCCGCGTCGCGCTGCACCTCCACCTCGGCGAGCACCATCGCGCGAACGTGCCCGCGCTCGTCACCGAGGAATCGCTGGACCGCGACCTGATGACGGACGACCCCACCCTCGGCGTGTGCGGGTGAGGTCCGCAGTACCAGCGGCCACGACGGCCAGGGCGAGAGGCTGTCGTCGCGGGCTCCGGGCAGAGCGGGGTTGTAGTCGAGCTGCGTCACCGACGCAGCACCCTGTCGGTGGGCCGTACCCAAGCAGTCGGCTCCGGTGTCGCCGCCACCGATGATCACCACATGCTTGTCGGCGGCCGAGATCGACGTGGGACCGTCGCCCTCGCACTCCTTGTTCGACGGCACCAGGTGTTCCATCGCAAGGTGGATGCCGTCGAGTTCACGACCGATCACCTCGGTGTTATCTCGGGCCCGCAGAGCCCCGACGGCGAGGACCACCGCGTCGAAGGATTCGCGTAGTTGCTCGACGGTGAAGTCGATGCCGACCTCGCATTCGGTGACGAAATGCGTTCCCTCGGCCCGCATCTGCGTGAGGCGCTGATCGAGGACAGACTTCTCGAGTTTGAATTCGGGGATGCCGTAGCGGAGCAGTCCGCCGAGACGATCGTCGCGCTCGTAGACGGTGACGTCGTGTCCGGCGCGGGTGAGCTGTTGCGCCGCAGCCAGTCCCGCGGGACCGGATCCGACGACGGCGACTCGCTTGCCGGTGGTGATCGTCGGCGGCTGCGGAACGACGCTGCCTTCCTCCCACGCCAGATCCGCAATGGTCTGCTCGACCCGCTTGATCGTCACGCTTCCGCCGGTGGCCGCCTCGGAGATCGACAGCACACACGCCGATTCACACGGGGCCGGGCACACCCGCCCGGTGAATTCCGGAAAATTGTTGGTCGCATGCAGTCGGTCACTGGCCGCGTCCCAGCGGCCACGGCGCACCAGGTCGTTCCACTCGGGAATCAGATTTCCCAGCGGGCAACCCGCAGTTCCCGAGTGGCAGAACGGGATACCGCAGTCCATGCAGCGACGCGCCTGATCGGAGACCTCGGCGGCACGCTCGCTCGTCGGCTGGTGCGAGTACACCTCGTTCCAGTCCTTGACGCGCTCGCCGATCGGACGCTTGGCGGCCTCACGCTTGACGACTTTCAGAAATCCCTGTGGATCAGCCACGTGCAGCCTCCATGATCGCAGCATCGACGTCGCGCCCTTCGGCGCGCGCCATTCTTGTCGCTTCCAGCACTCGCTGGTAGTCGACGGGCATGACTTTGGTGAACAGCGCAGACCGGCGGGGCCAGTCGGCCAGCAACGAGGTCGCGACGGTGGAACCGGTCCAGCGCCGATGATTCTCGACGGTCTCGCGTAGCCACACCAGATCGTCCGGGTCGGGTGCCTGCAATTCGACCATCGCCGGGTTCACGTCCGCGGGATCGAGACCGAGGACGAACGCGATGCCACCGGACATACCCGCAGCCAGATTGCGACCGGTCGGCCCGAGAACCACGACACGACCGCCGGTCATGTACTCGAACGCGTGGTCGCCCACGCCCTCGTTCACAGCGATCGCTCCCGAGTTGCGCACCGCGAACCGCTCCCCTGCTTTACCACGCAGATACACCTCGCCCGAGGTGGCACCGTAGAGAATCGTGTTTCCTGCGATCACGTTGTCCTCTGCGACGAACGGCGCATCCTCGGCCGGTCGCACGACTATTCGGCCGCCCGACAATCCCTTGCCGACATAGTCGTTCGCGTCACCGACCAGGTCGATGGTGATGCCCGGCGGCAGGAAGGCCCCGAGAGACTGACCGGCCGATCCGGTGAAAGCGATGCGAATGGTGTCGTCCGGCAACCCGACCGCGCCGTAGCGACGGGTGACCTCGGATCCCAGAAGCGTTCCCACCGTGCGATTGACGTTGCGTACCGGCAACTCCAACGTGACCGGGTGGGCGTCCTCCAGCGCTCCCTCGGCCAACTGGATCAGAGTCCGATCCAGCGCGAGATCGAGACCGTGGTCCTGCGCGCGAAGGCGTCGACGCTGCGTCATCGGGGCTCCGTGGCGGTCGACGGGCATCGCGAAGATCGGCGCGAGATCGAGTCCCTTGCTCTTCCAGTGCGCCACTCCGGGTGCCGTCTCGAGCACATCGGCGCGACCGACGGCCTCGTCGATACTCCGGAAACCGAGCTGCGCGAGGTACTTTCGCACGTCCTCGGCGATGAACTTGAAGAAGTCCTCGAGGAACTCGGGCTTTCCGGTGAACCGCTTGCGCAGCTCCGGGTTCTGCGTAGCGACACCGACCGGGCAGGTGTCGAGGTGGCACACGCGCATCATGATGCACCCCGCCACGATCAGCGGGGCCGTCGAGAACCCGAACTCCTCCGCGCCGAGCAGTGCCGCGACGATGACGTCGCGCCCGGTGCGCATACCGCCGTCGCACTGCACGGTGATGCGATCACGCAGGCCGTTGAGCACCAGCGTCTGCTGGGCGTCGGCGAGCCCGATCTCCCACGGAGCGCCTGCATGCTTGAGCGAGGTCAACGGCGCAGCTCCGGTTCCGCCGTCGTATCCGGAGATGAGGACGACATCGGCGTGCGCCTTGCTCACGCCCGTCGCCACCGTGCCGACGCCGACGGAACTGACGAGCTTGACGTGTACGCGCGCCTTCTCGTTGGCGTTCTTGAGATCGTGGATCAGCTGCGCGAGATCCTCGATCGAGTAGATGTCGTGGTGCGGGGGCGGCGAGATGAGGCCGACGCCCGGCGTCGAATGTCGGGTCTTGGCCACCCACGGATACACCTTGTACCCGGGCAGCTGACCGCCCTCACCCGGCTTGGCACCTTGAGCCATCTTGATCTGAATGTCGGTGGCGTTCACCAGGTAGTCGCTGGTGACACCGAACCGACCGCTGGCGACCTGCTTGACGGCACTGCGCCGCGTCGGGTCGTAGAGCCGGTCGACGTCCTCGCCGCCCTCACCGGAGTTGGACCGTCCACCGAGATTGTTCATCGCGACGGCCATCGTCTCGTGCGCCTCGGCAGAGATGGATCCGTAGCTCATCGCTCCGGTGTTGAACCGCGTGACGATCGACTCGACCGATTCCACCTCGTCGAGCGGAACCGGCGGCCGCACACCGTCCTTGAACTCGAAGAGACCGCGCAGTGCGCCCCCTTCGCGAGCGAGCCGGTCCACCTCGTCGGTGTACTTCTGGAACACGTCGCATCGGCCGGTACGCGTTGCGTGCTGCAGCAGGAACACCGTCTCGGGGGTGAAGAGGTGCAGCTCGCCTTCGCGGCGGAACTGGTATTCGCCGCCGATCTCCAACCGGCGATGGACGCGGTCGGTCGGATTCTCGGGGTACGCCCGACGATGGCGCAGCTTGACCTCCTCGGCGAGCACGTCGAGACCGACGCCGCCGAGCTTGCTGACCGTGCCCTTGAAGTACTCGCGTACCACCTCGCGATCGAGACCGACGGCCTCGAAAACCTGTGCGCCGGTGTAGGACCCGACGGTCGAGATGCCCATCTTCGACATCACCTTGAGCACGCCCTTGCCGAGCCCGTACAGATAGTTCCGTACCGCGATCGTCGGTTCGACTCCGGTCAGCTCGCCCTCGCCGACCAGATCCTCGATCGACTCCATCGCCAGATACGGGTTGACCGCTGCGGCACCGAAGCCGATGAGCAGCGCGAGGTGGTGCACCTCGCGTGCGTCGCCGGACTCGACCACGAGCGCGACCTTGGTGCGCTCCTTGGTGCGCACCAGGTGATGATGCACCGCGGACGTCGCGAGCAGCGACGGAATCGGCGCACGCGTGTGGTCGGAGTCGCGGTCCGAGATGATCAGCGTGGTGTACCCCGCAGCGATCGCCTCCGACGCCCGGGCACGCAACTCCTCGATGGCCTCGGCGAGACCCTCGCCGCCGCGCTCGACCTCGTACAGCCCACGCAACACCGTGGCCGACAGTCCCGGATGATCACCGTCGTCGTTGATGTGAATGATCTTGTTGAGCTCGTCGTTGTCGAGCACCGGCCACGGCAACACGATCTGCCTGCACGACGCCGCCGTGGGCTCGAGCAGGTTCTGCTCCGGACCCATCACCCGCGCGAGCGAGGTCACGATCTCCTCGCGGATCGAATCCAGCGGCGGGTTGGTGACCTGGGCGAACAGTTCGATGAAGTAGTCGTAGAGCTGACGCGACCGCTGCGACATCACTGCGGCCGGGGTGTCGGTACCCATCGAACCGAGCGGCTCGCCCCCGGACGCGGCCATCGGCGTCAGCACCACGCGTAGATCCTCTTCGGTGTAGCCGAAGGCGACCTGCCTGCGCACCACCGAGTCGTGGTTGTACTGGATGTGAGCACGCTCGGGCAGGCTCTTGATCTCGAGCAGGCCCGCATGCAGCCACTCCTGGTACGGATGTTCGGTTGCCAGTTGGAGTTTGATCTCCTCGTCCGGCACCAGACGTCCGGCGACGGTGTCGATCAGGAACATCTTTCCGGGCTCGAGGCGACCTTTGGCGACGACCTCGGATTGCGGCACGTCGAGCACGCCTGCCTCGCTGGCGAGGATGACTCGGCCGTCCGCCGTCTGCCACCAGCGGCCGGGGCGAAGACCGTTGCGGTCCAGCACGGCTCCGACGTAGCTGCCGTCGGTGAACGTCACGCAGGCCGGACCGTCCCAGGCCTCCATCATCGACGAGTGGAACTGGTAGAACGCTCGCACCCGCGGATCCATCGTGCGGTGGTTCTCCCACGGCTCGGGCACCATCATCATCACCACGTGCGGCACGCTGCGGCCGCCGAGGTGCAGTAGTTCGAGCACCTCGTCCAGGGACACCGAGTCCGAGGCATCGGGATTGCAGATCGGGAACAGACGCTCGAGGTCCCCGGGGATCAGGTCACTCGACAGCAGCGCTTCGCGAGCCCGCATCCGGTTTCGGTTGCCCTTGACGGTGTTGATCTCGCCGTTGTGCGCAACGTAACGATGCGGGTGTGCCAGCGGCCACGACGGGAACGTATTGGTCGAGAAGCGACTGTGCACGATGGCAATGGCGCTCGTGCACAAAGGATTACGAAGTTCCGGAAAGTAGAGCGGCAGCTGCATCGTGGTGAGCATGCCCTTGTAGACGATGGTGCGCGAGGACAGCGACGGAAAGAACAGCCCCGAGCCTTCGGCCTCGATCTCGGGGGTGACCCGCTCGGAACGCTTGCGGAGCCCGTAGACGAGACGGTCGAGAGCGAGACCGGCCGGACGCGTGCCGTCGACCTCGGGGGTGGTGACGAAGAGGTAGCTCATGTACGGCATGCAGCCGAGGGCGGTGAGGCCGACGTCTGCTCGATCGGGATCGACCTCGACCGGAACCCAGCCCAGGATGTCCAGACCTTCTTCGGCCGCAACGGATTCGACGCGCTCGACGGCCATCGCTCGCTCACGGATGCCCTGCGGCAGAAAACACACTCCGGCCGCGAACGTGTTGTCGCCGTCGGCACCGGCCGCGGGCAGATCGAACGGCGCAAGGGAGGCGAGGAGTTCGACCGGCAGCTGAATCAGAATTCCCGCGCCGTCACCACTGTTGGGCTCGGCACCGGCAGCTCCGCGATGTTCCAGATTCTCCAGTGCCAGAACCCCGTCGGCGACGATCGCGTGGGAGCGGCGACCGGCGATGTCGGCGATCATCGCCACGCCACAGGAATCCTTCTCCGCGCTCGGGTCGTACAGACCTTGCTCCGCAGGCATCCGAGAAAACAGCACCACGATCACCTCCACGTAGGCCGGTGGGGTGCGTGAAGGGCGGTGCAGTGTGTTCGACGCTGCACCGGAAGTCTCGGCAACCCCGCCGGCTGGTCGGCTCGAGTCGACCGGAACGGTCGGAAGAGCCGAATTGAACTGCCTGTCGGGAACTCACCGGGACAGCTCTGGCCCGCGAAAGAAACCGGGATCTCTCCCGGATGGCGAAATCGTAGCAGCTGTCATTCGCATCGATGCAATCGCGAATGCCGGCTGCGACGAATGTGATGGTCAGTCGCGCAACGGCCGACCGTGCTGATCACGGACGCTGCCGGTGAGCATCATGATGCCGTCGATCAACGGCCAGATTCCGCCGATACCGCAGGTGAGCCACGTGACGGCGATCTGCGCAACCGCCATGCCCGGCTGGTTGAGATAGAAGCGCCCGGCTCCGAACGCGCCCAACAGAATGCCGAGCAGACCGGCCGTCAGCTTCTGCTTGTCGGAGAACGGCTCACCGGTGACCGGGTGCCGACCGTACGGAGCCATCGGGTCCATGTATCCGGGCCCGCCTGCGTACTGGGGACCACCGTATTGGGGAGCGCCGTATTGGGGACCACCGTATTGGGGAGCGCCGTACTGCCCGCCCTCATACGGCGGGGGCGGCGGCGCACCGTACTGACCGGAACCATCCGATGGTGGTGGGTAACCGGCACCGGGGGGAGGTCCGAACTGCCCCCGATCGTCGGCATCGGGAGTGCCGTGGCTCGGAGCGCTGTAGTTCGGAGCGCTGTAGTTCGGGTCGGGAGCCCCGTATACGGGACCCGAACCTGCGGGAGAGCCCTTCTCGAACGAGATGGTCGGCTCCGACGGAGTGGATCCGTCGCCCGGGGATCCGTCCGATGACGATGTACCCGATTCACTCACGTCGAACTCCCTTACTCCCGATGCACTACCAGCAAGGGCATCAGTCTCTCAGTTTTCGCCCCTGAGCATCGGTCACATTGCCCACCAGTATCAGGACGCCGTCGACCACGTGCCATACGAAGAGCCCCAGAAGCAGAATCACTCCGAGGCCGAACACCGCCGTGAGGAGAAATCCGAAGAAGAACAAGAGCAACTGCGCGACGCCGATCCCGATACTTCCGATGTAGAAGCGGCCGACTCCCAACCAACCGAGAAACAGCTGCAGCAATCCGCCGACGATCTTCGACTTGTCCGACAGCGGCACGCCGGTCACCGGATCGCGCCCGTACGGTGCATCCGGGCCGACGCCGAATGCGGATCCACCCGGATAGCCGACGGGTACGCCATATCCCTGCTGGCCGTATCCCTGCTGTTGGTAGCCCTGCTGCGCGTAATTCGGCTGCGGGTAGCCCTGCTGTTGGTAACCCTGCTGCCCGTAGTTCGGCTGCGGATAGCCCTGCTGCGGGTAACCCTGCTGCCCGTAATTCGGTTGCGGATAGCCCTGATGGCCGTGATTCTGCTGCTGGTAGCCCTGCTGACCGTAACTCTGCTGCTGGCCGTACCCCTGCTGCGGGTAGCCGGGGGGTGCCGGAAATCCACCGAGCGGGTTGTCGGTACTGCCGTCCGGGCTCGGTGCCGGGTAGCTCGGCGTGCTGGACCAACCGGGGCCGTTTCCGATACCCGAGTACGTGTCCCACCCCGGGCCCGTGGGACCGGTCGGACCGTGCGAGGGCGCGGACTCCGACGTCCCCGGCGGCTCCGAGAGCGACGCTTCGGCGGTGGCGTCGTAATCGAAAGGCGTACCGAACGACGCGGTCGGATTCGACCCGTTGTCGCTCGAATCGGCTGTGGAATCCGGTTCGGGGTCGGGCTGAGGGGTCTTGTCGAAATCAACCACGCGTACTGCCTTCTTCCTCGGCTTTCTTGTCGGACGCCGGACCGGGCTGCGCGTCGACGGTGCTTGCGTCCGTGGTGCTGTCGATCGGTGCCGAACGCGAACCTTCTGCATCCGATGCGGTGTCCTCGGAAGAGGTCTCGCGATCCACGTCGTCGTTCGATTTCAGCGTCGCCGGATCTTCACGGCCCTTGGTGGCGATCACGAAGTACGCGAGCGCCAGAACGAAGATGATGGCGGAGGTGAAGGTGTTGATGCGTATACCGGCGATCGTCGTGGCGAAATCGTCGCGCATGAGTTCCACCCAGAACCGTCCGGCGCAGTATCCGGCCACGTACAGCGCGAACAGTCGACCGTGGCCGATCGTGTACTTGCGGTCGACGAGAACCAGAAGCACCACGACCGCGACGCTCCACAACAGCTCGTACAGGAACGTCGGGTGCACCACTTTTTCCACGAATCCGGTCGAGATCCCGTTGAGTGGATCGAGCCGTCCGTCGGAGTCGACCCGTTCGTAGATCTCCAGGCCCCACGGCTGGGTGGTGGCGCGTCCGTACAGTTCCTGATTGAAGTAGTTGCCGATGCGGCCGATCGCCTGGGCCAGCAGAATCGGAGGACCGACTGCGTCACCGAACGCCGGCAGCGGAATCCCGCGTCGACGGCACGCGATCCAGGCACCGACGCCGCCCAGGAACACCGCTCCCCAGATTCCCAGCCCGCCGTTCCAGACGTACAACGCTTCGACCGGGTTTCCGCCGGGACCGAAATACGTCTTCCAGTCGGTTGCCACGTGGTACAGACGCCCGCCCAGCAGGCCGAACGGGACGGCCCAGACCGCGACGTCGAGGACTGTTCCCTTGGTTCCACCTCTGGCCACCCAGCGGCGATCACCCCACACGACGGCAACGACGATGCCGATGATGATGAACAGGGCGTAGGCCCGAAGAGCCAGCGGTCCGACGTGCCACACCCCCTGCGGCGGACTGGGAATGTAGGCCAGGATCGCGGTCGAAGTCACGACGCTACGTTAGCCGAACGGACACCCTCGGCGAGTTCCGTCGTCAGGTCGCGCACGGCGTCGAGTCCCTTGTCGACGGCACTGACCAATGCCGAACCGACGATCACGGCGTCGGCGTAGCGGGCGATCTCGGCGGCCTGGGCACCCGAGCGCACTCCCAGACCCACGCCGATGGGAATGTCGGAGTGTTGACGGATGCGTGCCGAGAGTGCGGGGGCCATCGAGGACACCGCGTCGCGGGCACCGGTGACGCCCATCGTCGAGGCCGCGTACACGAAGCCGCTACTGGCTTCGACGGTGCTGACCAGCCGCTCCTCGGTGGACGACGGGGCGACGAGGAAGATTCGGTCGAGTTCGTACCGGTTCGAGACCTCGATCCATTCCTGAGCCTCGTCGGGAATGAGATCCGGTGTGATGATCCCGAGCCCACCCGCACTCGCGAGGTCGCGCGCGAAGTTCTCGATGCCGTACTTGAGGACCAGGTTCCAGTAGGTCATGACCACCGCTCGGCCGCCCGCTGCAGCGACCTGCTCGGTGACGGCGAAGACGTCCTTGACTCGGGCCCCGGCTCGCAGCGCGACATCGGCCGCGGCCTGGATCGTGGGGCCGTCCATCACCGGATCGGAGTACGGGATGCCCACCTCGACGATGTCGCATCCGGCGTCGACCATTGTCTTGAACACCTCGACCGATCGCGGCACCGTCGGAAATCCTGCCGGGAGGTATCCGACGAGTGCTGCGCGCCCTTCGGCACGGCACTGCGCGAAGGTCCCCGAGAGGCGGGAGTCGTTGTTGCTCATGGCTTGATACCTGCTTCGTCGTCCACGTTCGCTTCGCCGTCTCCGTCGATCAGACCGAACCATTCGGCTGCGGTGTCGACGTCCTTGTCGCCGCGGCCGGAGAGGTTGACCAGGATGATCGCGTCCTTGCCCAACTCCTTGCCGAGGGTGAGCGCGCCTGCGATGGCGTGCGAGGACTCGATGGCCGGGATGATGCCTTCGGTGCGGCACAGCAGCTTGAAGGCGTTCATGGCTTCGGTATCGGTGATGCCGCGGTACTCGGCCCGACCGATGTCGTGCAGGTACGAGTGCTCGGGACCGACGCCCGGGTAGTCCAATCCCGCTGAGATGGAATGAGATTCGACGGTCTGACCGTCCTCGTCCTGCAGCAGGTAGGAGTACGCACCGTGCAGGGCTCCCGGAGTTCCACCACTGATCGTCGCAGCGTGGCGGCCGGTCTCGACACCGTCACCCGCCGCCTCGAAGCCGATCAGCCGAACATCGGCGTCGTCGATGAAGGCGTGGAAGATGCCGATTGCGTTGGAGCCACCGCCGACGCAGGCGGCGATGGCGTCGGGCAGCCGACCCGTGGACGCGAGCACCTGCTGCCGCGCTTCGAGGCCGATGATGCGCTGGAAATCGCGCACCATGACCGGGAAGGGGTGTGGCCCGGCGACGGTGCCGAAGCAGTAGTACGTGTTGTCCGCGTTCGTGACCCAGTCGCGCAGCGCCTCGTTGATGGCGTCCTTGAGGGTGCGCGATCCGGACTTCACGGCCACGACACTGGATCCGAGCAGACGCATCCGAGCGACGTTGAGGGCCTGCCGTTCGGTGTCGACCTCGCCCATGTACACGACACACTCGAGCCCGAGGAGCGCGCACGCCGTGGCGGTGGCCACCCCGTGCTGGCCCGCGCCGGTCTCGGCGATGATCCGTGTCTTGCCCATACGCTTGGCCAGGAGCACCTGTCCGAGCACGTTGTTGATCTTGTGAGAACCGGTGTGGTTGAGGTCTTCTCGCTTGAGGAGAATCCGAGCGCCGCCTGCGTGCTCGGACAACCGCGTCGCCTCGAAGACCGGCGAGGGGCGACCGGTGTAATCGCGCTGCAGTCGGTCGAGTTCACCGAGGAACTCGTTGTCGCTGCGCACCTTCTCGTACTCGGCGGTGACTTCCTCGATCACGCCCATCAGTGCCTCGGGCACGAATCTGCCGCCGTAGACACCGAAATGGCCGCCCACATCGGGCTCGTGCGCGCTGCGATCGGTGAGGCCGATGCTGCTCTGCGGCAGATCAGCGCCCTTGAAACGGACTGCCTGCGGGGCGTCCGTGATGGAAGAAGAATTGCTGGTGCTCACCGGTCCAGTGTGCCCCAACGGCGGACCGCCGCCGCGTTCGGGTCGGGTGCCGGGTCAGCGGTGCAGGGTCAGCGTGCGGGCTTGGGGCACGACGGATGCGTGCCCGCCGTCACCAGGTCCGAGACGGCCGTACGCGGATCTCCTGCGGTGACCAAGCCCTCGCCGACCAGTACCGCGTCGGCACCTGCACCGGCGTAGGCGAGCAGATCCGCCGTGCCACGCACTCCGGACTCCGCGATACGAATGACCTCGCTGGGCAACCCGGGAGCGATACGGCCGAAGCTGTCACGATCGATCTCGAGCGTCTTCAGATTGCGGGCATTGATGCCGATCACGCTGGCACCGGCCTCGAGGGCGCGGTCCGCCTCGGCCTCGGTGTGCACCTCGACCAGCGCCGTCATGCCCAGCGACTCGGTGCGGTCGAGCAAGGACGCCAACGCATCCTGCTCCAGCGCCGCGACGATCAGCAGGATGACGTCGGCACCGTGGGCCCGAGCCTCGTGGATCTGATAGGGGCCGACGATGAAGTCCTTGCGCAGCACGGGAATCGACACCGCGGCACGCACGGCATCGAGGTCTGCCAGAGACCCGTGGAAGCGACGTTCCTCGGTGAGAACACTGATGATGCGCGCGCCGCCCTGCTCGTACGCGCGGGCCAGAACGGCCGGATCACCGATGTCGGCCAACGCCCCCTTGGACGGGCTCGCTCGTTTCACCTCGGCGATGACGCCGATGCCGTCCTCACGGAGGGCAGCTGCCGCGTCGAGGGGGGCCGGTGCTGCCTTCGCTGCTGCTTTCACGGCGGCGAAATCGACCACCGATTCACGCGCGGCCACGTCGGCTCGCACACCGTCGAGAATCGAGTCGAGAACAGTCATGGTGCCCCCAGTCCTTTCTGAGCGTCGACGTCCGATGTGAGGAATCTCATCGGGGTCGGATCTAGCGTAGAGGGCCGATTCAATCCGACGAACGCCGGGTACCGGACTCGTCGGTAGGGTCTTCGCCGGCGTCGAGCGCGTCCCACATCATGCGTTCGGTGAGGTCCTCGCCCTCGTCCTGCACACCGGCACCGGAGGCACTGCTGCGCGCACGACGAGCAACCTCGTCACGACGCACCGCCGGGGCGTCGTACTTGGACGAGAGTACCTGCGTGGCAAACGTTTTCCGAATCGACACCACAGCCGCAGCGAAGGCGCAGAGTGCACCGACGAGGGTGACGATCGCGGGCAGAACCGACACGTCCGTCATCGACACCTGGGCGCGGGCCGGAAGCTCAGCCAGCGCCGCGGACTCCGAATCGGACGCCCCGGCAGTGAGCAATCGAACTGCCGGAATCGCGGCCGCCACGGCCACCACGGCGATCAGCAGGGCCAGCACCCGCGAGGCCCACCCCCGCACGGCGAACGAGGCGGCGATCGCCGCCACCAACACCAGTGCCAGGGGGGTCGTGGCAGCGGCCCAGGTGCTGCCGAGCAGGTCGTCGGTTCGGCTCTCCCCCAGCCCGTCGAACGACGTCACCCGAACCCACGTCATCCTCGACGCGCCCCACAGGCACACGGCAGCAACGACCAGAAGGGCGACGGGCAGAGCGGCCGACCCGCGGCGATTGGATCGCTCGGTCATCGGCCGCCGACCTCACGGAGCGACTCCGCAGCGGCGACGGCTCCCAGCACCGCCATCGCCTTGTTCCGCGCCTCGTCGTCCTCGTACTCCGCAACCGAGTCGGCCACGACGCCTGCCCCGGCCTGAACGTAGGCGGTGCCGTCCTTGATCAGTGCGGTGCGAATCGAGATCGCCGTGTCGGCGTCTCCCGCGAAATCGAGGTAGCCGACGATGCCGCCGTAGATGCCGCGTCGGGTCGGCTCCAGTTCGTCGATCAGTTCCATCGCGCGCACCTTCGGTGCCCCGGACAGGGTGCCTGCCGGGAAGCAGGCCTTGACCGCGTCGAGGGCACGCTTGCCCTCGGCCAACCGTCCGGTGACCGTCGACACCAGGTGCATGACGTGGCTGTATCGCTCGATGTGGCGGTAATCGCTCACTCGCACGGTGCCGGGAGCGCAGACTCGCCCGAGATCGTTGCGGCCCAGATCGACGAGCATCAGGTGCTCGGCGTTCTCCTTCTCGTCGGCCAGCAGATCCTTCTCGAGCAGCACATCCTCCTCCTCGGAGGTGCCTCGCCACCGCGTGCCCGCGATCGGATGCGTGGTGGCGAGACCGTCGACCACCGTCACCAATGCCTCGGGGCTCGATCCGACGATGGAGAAGGCCGTCTCGTCGTTCTCCCCCGGTACGTGCATCAGGTACATGTACGGGCTCGGATTCGAGGCCCGCAGCATCCGGTAGACGTCCAGCGGTGACGCATCGGTGTCCATCTCGAAACGTTGGGAGAGAACCACCTGGAACGCCTCACCTGCTTCGATCTCCTCCACCAGGCGAGCGACGTCGGCACCGAAGCCCTCGGACGTGCGCTGCCTCCGGAACTGCGGCTTCGGCCTGGACACGGTGGAGACGGTGGAGGCGGCGGGCTTCGACAGGTCTGCGCACATGCGATCCAATCTGCGCACCGCGTCGTCGTACGCCTCGTCCACATGCTCGTCGGTGCCGTTCCAGTTGACCGCGTTCGCGATCAAGGTGATCGCGCCCTCGTGATGGTCGACGGCCGCGAGATCGGTCGCGAGCAGCATGACCAACTCCGGAACACCGAGATCGTCCTGCGCATGCTCGGGCAGCTTCTCGATGCGCCGCACCGAGTCGTATCCGAGGTAACCGACCATGCCGCCGGTCAACGGAGGCAGACCTGGCAGCCGCTCCGAGTGCAACAGCTCCAGAGTCCGCGCCAGCACTTCGAGAGGATCGCCGCCGCTCGGCACCCCTGCAGGAACGTTGCCGCGCCATGCGGCCTCACCGTCGATGACGGTGAGCGACGCCGGAGAGCCTGCACCGATGAACGACCACCTGGACCACGAACTGCCGTTCTGTGCGGACTCGAGCAGGAAGGTTCCGGGTCGGTCGGCACCGAGCTTGCGGTACGCCGACAGCGGGGTCTCGGAGTCGGCGAGCACTTTTCGCGTCACCGGCACCACGCGGTGCTCGGCGGCGAGATGCCGGAACACCTCACGCGAGGTCGTCGAGTCCGAGTTCTCGGTGTCGGGAGTGGGGCTGGGGTCGGTGGTCGTCTCGCCGTGCATGCCACCATCCTCCCAGGTTCGGCACGAGCGTCGGCGCTCGCGGTAACCTGCCGAGCATGAAACCAGGCGAGCTCGTTCCCGATTTTTCCCTGCCGGACCAGACCGGAGAGACCCGAACGCTGACCGAATTGCTGGCGGACGGTCCGGTGGTGCTGTTCTTCTACCCCGCTGCCTTCACCCCCGGCTGCACCGCCGAGGCGTGCCATTTCCGGGACCTGGCGTCCGAGTTCGCCGAGGTCGGTGCCACCCGGGTCGGCATCAGCGCCGATGCGGTCGCGAAGCAGGCAGAGTTCGCCGCCGCCAAGTCCTTCGACTACCCGCTGCTGTCCGACGAGGACGGCACCGTCGCCACCGCGTTCGGCGTCAAGCGTGGTCTGCTGGCCAAGCTCTCCCCGGTCAAGCGTGCGACGTTCGTCATCGGCACCGACAGGAAGGTCCTCGAGACCTTCTCGAGCGAGGTCCGGTTCGAGGCCCACGCAGACAAGGCTCTCGACTACCTGCGGGCACATCGCACCTAGAGCACTGTCCGACGCGATGCCTCGGGTGGGGGAACCTCGAGGCATCATGTGCAGACCACAACTATCTGGGCAGGAGTGGAGCCTGCAGGAACGACCCACGGATAGGAGTGGAGCCTGCAGGAACGACCGAGACAGATCATCGGAGCCTGCAGCAACGACCGAGAGATCGAGAGGTTCCCTGGGATGGACACGTCGGCGACACCGCAACACACGGTGGATCCCCGTTGGCTCACCGAGAGTCAACAGGAGGCCTGGCGGTCGCTCGTCGCCCTGGTCACTCGACTTCCAGCAGCGTTGGATGCTCAGCTGCAGCGCGATTCGCAGCTGACCCACTTCGACTACTTCGTCCTCGCGACGGTCAGCGAGAATCCGCAGCGACGGATCCAGCTCCGCGACCTCGCCGAGTACGCGAACGCGTCGCTCTCGCGCCTCTCGCACGTGGTGACCAAGCTCGAGAAGGCCGGTTGGGTGCGGCGCGAGTCGATCCCGGGTAGCCGCGGGTCCTATGCGGTGCTGACCGACGCAGGCATGGCGAAGGTCGTGGAATCGGCACCGGGGCACGTCGGCACGGTGCAGTCACTGGTGTTCGAGGGGCTCTCGGACGCGGAGGTCGAGCAGCTCGCGACCCTGAGCTCGACTCTGCTGACGCAGTTGGACAAGGGAATCGCGGCCGGAACCGGTCACGCCTGAGGGTCTGGGCCCAACAGGACGTCGGCATCGAAGCAGGTGTGCGTGCCGGTGTGGCACGCCGCGCCGACCTGGTCGACGACCAGGAGCACGGTGTCACCGTCGCAGTCGAGTCGAACCTCGTGCACGTACTGCGTGTGACCCGACGTCTCACCCTTGATCCAGTACTGCTGCCTGGACCTGGAATAGTAAGTGCCCTTGCGGGTTTCGAGGGTTCGTGCCAGCGCCTCGTCGTCCATCCAGGCCACCATGAGTACCTGACCGGTCGACCGTTCCTGCACGACGGCGCTGAACAGTCCGGCCTCGTTGCGCTTGAGCCGCGCGGACAGACTCGGGTCGAGTGTCATCGGAAATCCTCTTCGCTATCGGACGACGATGCGTTCGGCACGCATCGCATCCTTGACCTGGCCGATGGTGAGATCACCGAAATGGAACACGCTCGCGGCGAGAACCGCGTCCGCGCCGGCGTGCACTGCCGGCGAAAAGTGTTCCACGGCGCCTGCTCCGCCACTGGCGATCACCGGCACGTGCACCGCGCTCCGGACGGCGGCGATCATCGGCAGATCGAATCCGGCTTTGGTTCCGTCGGCGTCCATCGAATTGAGCAGGATCTCACCGACGCCCAATTCCGCTCCCCGTACTGCCCATTCGACGGCATCGATGCCGGTGCCGCGTTTGCCGCCGTGGGTGGTGACCTCCCAGCCCGACGGGGTGTCCTGCTGACCGTCGGGAACGGTTCGTGCATCGACCGAGAGCACGATGCACTGCGAACCGAATCGTTCGCTCAGTTCACGCAGCAGTTCCGGTCGCGCGATCGCTGCGGTGTTGACACTGACCTTGTCCGCCCCGGCTCGCAGCAGTCGATCCACGTCGGCGACGGTGCGCACTCCCCCGCCGACGGTGAGCGGGATGAACACCTGCTCGGCGGTGCGGCTCACGACGTCGAGCATCGTGCCTCGGTCCGACGTCGACGCGGTGACGTCGAGGAAGGTCAGCTCGTCGGCCCCCTGCGCGTCGTAGGCGGCCGCGAGCTCGACGGGATCGCCTGCGTCGCGGAGGTTCTCGAAGTTCACTCCCTTGACGACGCGTCCGGCGTCGACGTCGAGGCACGGGATCACTCTGACCGCGACGCTCATCGCACCGGTCCTTCCAGGTAGTCGACTGGATCACCGAGTTCGGTGATCACCTTCAGCAATTCTTCGTGCACTCCCGGTCCGGCTGCGAGCACCGACGCCGAGTCGACCGTCCAGGGTTCGCCCGCGAGGTCGGTGACGATTCCGCCTGCCGCGCGTACCAGCAGTGCGCCGGCTGCGTTGTCCCAGGCCCGGTGCCCGAAGACCACCGCGCCGCCGAGAACTCCGCTGGCGGTGTAGGCGAGATCGACTCCGGTGGCACCGTGCATCCGCAGTCGCGAGGAATGCATCGACAGCTCTTCGAGGATGCGGAATCGGAACCGACCCGGCAGCGAACCGCGGCTGGCCACATTGAACGCACCGAACCCGATCATGGACTCGCGCAATGCTTTCGGCTGCAGCGCCGGAAGTGCGGCACCGTTGAGCAACAGGGGGCCGCCTGCCACAGCGGCGAAACGCTGGTCCACCAACGGCAGCCACGTGAGCCCGAGGATCGGCTCGCCATCGTCGAGCAACGCCAACAACGTTCCGGCCGACGGCAATCCCGACGAATAGTTGAAGGTGCCGTCGATCGGGTCCAGCACCCAGACGAGTCCCGAGTTCAGATCCGGTCCCCCGAACTCCTCACCGTGAACAGCGATTCCGGTGGCTTCGTGCAATTCCGCACCGAGCCGCCGCTCGAGCTCCAGATCCACTGCGGTGGCGAAGTCGTCGGGGCCCTTCTGCACTGCACTCGGTGCGCCGACGCCGGCGACGAACCGATCGTGGATGCCGTCGAGCAGACCTCCGGCGATCTCGAGCAGACGAGTCGGTTCCTCGGGAAGGGTCATTCCTGCGTTACCGAGACACCGCAGCGAGAGCGTCCGGAAGCGTGAAACGTCCGGCGTACAGAGCCTTTCCGACGATGGAACCTTCGACACCGCGGTCGACCAGTCCGGCGATCGCTTCCAGGTCGGCAATCGTGGACACGCCGCCCGATGCGATGACCGGCTTGTCGGTCTTGGCGCACACGTCGGCGAGCAGTTCGAGGTTGGGCCCGGTCAACGTGCCGTCCTTGGTCACGTCGGTGACGACGTAGCGCGAGCACCCGTCGCGCTCGAGCCGCTCCAGAACCTCCCACAGATCGCCGCCGTCGCTCACCCAGCCGCGGCCGCGCAACCGCGGTGCGCCGTCGACGATCAGCACGTCCAGACCGACGGCGACGCGATCACCGAACTCGCCGATCGCGCGGGAGCACCACTGCGGATCCTCGAGCGCTGCGGTGCCGAGATTGACTCGCGCACAACCGGTCGCCAGCGCCGCGCGCAGCGACTCGTCGTCGCGAATTCCGCCGGACAGCTCCACCTGGACGTCGAGCTCGCCGACGACCGACGCCAGCAGCTCGCGGTTGGATCCGCGTCCGAACGCAGCGTCGAGATCCACCAGATGGACCCACTCGGCACCGTCGTTCTGCCACGCGAGGGCCGCGTCACGGGGCGACCCGTACTTCGTTTCGCTTCCGGCTTCTCCTTGAACGAGACGGACAGCTTCGCCGCCTGCGACATCGACAGCAGGCAATAAGACCAGGCTCACGTGCGGTTATGCTACGGGCCGAGCGTCCGTGAACTCAAAACGGGTCGCCTGTGGTCCTACCGGAGTTCCTTGCGCGTCATGCGCGTGGACACCACACCCATCGCCGCGATCGCGCCGACCACACCGGCCAATGCGATGACCAAGCCCACCCCGGCACTCGGCTGCAGCACAGCGATCAGTGCCGTCGCGATGGCCAGCACGGCCACAGCCGCACCGAGTGCGCGAACCGCCAAGCGACCCAGTGAGAACTCGCGGTCGCTCACACCGATCGGACCCAGTTCTCGAGCAGCGCGGCCCCGGCGTCGCCGGACTTCTCCGGGTGGAACTGGGTGGCCGAGAGAGCGCCGTTCTCGACCGCGGCGAGGAACCGGCCGCCGTGATCGGCCCAGGTGAGCAACGGGGCGGCGATGGTGTCGCTGGGTTCGAGCTCCCACTGTTGCGCGGCGTAGGAGTGCACGAAGTAGAACCGGGTGTCGGGATCGATGCCGTCGAACAGCACGCTCTTCTCCGGTGCCTCGACGGTGTTCCATCCCATGTGGGGCAGCACCTCGGCCTGCAAGCGCTCGACCGTTCCCGGCCACTCCCCGCACCCGTCGGCCTCGACCCCGAACTCGACCCCGCGGTCGAAGAGGATCTGCATTCCGACACAGATGCCGAGGACGGGGCGACCGCCCGCCAGGCGTCGCCCGATGATGCGCTCGCCTTTCACCGCCAGCAGCCCTTCCATGCAGGCGGCGAATGCACCGACACCGGGAACGACCAGCGCTTCTGCATTCAGTGCCTCGTCGAAGTCCGAGGTCACGGTCACATCGGCACCGACTCGGGCGAGAGCCCGCTTCGCCGAGTGCAGATTGCCCGAGCCGTAATCGAGCAACACCACAGAAGTCATGCGGGAAGTCTATCGGGGCGTGGTCTCGCGACGAGCGCCACCGCCGCGACTGCGACCACCGCCGTTGCTGCTGCGGCGAATCCCGCGGTGTAACCCACACTCGTCGCCAGGACACCGAGGGCGAGTGCGCCCGCCCCGGTTCCCGCGTCGAAACTGATGTTCCAGACGGCGCTCGCGCTGCTGTATCGGGCCGGACCGGCTGCGTCGAACGCCATCACGAGACTGTCGTTCTGGCACGCGCCGTACCCGATTCCGAACAGGACGGCTGCGACGAAGAACAGCGCAGCGGGCATGCCGCCGAGCGCGGCGATCGCGAACAGAGCGATACCGATTGCCGCCGACACCAACGCCGGAAACACCGAGCGTCCTATTCCGATGCGGTCGGCCACCGACCCCGCGGCGTAACGCCCGACGAGCATCGAGGCACTGACGACGGCCAGTGCGAGTCCGATCATCGCAGCTCGGTTCGATTCGGCGATCGGCAACAGACTGGTGATTCCCCCGTAGGCCGCCGACACCGAGGCCACGACGAGACAAGGCACCAGGAATCGGCGCTTGTCGAGGCGAACTCGCTCGATTCTGGGCGGCTGCGGGGCGGGTCGGGTGGGCGGCAGGAGCGCGACGCCGATCAGGCCTGCGGCGGGCACGAGAGCACCGAGTACGAACACGGCCGTCGGACTCGCCGCGAAAATAACCAGACCCAGTGGCAGCGTGACCATCTGAGCCAGAGCGACGGCGATCCCCTGCGCACCCGTGGCCCGGCCGAGCAGCGCTGTCGGAGCGAGCTCGGCGACGATGGCCGCGCCGGCAACCGTCAACATTCCGAAACCGGTGCCCCGCAGCGCGGACACCGCCAGCGCCGGTACGGCATCGACGGAGACGATGAACAGCAGGGCGGGCAACCCGAGAAGCAGACACCCGGCGGCCAGAACCGCGCGGTGGCCGACTCGCATCAACATGCTCGGCACGAACAGCTGAGTGATCACCGTCGTGGCCATGAAGATCGCGGTGCTGGCCGCTGCCACCGCGTCCGATGATCCGGACTGGGACACCGCGAGGGGAACCACCGGGAGCAGTAATCCCCAGCCGCCGAACGATGCCGCGCCCATCGCCATCGCGGCCGGAAGACCACGGACGGAGCTCAGGCCGTTCAACGCACGAGCGCCGATCGACCGGTCACAGACTTCCCTTGGTGGACAGCACACCGGTCACGCGAGGGTCGTACTCGGTGGCCTGGCGCAATGCCCGAGCCACGGCCTTGAACTCGGCCTCGGTGATGTGATGCTGATCCCGGCCGTAGATCACCCGCACGTGCAGCGCGATCCGAGCGTTCGACGCCAGCGTCTCGAACACGTGCTTGTTGATCACCGTGGAGTACGGAACGCCCGGGTAGCCGCCGATGACGGAGTGCACCATGTAATCGGGCTCACCGGTGTGCACGCAGTACGGACGACCGGACACGTCGACCGCCGCATGCACCAGTGTTTCGTCCATCGGGATGAACGAATCGCCGAACCGAGTGATGCCGGCCTTGTCACCGAGGGCCTGGCCGAGAGCCTGGCCGAGCACGATCGCGGTGTCCTCGACGGTGTGGTGCGCCTCGATCTCGATGTCGCCCTTCGCCCGCACGGTCAGGTCGAACCGAGCGTGGGTTCCGAGCGCGGTGAGCATGTGGTCGTAGAACGGCACACCGGTGGAGATGTCGACGATGCCGGTGCCGTCGAGGTTCAGCTCCACCGAGATGTCGGATTCCTTGGTGGTGCGCTCGATCTTGGCGATGCGGGGAGCGGGTGTGGTCACTTCGGTGCCTCTGCTGTTTCGGTCGATGCGAGTGCTGCGCTGACGGTGAGGAATCGGTCGTTCTCGTGCGCCAATCCGATGGTGACGCGCAGATAGCCGGGAATCCCGACGTCCCGGATGAGCACGCCGTCGTCCAGGTACCGCTGCCAGGTCGCGGCCGCATCGGCGAACCGGCCGAAGAGCAGGAAGTTGGCGTCGGACGGCACCACCTCGTAACCCTGGTCTCCCAGAGCCGCTGCCACCCGATCTCGTTCGGCGGAGAGCTCGGCCACGCTCCCGAGAGTGTCCGAGGCGTGCCGCAACGCCGCTCGTGCAGCCGCCTGCGTGACGACCGAGAGGTGATAGGGCAAGCGCACCAACAACATTGCGTCGACGACGGCCGGGGCAGCCACCAGATATCCCAACCGACCACCGGCGAACGCGAACGCCTTGCTCATGGTTCGGCTGACCACGATCTTGCCGGGGTAGCTCTCGATCAACCCGATGGCGCTGGGAGCGGAGGAGAATTCCGCGTAGGCCTCGTCGACCACCACGATTCCCGGTGCGGCATCGAGGATTCGGCGTAGATCCGCCTCGTCGATGCTGTGGCCCGTCGGATTGTTGGGGCTGGTGACGAACACGACGTCGGGCCTGCGTTCTTCGATCGCACCGACGGCGTAGTCGACGTCCAGAGAGAAATCTGCCCGACGCTTGGCCGGAATCCATTCGGTCTGCGTCCCGGAGGAGATGATCGGGTGCATCGAGTACGACGGCACGAATCCGAGCGCGGTGCGATCCGGTCCCCCGAAGGCCTGGAGCAACTGCTGCAGAATCTCGTTGGAGCCGTTGGCCGCCCACACGTTGGCGGTGTCGACGGCGAAGCCGGTCTGCTCGGTGAGGTATCGAGCCAGGTCGGCCCGCAGCGCTTCGGCATCGCGATCGGGGTAGCGATGCAGCTGCCCGGCGGCGAGTCGAACGGAGTCGGCTACATCGTCGATCAATGCCTGCGTCGGCGGGTGCGGATTTTCGTTGGTGTTCAACTGAACCGGCACGGTGAGCTGCGGCGCGCCGTAGGGTGATTTGCCGATCAGCGCCTCGCGCAGCGGGAGGTCGTTCAGCGAGATCGACCGTCCCAAAGCATCACTCATGACGCATCACCGGTACGCAACCCTTCGAACCGCAGCCGCACCGCCTCGCCGTGGGCCGGTAGATCCTCGGCGTTGGCGAGCGCAATGACATGCGCCGCGACGTCTTTCAGGGCGGCTTCGCTGTAGTCGACCACGTGGATACCGCGAAGGAACGTCTGCACACTCAGGCCGGACGAGTGGCGCGCGCATCCTGCCGTCGGCAGTACGTGATTGGAACCGGCGCAGTAGTCGCCGAGGCTCACCGGCGACCACGCTCCGACGAACACGGCACCGGCGCTGCGCACCCGGGCTGCGACGTCGGATGCGTCCTTCGTCTGGATCTCGAGGTGCTCGGCGGCGTAGGCGTTGACCACGGCCAATCCCTGCGTGACGTCGTCGACCAGCACGATGCCGGACTGGCTGCCGTTCAGCGCGGTGGCCACCCGCTCGGCGTGCCGCGTCGATGCCATCTGTGCGTTGACGGCCTGGTCCACGGCATCGGCCAGTTCGATGCTGTCGGTGACCAACACGCTGGCCGCCATGACGTCGTGTTCGGCCTGGCTGATGAGGTCAGCTGCCACGTGAACGGGGTCCGCGGTGGCGTCGGCGAGGATCGCGATCTCGGTCGGCCCTGCCTCGGAGTCGATTCCGACGAGCGAGCGGCACAGTCGTTTGGCGGCGGTGACGTAGATGTTGCCGGGACCGGTGATGAGATCGACCGGTGCCAACTCGCCGCCGTCGGTGTCGACGCCGCCGTAGGTGAGCAGCGCGACACCCTGGCCGCCGCCGACCGCCCAGACCTCGTCGACGCCGAGCAGCTGGGCCGCGGCCAAGATCGTCGGGTGCGGCAGTCCGCCGAAGTTCTTCTGCGGCGGCGACGCCACCACCAGAGATCCGACGCCTGCGATCTGCGCGGGCACCACGTTCATCACGACCGACGACGGATACACGGCGTTACCGCCGGGCACGTACAACCCGACGCGATCGACAGGGATCCAGCGTTCGGTCACCGTGCCGCCGGGCACCACCTGTGTGGTGTGGTCGGTTCGGCGCTGATCGGAGTGCACCAGACGGGTTCGTTCGATGGCGACCTCGAGGGCGGCTCGAACATCCGAATCGAGCTCGGCGAGGGCCTTGACCAGCTCTTCCTGCGGAACGCGAACGCGATCCGGCCGGACGCCGTCGAACTTCTCGCTGAACTCGAGCGCAGCCTCGGTGCCGCGTTCTCGGACGGCGTCGACGACAGGGCGAACCTGATGCAGCACCGAATCGACATCCACTCCGCCTCGGGGAAGTGCGCCGCGTAGTTCGGCGGTGGATGGAGTTCGTCCGCGTAGATCGACGCGGGCGAGCTCGATGCGGGCAGGCATAGTGGGCCCCTTCGTGAAGTCGGTTCGGTGCCGGGGTTCGGTCGAAACAGTGTGGTTCGAACACCCAGGATAGTTCCACCGAATTCGGATCAGCCCCGCACGTCCCACAGATGATGGATGGGGTCGTGAATGTAGTAGGCGGCCAGTGACTCGACCGAGAAGTTCGATCCATCACTTCGTCGACCGGTCCGCTGCCGGTTCTCCGGCGGAACGGCAGCGAAATCGTCCGCGAGGGCGCGCGCAGCGTCACCGAGTTCGGATGCCACCTTCGCTGGGTCCTGGGCGTTGTAGTTCTCGGCCAGCGCCGTGGCGTCCTGGTCCCAGTTGGCGAACTCGGGATCGTCTTCGGCCAACACCAACGCCAGCCGGGTGCGGAAGATGCGGTGCGCGTCACGTACGTGCGCGGCGTACTCGAGTGCGGACCACGTCGAGTCGTCGGGGCGCAGTGCTGCGTCGTCGCGCTGCAGCACCGCCTCCCAACGCTCGACGTCGGCGCGGATGAGGTCCGGGATGTCGTCGTACACGACGGCGCTCGAGTCGAACCCGCAGTCCGGGCACGCTCGCTCGAGTACCCAGGTCCAGTTCTTGGTATCGGGATCGATCGGCATGCCGGTCAGAATAGATTCGGGTCAGGCGTAGCGAGCAGCGAGGTTGTGCAGCGTGCTCGTGATGCCCTGCGCGTTCTTCTGCGGCATCTTGAACAGCTCGAGCATTTTCGGGACCTTGGCGGTGCCGTACTTGAAGCTCTCGGTGACCGTGGTCAGGCCCGGCTGCTTCTCCTCGAACTCCCAGCGCCAGCTGTGCCCCATCGGATGCTGCCACTCGACGACCTTGTGCCGATCGGCGTCGACGAACTCGGTGACGGTGCTGGTGATCTTGTAGGGCACGCCGTACTGCTTCATGCCGACGGAGAATTTCGCACCGGTGCTGAGTCGATCGGGGCCGCGCACAGTGTCCTTGACGGTGCCGGATCCGTCGAGCTCGCCGTGCCGCTTCGGATCGGCCACCATGTCGAACAGTTCGGACGCCGGTGCCCGCACCTCGGTCTGACGGGTGACGTGCTGCGGGCCTGTGTCGATGGTTCTGATGTCTGCCATGTCCGCGGTCTACCCCACAGCGCCCGGTTCGACACACCTACCGGGCCGAATCGGAGTTGACGGCCGTAGTTCAATGAACCCATGTCCTGGTCAGTGTGGCTCGCCTTTCTCGGCGCGAGCATCGTCATCAGTCTCTCCCCCGGTGCCGGTGCCATCGCGTCGATGTCCACCGGGCTCCGCTACGGCCTGCGCCGCGGATACTGGAACATCTTCGGGCTGCAGATCGGTCTGCTGATTCAGATCGGCGTCGTCGCCGTCGGACTGGGAGCCGTCTTGGCGAGCTCGACGCTGGCCTTCTCCGTCATCAAATGGTTCGGCGTCGCATACCTGGTCTACCTCGGAGTTCGACAGTGGCGGGCAGCCCCGACCGAGGTCGCCGACGCCCCGGCAGTAGCCGACCGTGGCACGACGATGCTCGCCCGAGGCTTCCTCGTCAACGCCAGCAACCCGAAAGCTGTCGTCTTCATGGTCGCGGTGCTCCCCCAGTTCCTCGATCCGACACGGCCTCTCGTCGTCCAGTACCTGCTGATCGCCGCCACGATGGTCGCGGTCGACATGCTCGTGATGACGGGGTACACCTCGCTGGCGTCGCGGGTGTTGCGCTTGATGAAATCCCAGCGTCAACAGAAGACGATGAATCGCACGTTCGCCGGGCTGTTCTTTGCCGCCGCAACGTTTCTGGCGACCGTCCGGCGGGTGACTCCGTGAGAAAATATCGCGTGATCATGAAGAATGCCCTCGGCGGCGATCCGATTCCACTGGGACTGTTCGACACGCTTCTGGAGGCCAACACCTGGATCCAGGACGTCGGCAAACGGGACGAGCACGAACTGGGCACCTATTCCGTCGAAGTTGTCGACGAGTGAGCGGACGGTGTCCGTGTTCGAGTGGTGACACGTTCGATGCCTGTTGCGAGCCGTATCTGCGCGGGGATGCGAGCGCGCCGACGGCGGAGAAGCTGATGCGATCGCGATTCACCGCGTTCGCCGTCGGCGATGTGGCCTATCTCCGCGCGTCGTGGCATCCCGACACCGCACCGGCCGAGCTGGAATTGGACCCCGACCAGCGGTGGTATCGACTCGACATTCTCGCAACCGACGCCGGTGGCATGTTCGACGACGCGGGAACGGTCGAGTTCCGAGCTCGGTACAAGCATCCCGACGGGGCGGGCTCGATGAGTGAGGTCAGCCGCTTCGCCCGCATCGACGGCCGGTGGCGCTACCTCGACGGGATCGTCTCGCGTTAGAGGTTGCGCAGCTTGGTCGGTCGGTTGCCCGAGGTGCGACGCGCTTCCTGCTTTTCCTTGATGCGTTCGGCATCCTTGCGCACCTGAATCTGGGTGCGACGCTCGCGAACGAGCCACTGGGGCGGGCTGGCGACGAGTTCGTCGATTGCCTCGGTGGTCAGCGCTTCGGTGACACCGCCGCGGGCCAGCCCCGCGATGGACACGCCGAGCTTCTTGGCGATGACGTCGCGGGGGAAGGGGCCGTTGGTCTGCAGGTCGGTCAACCACTGCGGCGGATCGCTGCGCAGTGCGTCCAGGTCGGACCGGCTGATCATCGAGTTCTGGAATTCTTCGGGTGCTGCGGGAAGGTAGATGCCGAGCTTGTTCGCCGCGGTCAATGGCTTCATGGTCTGCTGTTTGTTCTCCGGGCTCACCGGACCAGCTTATCCGGCCGCCGGCGCTCTCGACGCCACCGTCCCTCACTGCCCTCCTCGTCCCATAGGCTCGACATCGTGAACATCGATGTGCAGACACTGCGCTGGTACGCGGCGGTGGCGCAGCAACTGCATTTCGCGCGCGCTGCTCGGTCGCTCGGAATTTCGCGGATCCGCTTGAGCAAGACGATCGTGGAACTCGAGGAACAGCTCGGCGTCGACCTGTTCGTGCCCGGGGCATCCCCCACCGAGCTCACCGCGGAAGGCCGCGATCTGCTCGAGCGAGCCCTGGTGGAGATCGCCGAGGACGATCGGCTCTCGGAACTCGCGCAGGTCGCTGCGGCAGAGCCGACGACCTTCACCATCGGATACGCCGAAGGCGTGACGCTGACGAAGTGGACACGCATCTGGGCGGATCGGTTCCCCGACGTCACGCTGTCCGTGGTGGCGACGACGCCGCAGACACAGGTGTCGGCCCTGCGCGACGGAACGGTCGATGTGAGCTTCGTTCGTCCGCCGATCGATCGCGATGGGCTCAACGCGATCGGTCTGTACCAGGAAGTGCAGGTGGTGGTGGTCCCGAAAGACCACGCGGTCGCCGCATTCGATTCGGTCACCGCGACCGATCTCGCCGACGAGCATCTGCTCGCCGAACCAGCGACCGTGCCCGAATGGGCAGCGGTGGCAACCGAACTCGTGTCCGGGAGTCGACCGGAACTGCCGCCGATGAATTCCGTTGCCGAGACGTTCGAGTACGTGGCCGCCGGGCTCGGGGTGGCGATCGTGCCGCACTCGGTCGCACGATTCAATGCCCGCAAGGACCTCGTCTACCGCCCGGTGACCGATGTCGAGCAGTCACAGATTGCACTGGCCTGGGTCGCCGAACGCGAGGACGACCGCATCGAGGAATTCATCGGTATCGTCCGCGGCCGCTCGACCCGCAGTTCACGCGGACCGTCGGACGAAGCACCGGTCAAGAAGAAGAAAGCGCACCCCTCCAAACCCGCTCGCCCCGTTGCCAAGACGAAGACGAACGCCCGACGCAGCGGGAAGCGTCGCTGACGTCTGCATCTCGCTCCGCCCCGAATCCATGAGAACGTGTGTTCGAAAGTGTGTCGGTGGGTCGCGATAGATTTAGTGCATGCTTTCGGGGGACGGCGGATCAGGGGTGGACGGCATCGAGACGGTGCCGCCCGCCCCTGAGGTGTCCGATCCCGAACTGTCGGCACTGGTCGACCGGGTCGAGTCCTCGGTCGCGGAGTTGGCGGAACAGTCGTCGGTAGCGTGGTCGAACGCGGACCGGCGCGCGGTGATCCAACGGATGGAAACGGCGACGAGATCCCTGACCGCGTACTCGTACACCTGGCTCAACGAGCTGATCTCTCAGCACGGCCTCGATGTGTATCCGGGATCGGTGCCGTCGTCGGTGGCGTGGATGCTGCGGATCACCCCACGAGCAGCAGGAGCTCGGGTGCGTCTGGCTGCCGAGTTGGGTGACCGGACTGCGTTCTCGGGGGAAGTCCTGCCGCCGTTGCTGCCGCGAACTGCCGAAGCACTGCGGGCGGGGTTGCTCGATGCCAAGCATGTGCAGATGATCCGCGAATTCTTCAGACATCTCCCCTCGAGTGTCGATCCGCAGACCCGCGATCTCGCCGAACAGCAATTGGTGACAGAGGCGAAGAAGTTCCGGCCCGACGACTTCGCGCCGGTCGTCGCGCATTTGGACTCGATCCTCAACCCCGACGGCGACCACGACGAAGACGAAGACGGAAAGCCGAGGCCACGGAAGCGGCGGGATGCGTTCTTCTACCTCGGTGAGCAGGGTGCCGACGGAATGTCCGAAGGAAAATTCTGCGTGGACCCCGAGCTACGCGCCTACCTCGAAGCCTTGTTCTCCAAAGCCGCGAAACCGGGAGTGAACAACCCCGCCGACCCGACATCGATCATCCACGACGAGACCGGCGGCAAGGACAGCACGAGCCCTGCCGCTGCGAGCGACGGTGCGCGTCCCGATCCTGCAGCAGCCGAA